>NZ_JBFBCF010000051.1:0-46726 GCF_040683035.1 Streptosporangium sp. NPDC051022 | reverse complement strand
CGCCCAGCAACACGACCTACCCGACACCGTCAGCGGCCACACCGAGCTGACCGAAACCAGATAGGAAACACTCCGGGAAACCGGGGGAACCTCACCTTGAGCCCCCTTGATCGCTGCTCCGTCGGGCACGCACGCTCGCCAGCGACCGTTTTACAGCGGGCTGACGTTCTTGGTCGTAGGTGTCTTCTGATCTGCGCATACTGCCCGCGTTCGAGAGTCGGCGGGTGAGATCACCCTGCGCATATCCCGTGCCAAGCCATCGGCTGACAGCTTCGCAAATCACCAGTTGTCCCAGCTGTGCAGACCGTACCAAGGCCCGGTGAGGTGCCGATAGGTGTCATCGCCGACCTCCTCGGGCCGGCCTTGGGGAAGCATGACGAAATGCGTGTTGCTGTAGATGGCCCATTCCTCGCCGTTGAGGACGGCGCTGCCGGGGACATCCTGTGAGTTGTCCCACCTGTTATAGGGCGCTGCCCCGCAGATCCGGTACAGCCCGAGCCAGCGACAGGAAAAGTCTCCCGCAGTCTCAGCGGTTACCGTTCGGGCGTAAGCTTCCATGCTCGGTTTCGAGATCGTGAACCGCAGCCAGAAAGGGGCGTCTGCCACGAGCGCCATCACGACGCCCGCGACTATGAAGCCGGGCACCAACCAACGCCCTAATCGGCCTGAGACCGCGCCCCTGTGGCTCGCCAGGCCAAAGCGGATCACATAGGTCATCATCAAGGGAACCCCGATGAAGAAAGCGGCCAGGCACATCTCGATGCCGTACCAGTGAGGGACGCTGGCCCAGTACAGGATGACGCAGGCCAGGGCCGACAGCATGGTCAGCAACGGCCATCCAGGCGGCTTTGTGATCACGCGTCACTTTAACCCCGCATCGGCTACCCAGCGCCCAACCCTGGGGTCACGATCTGCGGCTGGAGTCCAGCGTACCTACCGCTTCATGGCTCGACAGCGCTTGAGGAGTGCCGTGACTTTGCCGTGGTCGCGTGCACCGTTCAGCTCGTCGAGCAAATCGTCGGGACATAACTCGTAGAGGTCACCCCACCAGCGACGCGCCTTGTTGTCCCAGATCCGGTAGCCACCGGGAACGCCTCTGGCGACATACCGTCTCCTGCCCATAGTTCGTCACCCTGCAACCCTCCGGTTCAGGGGTCAAGAGCGGTGGTCAGCCGCGTTGTTCGGTGAGCCGGGGTGAGGAATGACCCCTGGATCGTCGATCGCCCCCAAGCATGTGTGGCGGCCAGCCGTGCTCTGGCGATCGTGAGGGCTGCATCTGTGCGGTGGCGCGGCAACCCCGGTCGGAGCGTTCGGCCAGTGCGGCGCGGCTGGTGTGTGGCGCCCGGCCCGGTGTCTCGCCGCCGTCCGGGACCGGCCCCCAGGCCGCACGCCCGGACGGCGGGCGGGCGAAGAGCCGGGGTGCGGCGGCGCGCCGCGCCGCCGCCTTGACCTGGACGCCGGAACCGTACGGATCGAACGTCAGTTGATGCAGATCACCGGCAAGGGCCTCGTCTTCGCCGATCTGAAGTCGAACGCGGGCAAGCGGACGGTGGTGATCCCCGAGTTGATCATCGAGGATCTGCAGGTGCACGTGAAGGACTTCACCCAGGACGGTGACAGGGACCGGTCTTCGCGGGGCCGGACGACGGGCCGCTGAGGAACACCAACTTCAACCGGCATGTCTGGGCTCGGGCTCTCCAGGACGCGGACCTTCCGAAGATCCATTTTCACGACCGGCGGCACACCGGCAACACCCTCGCCGCGAAAACCGAGGCGTCGATCCGGGAGCTGATGGAACGCATAGGGCACTCCAGCACGCGGGCGGCGATGATCTATCAGCACTCCACCGACGAGCGGCAACGGGAGGTGGCGAGGAAGCTCGACGGCCTCGCCCGAGGGGCACTCAAGGAGGGATCGGGCACGCGACGGGCACGGCGGTACTCTCGTCGAGACGGTCTCCGGCATTGCGCCGCCCCTCCCCGCATGGGTACGGCTTGCCGTAGGCGATCGGGCACGACGCCGGGGATGCTGGATAGCACCGGAGGCCGTCACTGCCCTGTGCCCCATGAAGGCATGCCGACCCGGAAACCTGCGGCTCAAAAGATCGGCCTCGGCTCGTTCCAGATAGTTCAATGCAGGTCAGAGGGCATGAGTGGTCCATCCTGAACGGCTCTGAACGCCCCTGTATTGCACCCCGAAGTGCAACACGCGACCCGCTGGGCTGAAGACCGCGGCCGGTCGGCCCGCTCCTGAGGCGACAGAACGAGGCAGGCGCATCGGTGGTGAGTTCAGCGGAATCCGACCCGCCGAACTCGCCACGCGTACGCGCCTATGCGTTGGCGGTCAAACGAGTGCCAACGCCGACGAAGTCTTCTTCATCAGCGTTGCGACGCCGACGGCCGCCAGCCAGATGGCGGCGATGCCATTGAACATCGCGACCGCACCCCAGCCGTTGGAGGCGTAGAACTCCGACGAATTGAAGCCGAAGAACATCGACGGCACTCCGGCCAGGTGCAGTGCGGCGATGCCGAATGACGACCAGCCGACCCACCGAGGAAAAGCGCGGGAGCGCAGCACCGCGCGCCCGAAGGCGACACCGAAGACAACCAGCATCAGGTGGCTGATGGCACCGTAGAGCAGATAGGTGGGTACGGTGCGGGTCGGGTCGATCCACTCGGTGGCCTTGATGGCACTGCTGCCTTCGAGCCCCTTGGCGACCATGTCGATGATCGTCCATGCCACGCCGGCGGTACCGGCGACCGCGCCGAACCATTCGGACCGGGCATCGGCCCGCGCGACCAGAAACCGGACGCCAGTCATGAACACCAGGAACAGCGTGAGCGCGAAGAAGTTGAAGAGCGTACGGGTGAGGATCAGCCAGTCCGGCATGAGACTGCCGGTCTCGACACCGCAGATCGGGGGGTCACATGCAGGTACCACGAAGTAGAGAGGAAGTTCGGCCATCGCGAAAACGGCGCCGAGGATCGCGGCCAGGCCGATCCAGCGACGGCCCACGACCGGGGGTTGAATCTGTGTAAGCGATGAAGTGTTCATGCCATGCACAGTAACAACAACTGTGTAAGCCGTCTACTATTTCACTCAGATCTTCGAGAGGATGCCGGCCATGACCCCACGCAAGAGCTCCGGACGCGACGCCGTACGAGATCGCGAGATCGCACCGGATCGCGCGCACACCGATGACGCCGACCTCGAGGCGCTGCCACCAGGCCTGGCTGCGGCCTGGGGCGTTGTCGACACCGGGGGGCGGCGCGGTCCTAAGCCGGCGCACAGCGTCGAGAAGATCATCGCGGTCGCGACGGAATTGGCCGACGAGGAAGGCATCGCTGCCGCCTCGCTGCCGAAAGTGGCCGGCCGGATCGGCGTGACCACCAACGCGCTGTATCGCTACGTCAGCTCCAAGGATGAGCTCATCGTACTCCTGGCCGATCGCGCCTGGGGTGACCCGCCCGCGCTGCCGGACGGCGATTGGCGAGAGGCCGCTGCGCTGTGGTCACGCCAGCTGTTCGAACGCTTCCTCTCCCGTCCATGGCTGCTGGACGTGCCGACAACTGTCTCCCTGACTCCGCACAACGCGGCCTGGCTGGATGCTCTGATCACCGTGCTCGGGTCGACCGGTATGGAGGCGCAGCAGATGCTGAACTGTGCGTACCTCCTCGACAGCCACGCCCGGTACGGCGCCAACCTGCGGCGCAACACTCCGACACCGGCCGCGTTGCGCCGTGCGAATCCTGATCAGCAGCGGGCGGTGCGTGCGGTCCGCGTGTTCCTGGACAGCCAACTCCGCTCCCGCGACCTGAATGCCGTCGCGGACGCGATGGAGGATCCGATGTTTCTCTCCGACGAACCCCCGCTCGATGGCTTCGAATTCGGCCTTGCGAGGATTCTCGATGGCATCGAGGCATATGTGCAGCGGTGAGAATGTCACAGCAGTTGGCCTGTCGGATGGGAAGTCGCCGATGTGGGAGTGCCATCACCTCGCGTTGGACCAGTCGCCCCGGCCGGCCGTGACTTTTGGGCGTCGACCCGCACGCCGAAGCCCGCACGCCGGTCATCAGTGGAGCAGCAGGCGTGCATGGACAATCGGCCATGATGCCGGTCTGGGTGATCAGCGTTCAAGGCATGGACGACAACGCATCGGCAGGGTCGCGGCAACCTACGCGGATTGCAGAACCCTCGGTGTGGATGAGCGGCGGGATCGGTCGCATCTGCGGCGTTTTGGTACGTCAGGTGCTGTGTGGGGCCCCATTAGAGGGCATCTGAAAAGTCATGATCGTTGTGCTCCGAGACGGTGCAGGAGCAGCATGCAGGTGGCCGTGTAGATGACGTTCTCGGAGGTCGCGATCAGGTACTCGTAGTCGACCGACGAGCGGCAGCGGGAAGTGGCAAGGAAGCTCGACGGCCTCGCCCGAGGGGCACTCAAGGAGGGATCGGGCACGTAACGGGCACGGAGGCGAAACGGGGTCTGATGAAGATCAAAGCCCAGGTGACGACCGTAGTGTCTGACCTGGGCTTTTTCGTTTCGGGAGAGCTGGTGGGGCGTTCACGAGTACGGCTGAGCTGCGCGAATCCGAGAGTTCAATGATTGCTTCCCGGACACGCAATGATCGTTTCCCAGTGCTTACAGTCCGCCGAGGGACTGATCGACTACCGGCTTGCCAGGGGCCCCGCTCCGGCGAGCCCGGCGTCGGAGAGGCTTCAGGCCGAAAACGTGGTGGCGCACGCGCTGCGGCATCTGGTGCATCTTCTGCACAGCGATCCCGTGGTGGCGGCAGCGTTCGCGGAGACGCCGGCCGTCGTTTAAAGGCTGCAGCGGCTGCCGCCCGAACTGGTCACAGCCGGGCTGTCGTCGTCAGGGTAACAGCGGTCAGCGCGGTGAGCAGGGCCCAGGCGGGCGCGAAACCGCCGGTCAGGTCCGTGAGCAGGCCGAGCACGGGTGGCGCCAGAATGACCGCCACCTGGTTGACGGCCATGGCCAGGCCCAGGGCGAATCCGGTATGGTCCGGCGGCGCCGATTCGGCGGCGTAGGCGACCCAGGGGCCGTACCAGCCGATTCCGAAGAAGCCGAGCCAGACGAAGACCAGACAGGCCGCGACAGGGGAGCGGCCGATGGGGGTCGTCAACACGGTGGTCCCGATGATCACGGCGGCCAGGCATGTCAGGACGCAGGCGTAGCGGCCGGATCTGTGGCGGTCACTCCAGGCCGCCAGGCAGATACGGCCCAGCGCGCCCGCGCACTGGACCGCGACGTAGACCAAAGCCGCCGAGGCGGAGGCCATGGACGTCACCTCGTGCAGGTACAGCACGGTGAGGACGCCCACGCCGCTGTGCACCGACACCATGCTCGTACCGGACAAGATGATCTTCTTCATGTACGGTTCGCGGAGCAGTTCCAGCCGCACGCGGGACGTGGTCGGCATTGGGCGTTGGTCCGGGCGGTGGTAGAAGGCCATGAAGGCGACGGCGCCTGACAGTGCGACGAGCGCGCCGGCCACGAGTGTCGACCGCCAGCCGAAGTCCGTTGCCAGTGAGGGAAGTGCGAAGGCGGCCAGGACGCCCCCGAGCGGGAGCCCCGCCTGGCGGATACCCATGGCCAAGCCACGCTGCCGGGTGTCGAACCAGGACGCCACCGATTTACTGCCGCCCGGCTGAATGGTGCTGTACCCCGCACCGACGATCAGCAGGACGACGAGCAAGGAGACATACCCCGGGGCCGCGCTTCCAGCGGCCAGCGCGACGGCGACCACAAGGGCACCGATCCCGACGATCCAGCGTTCGTCGTGACGGTCCAGCACTCGTCCCGCCACGAGTAGACCGGCTAGAGGAAGCAGCTGAGCCGCCGACAGCAGCAGGCCCAGTTGGGTCGTGTTCAGCTCCAGGTCTCGTTGCAGGTGAACACCCATCGCGCCGATGCCCTGCACGAAAAACGCGGCTGCGGCTTGAGTGAAAGTCGCAACCCCCAGAATGACCCAGCGGTATTGCGATGTCTTCACGGCTTCCAGAACAGCAGGGGGTCGGGGTGGTCGGAGAAGCCGAGCTGCCGGTAGAGCGGTTCCGCCTCGTGGGAGGCGGTGAGGTCGACCCGTACGGCGTTGCGGTCGCGGAACCAATCGAGCAGGCCGAGCATGATCGCCCGGCCGTGCCCGCGCCGCCGGTACGACGGGTCGGTGACCATGCCGATGACGTGGCCGATCCTCCCGTTGCGGGAGTGGGGGCCGGGGAACCACTGTTCGATCGTGCCGATGCCGCAGGCGGCCAGGCCGGTGTCGCCGTCCACGACCAGGATCTGGCAGTCGGGTTCGGTCAGCTTCTGCTGGAAAATCCGTGCGAGCGTGTCATGCCAGTCGTCACCGGCGTTCGCGGGGTTGAAGAAATCGCCGCCGAGGTCGTCGAAGAGCAGTGCCCGGAGGCGGACGAGTTCCGGAATGTCGTTTTCTGTTGCTGTTCGCGTCATGGCGTACAGGCTGATGTAATGAGCTTGTGCACCTCAACCCTTACGGCGCGGACGTGGTGAACTTCGCCGCGGAACTGGCGAACCGTCCGCCGGCGAGCGCCGATGAACTCGCCGACCGCTGCCGCACAGCCGGTCTGGTGCTGGAACGCCCCGTCGAACCCTCGGATCTCGACCAGACCCTCGCCGTCATCGACGTCTGGACGAAGGTCGTAGACGCCACGGGCGAGCACGCGAAGGCTGAGTTGGTCAACGAGATGCTGGCCCGGTCGGCCGCCTATCCCCGGCTGACCGACCACGCCCATGGTTGGCACCTGCACTATCGCGACGACCTGCAGCCGCTCGGCGCGGTGCTGTTCGCGCTGATCTCCGTGGGCACGGCGATGCACCTCGTCAGCCGGGGCATGGACCGGCTCGGACGGTGCGCTGCCGCTGGTTGCGAGACGATCTTCGCGGACACCTCACGCACCGCACGGCAGCGTTACTGCTCCCAGCCGTGCGCCAACCGGGACGCGGTACGCCGCCACCGCCACCGCGCCCGCCAGTCCGCCTCCCCCACCCGACTTGCCGACAGGCGACGGTAGCCGACGTCGTCGGCCGGCAGCTCGTCGTGGGCTCCGGTGATGATCGTGCGGCCGTCCTGGAGCATGACCACGCGGTCGGCGGTGCGGATAGCGGACAGGCGGTGAGCGACGACCAGGGTGGTTCGGCCTTCCATGACCTGCGAACGGCGAAAAGGATCGATGATGTCTCCCGCACGCCGATCACAACCACGTTCTCGGTCGGCAGGCCGCGCCACCCCGGGGGTCGGTGGGCCACAGTCACCGCCCGAGGGCGGCCTCCAACAGGGCAATGGTGGCCACGTCCGGCCAAGAGGCCCCAGCGAGCAGGTCGTTGGTGGATTGCCGGTTGACCCCGGACCTCTGCTCCCCAGCTCCTAAACCAGGACGAACCCGATTCGGAAATCCCTGAAACGACAAGTCCCGCCTGATCGAAACGATCAGACGGGATCCCGTCAACCTCAGTCCAGCCGTCTCAAGAACGACTCGTCGGTGTGAATCGCCCCGGGTTCGATGGAGACCTCAGTGGTTGATTGCTAGGGCTTCGTTGAGGTGGTGTTGAGCGTAGTAGATCGCCTCGAACTCCTCGGGTGGGAGATGTTCGATGGCTGAGTGCAGGCGGGTGGTGTTGAACCAGCCCCCCATTCAGCGGTGGCCGGTTCCACGTCGGCCAGGCTGCGCCATGGGCCTCGGGGCTTGATCAGCTCGGTCTTGTAGAGGCCGATCTGCGATTCCATCAGAGCGTTGTCGAGCGCGTCGCCGACCGTGCCGATGGAAGCGTCGATGCTGGCCGCCGGCAGATGGGTGGTGAACCGGAAAGACGTGTACTGACTGCCCGCGTCCGAGTGATGAACCAGTCCTGGCCCGACCGGGTGGCCGGTACGCTCGCGCCGCCACAGGGCCATATCCAGGGCGTCCAGCACGACGGTGGTGTGCTTGGTCAGCGAGGCGGCCCAGCCGACGATCGCCCGGGAGTGGACGTCGACGACGAACGCGACATAGACCACCCCGCACCAGGCGGAAACGTGGGTGAAGTCGGCCACCCAGGTGGCGTTCGGCCGCTGGGCGGTGAAGTCGCGCTGCAGCCGATCGGCCGCCCGCTCGTGTCCTGGATCCGGCGTGGTGGTGCGGATCTTCTTGCCACGCCGGGCGCCTTGCAGGCCGGGCGCGCGCATGCGCCGCTCGACGGTGCAGCGAGCCACCCGATGCCCTTCGCGCAGCAGTTGTTGCCGGACTTTGCGGGCGCCGTAGACGCCGTAGTTGCCGGTGTGAATGCGCTGGATATGGACGTCCAGCTCGGCGTCGCGAACCACTCGCGTCGAGAGCGGCCGCTTCTTGGCGGCGTAGTAGGTGCTGGTGGGGATGGGGCAGCCGTGCTCGGTCAGGACACGGCAGATCGGCTCGACACCGAACACGCCGGCGTGCTGGTCGATGAAGGTCACGAGTGCGTGTGTGGCCGGTCGAGCTCGGCCGCGAAGAAAGCCGAGGCGGCCTTCAGGATCTCGTTGGCGCGGCGGAGTTCGGCGTTCTCCCGGCGCAGCCGCTTAATGGCCTGCCAATGGCCCGCCAATGGCCTTCAACCTGCCGATCTGTGAACACGGACTTACTTCCCACCTCCGCCTTCTCCACATCACCGGCGGCTCTCAGATCAAGGTCCCGGATGGCTCGCCGAACCGTGCCATCTTGTAGCACCGGGTAGCACATCCTTGTAAGGTTGAAGGGTGAACACTCCTCAGCCCGACCTCTCCCATCAGATCTCTCAGCGTGACCTGCGCAACCGGTCAGCCGAGATCATGGATGGGCTGGAACGAGGGGAGCGGTACGCCGTCACCCGTAACGGCCACCACATCGGCGATCTCGTTCCCATCCGCCGCCGACGCCGAGCCGTCTCACGGGCGGAATTCACCGCCGTGTCTCGCGGCATGCCATGGCTTGACGACCGGAAATACCGCGAGGACATGGATCGCCACGTCAGCGACGAGTTCTACGACCCCTACGACCGCGCTTACGGCAGAGGCGTGGTCATGGAGAACGAGGAATGACCCACGCCCAGGGGTTGCTCGACACCAACATCCTTATCCTGCGCGCCGGCATCGACCCCGATGAGCTCCCGGATGAGATGATGATCAGCGCCATCACCACCGCGGAGCTGTCAGTCGGCGTGCTGGTGGCCACCGGACCACAGGAGCTCGCCCAGCGGATGAAGATCCTGCAGACCGTCGAGGCAGAGTTCGATCCACTTCCCTTCGACGACGCCGCCGCCCGTGAGTACGGCCAACTGTGGACGGCCATCATCGCCTCAGGACGTAAACCCCGCCCCCGTACAGCGGACCTGATGATCGCCTGCGTGGCCGTCGCAAACCGGCTGCCCCTCTACACCTGCAATCCCAAGGACTTCAAAGGCCTGGACCACCTACTCTCCGTGGTTCCGGTCACCCGGCCGCGTTGGGACAGCGGATGAGCGTAAGACAGCCGAAACGCTCGGTGATCGGCTAGATGCGTGGCCGTTGCTGTACTTCCGTGCCGTACAGACCTTGAAGGGCCCGTGAAACGACCGAAGCCCAGGCTGGGGAAGCATCCCTGGCCTGAGCTTTTCGTTAGTGGAGCCTAGGAGATTCGAACTCCTGACATCCTGCTTGCAAAGACGCACGCCGATCATGCTCGACCTGCGAAGACGCAGCTCACGGCACTGATCGCGTTCCCCGTGACTCCCCGCTGTTCCCCTCGTTTCCCGCCCCATCGGGCACGCGACGGGCACGGCGCTCAGGACAGACATCTTCTTATCAGGACCAGGTCACCCCTGATCAAGGACTCGCGATCCGGCTTCGGGCGGTGCTGGACGAGTGTGGGCGTGAGCTGCTGCATGCCTCTATTGCAGTACCGATGTTCCATGACCCCGTGACGATTCAGAACGACCCGAAAACCAGATGAGCACCAGATGCACGAAGTGGGACGATCCGGATCATGGCTAAAGGAACGCCCCTCATGGACTTGAAGAGAGCAAAACGTTCCGGCGAACCTGTGCGAGTCAGCCGTGAGATCGACTGTGCGGATCGGCTCGATGCCTACGTGGTCGGCATCGGCCGCAAGTGGGTACTGCTGCACACCATCTCCGCCGAACTTCATCTTGACGGCCACTCGGCCATACGTCTCCGCGATATCGAGTGCGCGACGCGTTCGGGCTGGAAGGGTGCAGCCATGACCCATCGTGCCCTCGCCTTGCGCGGGGAATGCGTTCAGCCTCTGGCCGGGGTCGACCTTAATTCCACCGCGGGTCTGATCGAGACGCTGACCGGGGCGTTTCCTCTTATGGCTGTCTACATCGAGAAGATCGACCCACATGTCTGCTACATCGGTCGCGCTCACGGGATCACCCGAAAGAAGCGATTGCGTCTCCAGGAGATCGGGCCGGCGGCGGACTGGGCGCTCACCTACTCCACGAACAAGACAACGGACATCACCCGGTTCGACATCGGTGGCGGGTACATCGATGCCCTCCATGCGGTCGGCGGAGATCCACCAAAGTGTTGATCTTCGACAGTCTGGCTGTTCAGAGCCGTCCACCTCAGTTCACGATCGTCCACCCGCTTGGCTCCTCGGATGGCTCCCCCCATCATGCGCACATCCAGCAGTAGAGCATCTGGTCATGCTCCTTCGCGCGCCGGGCCAGCCCCACGAGTTCCTCCGCCAGGGACAACATGTCCCCCACGTCAACCGAGGTGAAATGCGAGAACTCCTCGATTCCCCCCACCTCTCCACCACCGCCCGCAGGCGTGAGTCGTCCACGCCGTCGAGGATGTCACGCACGTTCACCGGCAACTCGTCGATACCCGGCCCCTCCAGGTAGGGCGAGTCCTCCGGCAGGGCGTCCCACTCCTCGTCACTCTGCGGAACACCTTCCGGAGGCGGATGCAACGCCACCGTGTCGGCCAGACCCGAAGCGAAGCCGACATCACCGATGAACGCCACAAGCTGCCCCAAGACCACTCAAGGGTCGATCCACTTGGTCTCCACCGCGTCGAAGCCGGGAACCCCCGTAAAGCCCGCCGATCACACTGGAATGCTCCGGCTGGACGATCACGGACTCCCGGTTCGCCGCTCGGTAGTACTCGCAGAAAACACCCATGTGAGCACTCCTGCCCGACCTCGCGAAACATGGTCAGCTTCTCAGCTGACGGACAAGCTAAAGGACGCGGCCGCATCCGCAAAAGGGCGGCCTGCGACCGGCCCGGCGTACCACGCACGCCCCACCTCAACCACTTACGGCTCTACGGGCTCGTTCGGGCGATCATTCCGGAGCCGAGTGCCCCCGCCGGAGGCTGGGATTTTCCGCTGTTGATAGATAGTCAGGGCCGTGGCGGCAACGGCAAAGCCGACGCCGACGATAGCCAAAGCCACTACTTCACCCGAGGCGAACGCTATGTAGCCCGATGCGACCAACGTAAGAAGTCCCATGCCCAAGAGCGCTAGAAAGCTGTAGGACATGTTCTCTGGATCACTCACGGAGTGATCGTATGGGGTGCCACGCTAATGACGACAGGGAACGATGAGGCAGCGTATGGCCGGTCTGTCGCCAGTTAGAACGAGGTCGGGCGGTGGCGCGGCCCCGGTACGGCGGATGGTAAGAGAGCGGCGGGCGCTGGGGGCAGCGTGGCACTGAGCCCCGCGCCGTCCGGGATCGGCGCCCACACCACGCGCTCGGGCGGCGTTCGGGCATCGGGCCGTGCGGCGGCGCGAAGCGCCGCGCTCGACGGCCTCGCTCGTGGGGCACTCAAGGAGGGATCGGGCACGCAACGGGCACGGAGGCGAAACGGGGTCTGATGAAGATCAAAGCCCAGGTGACGACCGTAGTATCTGACCTGGGCTTTTTCGTTTCGGGAGAGCTGGTGGAGCCTAGGAGATTCGAACTCCTGACATCCTGCTTGCAAATCGGTCTGATCTTGAGCCGTACGGGGCCTGAGCTGGGCGGCTGGCTCCCCGCGAGTGACCGTGACTGACCTCTGTTGACCGCCCTTAATGGCCCGCTAATGGCCCGGCGACCAGAACCGAACGCCAGGTCAGGCGCCGTCGCTCGGGCAGTTGAAGTACACGGTGAGGCTGGGCCAGTCGCCGTCCTCGGTGATCTCGTTGTGCATGATCAGGTCGTGGATTTCGACGTTGCCCAGTTCCTCGATGGTGTCTGCGACCCTGCGAAGGAGTGCAGGCACGTCTTCTTGTCCTGGCCCCTTCGGGTTGGCCTGGGAGAAGTGGTGCATGGTCCAGGTGCTTCGCTGGGACATTTCCAGCCTTTCTCTGGTCGCTGCGCTGTACCGCAGCATAGAGAGCATGCGGCCTCGCGCCGCGCACTCCACCCGCCTGATCATCCCGTCTGCCGTCGACCCGCCCGAAGGGGAAGCGGGCCGGGGCCACGGGGCCAAGGTGGAGCGCCCCACCGGACGAACGACCTTGGCCCCGTGGCCCCGGTCTGCTCGGCTTGTCCCGGGTCGATGGCAGACGGGATGATCAGGCCCCTACCTCAGCCACCTACGGACCACACGGCGAAGCCCCCGATCATCCCGGAGCCGGAGCGCCCCCGCCGGAGGCATGGTGTTTCTCCTCCTGTCGGAGGCCTCTGCCAGGCTGTGGCAATGAGGCATGAGGGGACTTCAGAGTTTTTGCAGATCACCAACCCACACGAGATGCCATCTGACCTGCGGCGGGAGGTGATTGAGTGCTGGGTTACGGTGACCAACGCCGGGGGCGCGGCCGGTTTTCCTTTTCCCCCTGTCACCTTTGATCAGGTGGCGGGAGCCGCTGATCAGCTCATCGCCGATCTCGCCCCGCAGCGGAGCCGGCTCCTCTTGGCCTGCGTCGACGGGATGCTCGCTGGTTGGCTGAACATACGCAGAGACGTCAACCCGTTGATCGCTCACTGGGGTACGGTCCACCATGTCCAGACCCACACTGGCTTCCGTGGCAAGGGCATCGGTGCCGCGCTGATGCACTGTGTGCGTCGCCTGGCCCGTGAGGAGATGGGGCTCGAACAACTCCACCTCGCCGCCCGGGGTGGTGTGGGGCTCGAAGACTTCTATGGGCGGCTGGGCTGGCAGGAAATCGGCCGGTGGCCCGGCGCGCTGCGGCTCGCGCCCGGTGATGACCGGGACGAGATCCTGATGGCGCTCAAGCTCTGACCACGTTCGGCGGTGGCGCGGCGCTGGCGTCGGCGAGTTTGGTTGGTACGGCGGGTGCGCTGTACGGCTACGGCCCGGGGCGCCGCCGGCCGGGACCGGCGCCCACGCCGCACGCCCGGGCGGCGTGCGGCAGAGGGCCGGGTACGGCGGCGCGCCGCGCCGCCGCCTTGATACCTCATAAGAACAATTCGGCAGTGATCGCAACAGGGCATCGAAGGCTGAGGGTAGATTCGTGATCAGGCGGTGCTGAGCTGAACTCGATCCCCGAACTGATGACAATCTTTGTCGGACTTCTCTGCATGGTCTTCCCCCATGTCTCGTACACCTACAGGCACGACAGCGCGCGAGACAAGAAGGGCAAGGTGGTGCGTGATGAACGTACGAAGGACCTGCGGGTCTCGATCGGTAGCCGGTCGGCGGCAGCCCTCGTGACTGCGATGTTCACGTCCCTATGGGGATGGTCGCAGATTAGCGGGGGGTCGGGTTGAGCTCAGCAACGCTTCTCAGCTTCGAGCAGGTGAACGCCGTCGTGATGACGGATGGCTGGCGCCTGGTCGTGGTGCATGGCGTCCAGGACGCGGATGGCGAATGCCTCGGAGGCGAGGGATGAGACCTCGTCCGCGGTGACCCAGCGGAAGGCGCGGGTTTCGTCGGTTTCGGTGAGGTGGCCGCCGATGACCTTGCAGCGGAAGACCAGGGCGACGATGCCGCGGGTCATGTTCTTGTAGACGCCGGTCAGGGTGACGGGCTCGACGGTGAGGCCGGTCTCTTCGTGGATCTCGCGGAGGAGGCCGGTGGTGATGTCCTCGTCGCGTTCGAGGACTCCGCCGGGCGCCTCCCAGTGGCCGTTGTCGCGGCGTTGGGTGAGGAGTGCGCGGCCCTGGTCGTCGATGATCACGCCCGCCACGCTGACGGAGTGCTGCGTGTTGTGGTGATCCATCGGATGTCCTCCGGGGCTGCTGATCGCTATTCTCGGTCTGCGGTACATATATGTACGAGTTGAGGAGTGGTCGTGGCCGAGCTGCCGTTGCCGGATCTGGACCCGACCAGTGATCGGGCCGTCTTCCGGCAGATCGCCGACCACATCCGGGACGCGATCGAGCGGGGCGTTCTCGCCGAGGGTGACAAAGTGCCCTCAGAGGCTCAGCTCATGCAACACTACGGCGTCGCGCGGATGACCATTCGCAACGCCCTCCAGGTCTTGCAGGGTGAGGGCCTGACGGTGGCCGAGCATGGGCGTGGTGTCTTCGTCCGGTCGCATCCGCCGGTTCGCCGACTGGCTTCGGACCGGTTCGCGCGCCGTCATCGCGAGCAGGGCAAGGCCGCGTTCATCGCGGAGACCGAGGGCGCGGGCGGGAAGCCGTCCGTCGACTCCATCAAGATCACCGAGGAGAGGCCGGCGGCGGAGGTCGCAGAGAAGCTGGGGATCGCCTCGAAGGATCTCGTGGTCTGTCGCTCGCGCCGATACCTGATCAATGGTCAGCCGGTGGAGACGGCGACCTCGTACATCCCGGCGGAGATCGCTCGGGGGACGCGGATCGCGGAGCCGGACAGCGGGCCGGGCGGGATCTACGCCCGGCTGGAGGAGTTGGGCTTCCGGCTCGATCATTTCGTGGAGGAGATCCGCTCCCGGATGCCGCTCCGCGACGAGGTGCGGGCGTTGAAGCTGGCTCCGGGTGTTCCGGTGTTTCACCTGGTCCGGACGGCTTACGCCACCGACGGCCGTGCGGTCGAGGTGTGCGACACGGTGATGTCGAGTGACGCCTACGTGTTGTCGTACGAACTTCCTGCGCGGTAGAGCTTGACGAACTCCTCTAGAGGAGTCATAAATGAGTCGTGCCCAATCTCCTCTAGACGAGGAGACGTCTAGAGCTATCGCTCAGTCATTCAGGGCAAGCAGATGTGGAGGGGCGAAGCCTTATGGCTGACCTGTGCGTGTCCTGCGGTGGACGGGGGTGGAAGTTCGTGAGTCCTCGGCGTGGATTGCTGGCCGGTCCGGGGGAGGTCTCGCCTTCACTTCGCGTTCGCGAAGACTGCTCCACGTGTGCGGGAGCGTCCTCCGGGAAAACGCGGGCGGAGGAGTCATGAAGGGTCTGGCAGGCCTGGGTGGCCCTTCGGCGCTGGAGAAGGCCGAGTCACTCCGGGTCACGCTGGCACTTCGGGGAATCAACGCCGACGTCATGGGGGATCACAGCCTGGCGCTGGTGTCGGTCTGGGCAGGCCTGACCGTCTGGTGCAACGGCCTGTTCTTCTGGTGGCACGTCGACTGGAACCCCACGACTCGGCGTGCCCGATACACCGGTCATCCGGTGCCGGAGTTCGAGCGGGTCGTCGAGCAGGTCACGCGTCGCTACACCGATCTCCGGCAGCAACAGGCTTCACCCTCGACGGCTCTCCACCCCTATCGAGGTGACCATGGGCCACGTTGAGCGGGAAGCCATGATGGCCGTCGAACTCGCCAAAGGACGGCAGGCCGGTGAGCTGCGTGTGGGTGACCGACTCGCCTTCGCTTACGGATCGACGGTTGGCAGGTGGGGGTTTGAGATGTCGCCGGTTCAAGTCGAGGCCGGCGGACGGGCCACCTCCTCGGCGGGATGGGTGTGGGGGCGGGTCGTGGGGATCAGTGAGGGATTGTGGCGTTCCTTCCCCGTGGCGACCGACAGGCGAACGGTGTGGGTGCGGTGCGACTTTGGCGATCACTCGTCGATCGTCACTGGCATCCCGTACGAGGTCATGGTTGTGACCTGGCGTTCTGCCTCCTAGAGCGAGTGCGGCGGTGAGACCGGTGGGGCCTTGGAGTGGCACCTCATGGTCGGCCGAAGGGGTTCTGGAGGGGGCCGTAAGGTCGACCCTCGCCGCCGCACTCTTCGTTCATGCAGGTAGAGCAGCTATGCAAGCTGATCGCCCGCCTCTATGCTGACGATAAGTCGAGTAGTTGGGTTGTTGTCATGTCCCTGTCTGATGAGGAATACGCTCCGCCGAAGTACGCCCAGATCGTCACGGCGATCCGGCGCAAGATCGCGGATGGCACCTATCCCCCCGGTTCACAGCTCCCCTCGGAGAGCCAGCTCATCCGCGAGTTCGCGGTCAGCCGTCCCACCGTGGTGCGAGCGCTTCAGACGTTGCAGCTGCGCGGGATCATCGACCGTGAGCATGGCAGGGGTTCGTACGTGAAGACTCCACCGCCCGGCGCCGTCGAGGATGTCTCTCGCCCCGGCCGTGCCGTACTGGATCGTCTGGAAGCCGGCGAGGGCGGGACCGTCATTGAAGCAGGGGCACGATCAGCACCGGACAACGTGGCGGCGGCGCTCTCCTTCCCTGAGCATGCTCCGGTCATGATGCGGCGTGTGCTGTTCAGCGAGGCCGATGAACCGTGTGAACTGGTGACGTTCTGGTGTCCGATCGAGCTGGCCGAGGGGACGGATCTGGGCCGCGAGATACCGCTGACGGTGAGCGTGCGTCAACACCTGCACAGCGTGAAGGGGTTGCGCCTGGACCGGGTGAGGGAACGGCTGGCCGCTCGTCATCCTCTGCCGCACGAGATCAAGATCCTGGGACTGGGCAGGTCGGCTGCCGTTCTGGGAGTGCTGGCACGGGTGTTCGACGCCTCGGGACAGCTGGCGCTGGTCGTCGAGATCGCTCTCCCTGGAGAGCTGCACGAACTGGAAGACTCCTACGCCCTGTGATGTGACCTAGGTCACAGCAAATCTCGGGAACTTGTGTTGTCGAGCACTCGTTTCCCGATTACCTCAACTCGACAATACGAGTTAGCGACATTACGACAGGAGAAACAATCATGGCCATCCAGGGTCCCATCGCGATCGGCTTCGACCAGGTCTTCCCGCACGGCTGCTACGTCGTCGGCGAGGTCGAGCAGGTCAAGGACTTCGACGCCTCCACCAACGGGCGCACCGTCTACGCCAAGGACAGGACCACCGGTCTCGCGGTCTGGCAGATCCCGGTCATGGACGCCGACCCGGCCGTGAAGGCCGCTCAGAAAACCGTCGCCGTCAAGATCCTCACTGACGTTCAGCCGGTTCCCCCGGCTCCGCTGCCGGGCTCGCCGTTCACCCCGGTCGAGTTCGACGGCATGACCGTCACCCCGTACGTCGCCCAGAACGGCCGACTGGCCTACTCCATCCGGGCCATGGCGATGCGGGCTCCCCGTACGGCCACGACCTCGACCCGGCAGGCCGCCTCGGCATCGGCCAAGGAAACGGCCGGCAAGGAGATCGCGGCCTGAAAACGCAAGCGGGGCCGCCAGAAGTTGCAGCTTCCGGCGGCCCCTCGGTTCTCCCCTGGACTCGGAACTCAAGGAAGAGGGCTCAAGCCTAATGTTCAAGAAACTGCCCGGTGACGAAGCTCAGCGCCTCGTCTCCACGACCCCTGACACCGCCGTGGTGTTCCGCCCGGCTGTGGTCCGTACTCCCGCCATGGTGACGCTGATCATCTTCACCTGGCGTACGGTCGCCGGATTTGTCCGGCTGCTGTGGCGGCATCCGATCGCCTCGGCCGTCGTCGCGGTGCCCGGCGTGATCTGGATCGTGTATGGCTGGCCGTACGGCCTCGGCGTCGTCGCCCTGGTGCTCATCGCTCCGACCGGGTGGGCGCTGGTCCACCGCGCCTCGTTCCTGCGCCTGATCGGCTGGCGACTGCTGGCCTGGTGGCGGCTGGTGTGGGTGTACCGGCGGCACTGGCAACCGGTGATGCTCATCTCCGGTCTGGGCCGTCACGTGAGCGGCCGTGACTACCTTCCCCGCCTCGTCGCCGTGCGCTGCACCTCGTGGGCCGACCTGGTCACGGTGAAGATCCTCACCGGTCAGGCCGTCACCGACTGGGCCGACCGTACCGAGCAACTCGCCCACGGGTTCGGGGCCGCCTCCTGCCGGGTGACCATCGCCAGGTCCGGCCGGCTGCTGCTGACCTTTCCTCGTCGCGACCCGTTAGCCGTTCCGCTGTCCGCCGTACCGATCCCGGCGACCGGATCGGTGGGACCGGTGGAGATCGGTCGCTGTGAGGACGGCGCACCGTGGCGGCTCAAGGTCCACGGCACTCATGTCCTGGTCGCGGGTGCCACCGGGGCGGGCAAGGGATCCGTCATCTGGTCGACGATCCGGGGCCTGCTGCCCGCCGTTCGCGCGGGTCTGGTCGAGATCTGGGCGCTGGATCCCAAGCTCATGGAGTTGAGCTTCGGCCGGGACCTGTTCGGCGACCGTTACGCCGCGACTCCGGAAGCCTGCGTCGGGCTGCTGGAAGCGGCGGTCAGGGTGATGCAGGAACGGGCGGATCGCTTCGCCGGAGTCCGGCGCAACCACATCCCCACCGTGGAGGATCCCTTCGTCCTGGTGGTGGTCGACGAGGTGGCGTTCCTGACCGCCTACCAGCCTGACAAGGGTCTTCGGGTGCGCACCATCGCGGCCCTGGCCACCCTCACCACCCAGGGCAGAGCGGTCGGGGTCGGGGTGCTGGCGGCTCTCCAGGATCCCCGCAAGGACGTGTTGACCATCCGGAACCTGTTCCCCGACAAGATCGCCCTCCGCCTCGACGAGTCTGAGCAGGTCGACATGGTGCTCGGCGACGGTACCCGGGACCGGGGTGCGCTGGCCGATCACATCTCCTCCGTTCCTGAACAGGGGGCGGGTGTCGCCTACGTCCGGCTGGAGACCTCACCCGATCCGATCCGGGTCCGCGCCACCTACGTCTCCGACGACGACATCCGCGACATGGTCGCCGTGCTCACCGCCGACACCCTGCCTCTGTCAGAGGAGGTGGGCTGATGCGCGTCATCGTCTGCGCCACCTGGGCCGAACTGCGTGCCTCCGGGCTACTCGACCTCGACGACGCCGGGACGCCGCCGCGCTTCGTGCTGGTGAACCTGCGGCTGCACCGCGATCCCTACAGCGACGCCTACCGGCTGTACGCCGACGTACTCGACCGGAAGGAGGTCAGGTGACCGACATCGTCCACTCGTCCGCTCCCGAGACTCCCAACGGCGCGGATCGCACCCTTCCCCGGCTTGTCCGTGACACCCTGCCTCTTGCACTCGACGTCGCGGTGGAGGTGGCCAAGCTCAACGGGGTCTGTATCCGCCCGATCGAGCTGCGCCGCTTCGACACCCACACCGGTCGCACCGAACCGTTCGACATCCCCTGCGGAACAACGCAGGAAGCCAAGTGCCCGCCGTGCGCCAAGCGGAACAAGCAGTTGCGCAAAGCCCAGTGCCGGGAAGGCTGGCACCTGGAGGCCGAACCTGTCGCCGAACCGCACCCCAGCACCGCCGATCAGCGCTGGCTGATCGAGTTCCGGGCCGACGTGCAGGCCAAGCGCGACCAGGCCGAACGCGACGGCGAAGACGTGGCCGACTGGGATGAGGCCATCGCGGGCATCGACGCCGAGATCAACGCTGCTGGCATGCGGGGCAACGTCGTCGGTGGCCGGACCGCTCCCCGGCGCTCTCGCTCCACCCGGCGCCGCCAGGACGCCCCGGACCTGCCTCGACGGGCCAAGCAGGACACCACCCTGGGCCGGACCTTCGTCGCCCCGGACGGGAAGGTGTTTCGGCCCTCACTGTTCGTCACCCTCACCCTGCCGTCGTACGGCAAGATCCGCTCTGGTGAGGGAGTCCCAGTCGATCCGGCCGGTTACGACTACGCCTGCGCGGCTCGGGACGCGCTGCACTTCTCCAAGCTGATGGACCGGTTCGTGCAGAACCTTCGCCGGGTGGCGGGCTATGACGTGCAGTACTTCGCCACAGTGGAGCCCCAAAAGCGGTTTGCGCCGCATCTGCACATGGCGATCCGCGGGACCCTGCCCCGTGCGGAGATCAAGCAGATCGCCGCCGCCACCTATCACCAGGTGTGGTGGCCGTCCGTGGATGAGGTCCGCTTCGGGGGTGAGCACCTGCCGGTGTGGGCCGAGCGGGATGAACGTGCCGAGCAGTACCCGGACGGACAGGCCGGCGACTACCTCGACCCCATCACCGGTGAGCTGCTGCCCACCTGGGACGAGGCGCTTGACCAGCTCGACCAGGACGACGAGGCCGAACCCCTGCACGTGGTCCGCTTCGGTGCCCAAGTCGACGTTCAAGGCGTCATCGCGGGTTCGCCGAATACCCACAAGCGCATCGGCTACCTGACCAAGTACCTCACCAAGAGCCTGGGCGACACCCTCGACCTCGACCAGGACAACGAGGACCAGGACGACGAGGACGCTCCCGATCCGGCTGTGTCGGTTGCTCGTGAG
This sequence comes from Streptosporangium sp. NPDC051022, assembly GCF_040683035.1. Classification (NCBI taxonomy): domain Bacteria; kingdom Bacillati; phylum Actinomycetota; class Actinomycetes; order Streptosporangiales; family Streptosporangiaceae; genus Streptosporangium; species Streptosporangium sp. NPDC051022. The sequence goes on along the minus strand of NZ_JBFBCF010000051.1, from coordinate 26,285 downwards.
GCGATCAACCGGGCTCGCCGGGACCACGCCGCCCGGCTGGTCGAGGCCCTGCGCTACGAACCGTGCTCGCCGACCTGCGCCAACTGGCTTCGGTACGGTGTGCAGCCCAAGGGTGCCAAGTCGGGCATGACGCCGGGTCGGTGCAAGGGCAAGGCGCACAAGGCCGAACACCTCGGCTACGCGGGCCGTCGCGTCCTGGTCTCCCGCAAGTGGTCGAACAAGACCCTGCGCGACCACAAGCAGGACCGCCGCGCCTGGGTCCTCGACATGCTGGGCCTCCCTGACGAGATCGAGACCGACCCGCACCGGTACGTCTGGCGGCCGGTCTCGACCAAGGACCCGACCCGGACCCCGTTGCCGCTCCGGCTGCTGCGCGGCGTGGCCAACCGGCAGCGAACCAAAGTCCGGCTCGACGAGTTGCGGGCCAGAGCCGATGGCAGACCCGTCCCCGACTTTTCGGCAACTCCGGTCCTGGAGGTGGCGGCATGAGCAGGAAGACCACACCAGAACCTGCCTCGCTACTGCCCGAGCTGGCACGTGGGCGGCTGCTGACTGTGGAGGAGGCGGCCGAGCGGCTGAACACCACCGTCCGCTTTCCCCGTCGTCTGATCGCGGAGCGCCGCATCTTCTTCGTTCGCGTCGGTCGCAACGTCCGCATTCCTGAGGCTGCGGTGGAGGCGTTCATCTCCGCCGGGCTTGTCGAACCGATCACCTTGAGCAGAAAAGGACGGGCCGCTTGATGGCGAACAGGGACGGTCACCGCCGTTTCGGCAACATCCGCAAGCGTGAGTCCGGCCGGTTCCAGATCCGCTATCCCGGCCCTGACGGACGTCTGAGAACGGGCTCCGCGACCTACGCGACCAGGACGGATGCCGACCGCGCGCTCACGCTGATCGAGGCTCAGATTCTTTCGGGCGAGTGGACGGACCCGGACCACGGCAAGGTCCTGCTCAGCGACTACTCGGAGTCGTGGATCAAGGAGCGGCCGAACCTGCGGCCCAAGACGGTCGAGGGATACACCTGGCTGCGGCGGCGCCACATCGTGCCGGGCCTGGGCGGGGTGGCGGTCGGCAAGCTCACTCCGCAGATGGTCCGGACCTGGCGGGCCGATCTCCTGGCCGACGGGGTCTCGGTCACGGTGGCGGCCAAGGCGTACCGGCTGCTGCGGGCCATCCTCACGACGGCGGTGGAGGAGGACAAGATGCTCGCGCGCAACCCGTGCCGGATCAAGGGGGCCGACAACGAGCAGACTCCCGAGCGGCCGATCCTGACCGTGGCACAGGTCTTCGAACTGGCCGACCGAATGGCCGACCGTCGTTTCCGGGCGCTGGTACTGCTGACGACCTTCGCCAGCCTGCGCTGGGGCGAGGTGACCGCGCTGCGCCGTTCGGACCTCGACCTGACGGCCCGTACGGTCCGCGTCAGAGAGCAGCTCCTCGAATTGGAAGGGGGGAAGATGCTGCTCGGTCCGCCGAAGTCCCGGGCCGGTCGGCGAGTCGTCGGCATTCCTTCGGCAATCGTTCCCGCGCTCGCCGAACACCTGGCGGTCTTCGTAGGCGAGGAGCCGGACGCCTTCGTGTTTCTCGGCAAGCGGGGCGGGTTCCTGCGGGGCAACAACTTCCGGCGGGAGGCCAAGTGGGCGGACGCGCTCAAGGAGATGGGCGTCAAGGGCCTGCACTTTCATGACCTGCGGCACACCGGGAACACGCTGGCGGCGCAGTCGGGAGCGAGTCTGGCCGACCTGAAGGCGCGGATGGGGCATGACAGCGACCGGGCCGCGATGATCTACCAGCACGCCACGCGGGACGCCGACCAGAGGATCGCCGACGCGCTGAGCGCACGTGTGGAGGCTGAGCAGCGGAAGGACCAAGGCGACGAGGGGAAGCCAGCCGGAGAGGGCTAATGGCCCGTTAATGGCCCGGGGGAGTCGGGCGAAGATCAGGTGAGGGGCGTTTGGGCTGGTGGAGCCTAGGAGATTCGAACTCCTGACATCCTGCTTGCAAAGCAGGCGCTCTGCCAACTGAGCTAAGGCCCCGAGATCAAGTCGCCGACTCGCACAGGGATCTGTGCTCGCGACCTGCTTCAGTCGTACACCGTAGCAACAGGACCACCTTCCGCGCCACTTGGCTTTCGCCTCCCGGCAGCTGAGGGGGCGGCTCTCGGGGTGGTGGGGCTCAGCAGGCGGAGGCGCCTACCGGGGTCTCCGCCATCTTGTCGTCCAGCAGCAGGGTGGGCAGGTCAGCGATGGAGTCCAGGAGGTGGGTGGCGCCGCCCTTGAGGAGGCGTTCCCTGCTGTGGACCCCGGTCATGATGCCGGCGACCACCGAGGCTCCGGAGCGGCGTCCGCAGAGCATGTCGCTCTCGGAGTCTCCGGCCACCGCGACCTGGCGGACGTCCTGGATGCCGAGGCGCAGGACCGCGCTCAGCACCATGTCGGGCATCGGACGGCCACGGCCCGTGTCCTCCGGGGACAGGGCGAGATCGATCCGGTCGGACCAGCTCAGGGCCGACAGCACGCGGCTGAGCGCGGTACGGCTGAATCCGGTGATCAGGCAGATCTTGACGCCGCCGTCGCGGAGCCTGTCCAGCGTCTCGACGATGCCGGGCATCGGGATGAGGCCGGATCTCCCGATGGCGCCCTCGTAGGAGCGCTCGAAGGTCAGGTTGGCCGCCTGGGCCTGGGCCTCGTTGTCGGGGAAGATGCCCCGGAAGACGTCGATCGTCGGGCAGCCCCGAGACCGGTGCACGTGCACCATGGCACGTGCGTACGCACCGGTCCCGGGCACGATGCCCTGCGTGGCGATCGCCTCGGCGAACGCCCTTTCGATCATGGCGATATCACCGATCGTGGTGCCCGCCAGATCCAGACAGGCGAGCCTGATGGGGATCGTTCCCCCATCGTGGGCAAGGATCATGAAAGCACCCGAATCGGTAGCCGCGTGGTTCAGTTCTCGCTGCCGGTGGCCTCAGTCCACAGATCGAGCTCGGCGCGATCCGCCTGCACCTTGCGCCAGATCAGCAGTCCCCCGAGCGCGACGAGCGCGAGAACGAGCAGCTTCTTCACGGTGTGACCCCACTTCTTGACGGTCTCACCTGCCGGGGTGAGACAACGCCCGGTTCCAACGTTTCCCTGCAGCCTAGCAAGGGATCGGGCCATGATCCGGTCCGGGCGACAGGCTGAAGCAGCCAATCTCCACCAACCGGATCATTCTAATCACCACGTCGTACGGCTCGCATCCGAACGGCCGTAGTCTGCGGCGAGACCAGCCTGGCGGCCATCTCCGCTTCACGATAACTCGCGCAAAGGCCTCACGGCGCCCGCCCCGGAAGATGGATCAGTGGACGCACTCGTCCGCACAGACCCCAGTAACCTCCGCGATCAGCCCTTATACCCGTTTACCCATGATATTCGGAGGCCGAACGCCGCAAGATGGGAGACGGGAGGCGGGAGGCCCATGCCGGGTCCGTCACCGTCTGGCCCCTCCTCGGCCCGTCTGTCCCCCGAGCCAAGGCAACGTGTCACGTCCCCGGTGCACGATGCCCACGACCGTCCTCAGGCCGTCGTCGTCCTTGGCGCCCTCGAGAGCGGCCCTGGCCACGGAACTCCTGGCGGCCCATCCTCGCCGCAGGATCCTCCTGACCACCCTGACCACGACGGAAGATCGCGTCGAAGAACTGGCCGTTCCTCAGGTCGGCGTGGTCCAGCCGGGCCCGGGTGAAGTCGGTCCGGTCGCCCTTGCCGCTGCCGAGACGGGCGTCGCCGAGGTCGGCTCCGCGGACGTCGGTGTTGGGCAGCGACGCCTCGCTGAGATCGGCCTTGCGCAGGTCGGCCCCGGCCATCTCCACGCCGCCCAGGTCGGCCCCCTTGCGGGAGGCACCTCGGAGATCGGCCGGGTGAGCACGCCGCGCACCCTCACGCCGTCCAGCTTGGCGCCGTGGAGGTCCGCACAGGTGAGGTCGGCCGGCGGGGCGGCTCTCGTGAGGTCCTTGCCCGCCGGCTTCGGGCCGCTTCCCGGGGCGCGCGCGGTCTCGGCGGGCGACGGGGAGACCTGCACGACGGCTGCCAGGATCGCCACCGAGACGAGCAGGCGGGAAAGGGCGGACATCTCCCACTCGCCATCTCCCCCGAGACGTCTGGAATCCCAGCGGGAAACGCAGACGGGAAACAGAGACGGGAGCGGGGACGGGTCAGGCCTCCTTGACGAGGTCGGCGTACTCGGGGTGCCGCTTGATCCACCCTCCGACGAACGGGCAGCGCGGTACGACCCGGACGTCCTCGGCGCGGGCCGCGTCCAGGGCCGTGCGGGCGAGCGCCCCGCCGACTCCCTTGCCCTCGAACTCCGCGTCGACCTCGGTGTGGGTGTAGATGATGATGCCGGGACGCCGGACGAACTCCAGCCGTCCCGCGTGCTTGCCGTCCACTTCCGCCTCGTAGAAGTCACCGGTGGGTGAAAGCTTGACATCGACGTGCACGGAAGTCCTCCTTCGTGGGGTCGCCGGGCGGCGACGTACCGATCAGCCGATTCCCACGTGGATTCATTCCCCTCGGTCCCGCCGGGAACAGAGGTTCGCGACCCGGAGCGGCGGGGCCGGGCCGCCGGTGAACACGTGGTTAAAAGGTGCCCAACGAGATTTCGGGAGATCGGTAAACTGGAGGCATCACGGCGATGTCGATCCATCGGCACATCGCGAGGTGGCCGGCGCCGTCGCGGGAAACTCGAGATTGCGGGTGAACGACGTCGGCATTCAGCAGATCGCCTCAGCTCCCGAAAACCCCCGAAACCCCCGAAAGTCGCGAAAGTTCCGAGCGTTACCGAAAGGCTTCCGAGCAGGTGCGCCCGGCGCCCCACGGCCCCTCGGGTCTCCCCGTACGGCAGCCTGCCCCCTTCCCCCACCCGACAGTCTGCAGAGGTAACCCCGTGACCACGGCCGTCCACGTCACCGTCGTCTCCGGCGACGCCCCGGAGCAGATGTCCCTCCTCGCCCTCGCCGGGGAGCTCGACTACACCAACGCCGAGCGGTTCCGGCACAACCTCCTCGAGGCCATCGGCTCCGAGCCGCGTGACCTGGTCATCGACCTGACCGAGCTGACCTTCTGCGACTCGACCGGCATGCAGATCTTCCTGACCGTCCGCAAACTCGTCCAGGACCGCGGGTGCGGGATCGCACTGGCCAACCCGCACAGCCGCCTGGAAAGACTCTTCCACCTGACCGGGCTCGCCCAGGCCTTCGGCGTCCAGCCGACCGTCGCGGAGGCCGTCGAGGCCCTGAGGTCCCGCCGGTCGCCGCTGTAGTCGCCGCTGTAGGGGGGCGAGGCCCTGAGGTCCCGCCGACCCCACCGGTCCCGCTGCAGGAGGAGTCCCTACCGGTCCCACCGTGGGAGTCCGGGGGAGTCCAGGGGAGTCCGGGGGGTCGCGTCGGTCCCGGCGGGGATCCATGGTCCCGCGCGGTCGTAAGTTGGCAACGATCGGGCAGGTGTCTAGCATCATGGAACTCGTCAGCAACGCCCTGATTCTGGAGCGAGTCGGCTCGCCTCCCGGCGACTGCCAGGCAAGGCGACGTCAAGGGGGTGTCGTGACCGGCGACCACGGCCAGCACTGGCCGATCGACGACGATCTCAGCGGTCTGCGGGACCGTCTCCTCCACCACGCGACCCTCGCCGGCATGCGGGGCGCCCGCCTGGACGACCTGTTGATCGCCGTCAACGAGGCCGTCATCAACGTTCTCGAACACGGCGACGGTCAGGGCACGGTGAGCTTCTGGCACGACGACGACGGCGTCACCGTGGAGATCTCCGACACCGCGGGCCGGCTCGCTCCCCTGGACGTCCCTCCGCAGCGGCCCGCGGATGCCGTACGGGGGTTCGGTCTGTGGTTGATGAGCCGGCTCTGCGACGAGTTCTCCATCCACCAGGGCAGCGGCGGGTCGCTCGTCCGGCTGCGGATGCGACTGGACCCCGCCCCCGCGCTCTGACCGTCCACCGGCTCCACGCACTTCCTCTGCGGCCTGCCCGCTTCACCCGGCTCTCCGACGGCCCGCCCCCTTCGCGTGTTCCTCTGATGACACGTCCGCTCCGCACAGCCCCCTGACGGCCCGCCCCCTTCGCACGGTCCCGCCGGCTGTGACAGGCCCTCCCCCATGAACGTTTCTTTCACCGCGCTACGGAGCCTTTGCCTCCCACGGGGATCAACCCGCAGGTCAGCGGGGGATCACTGGGCTATCGTCAGCGCGCTAGGGGGACTCGATGGATCGTCTCAGGGTGATCGGCGTCGTTGTGGTGACCGCGGCGGCGGGAGCCACACTGGCCGGGTGCATGGGGCAGGACGAGAAGCAGGAGAAGGACCCCGCCGCGGTCGCCGCGGCCGCCAAGGCGTCCGCCGCCTCCGCGGCGGCGAAGAAGGCGACCCTGCTCAAGGCGAAGACGGCAGCGGCCGCGCAGGTCCACGCCAACGAACTAGGCCAGATTCCCGTTCTCATGTACCACCGCATAGTGGACAAGCCCGGGACCCAGGACGACCGCACCCCCCAGCAGTTCCGCACCGAGCTGGAACGGCTGGCCAGGGAGAACTACGTCCCGATCACCGCGGCCGAGTACGTCGGCGGCCGCATCGACATCCCCGCGGGAAAACACCCGGTCGTCCTGACCTTCGACGACTCGTCCCCATCACAGTTCGCCCTGGACGGTACGGGTGCCCCCAAGCCGAACACCGCCGTCGCCATCCTTGAGGAGGTCGCCAAGCAGCACCCGGGGTTCCGGCCGGTCGCCACGCTCTACGTGACCCGTGACATGTTCGGCAAGTCGACGCCCGAGGAGGGGGCGGAGATGCTGATGTGGCTCCGTGACAAGGGGTTCGACATCGGCAACCACACCCGTGACCACAAGAGCCTGCGCGGAAAGTCGCAGAGCGAGGTGGCCTCCGAGGTCGTCGCGGGCCACAAGCTCATCAGCGATCTGATCACCTCCGGCCCGGTCACCCTGGCACTGCCGTACGGCAACCAGCCCAACACCAAGGAGTGGGGCCTCAAGGGAGCCTCGGGAGGCGTCTCCTATGACTACGGAGGGGTGTTCCTGGCCGGATACACCCCGGCGGAGTCGCCGTTCAGCAAGAAGTTCGACCCGGTCGGCATCCCGAGGATCCGTTCGATGGACAAGACCGGCGACTGCGCGAAGTTCTGCTCGATCGCCTGGCTCGACTGGCTCCAGGCCAACAGCGACGAGCGTTACACCTCGGACGGCGACGTGAACACGGTCGCCTTCCCCAAGTTCAAGTCGCCCTTCATGATGAAGCGGTTCGGCGACCGCGCGCTGCCGTACTGATCCGGGGCACGGGCGTCATGGACCCCGTGACCCCGTAACCCCGTGCTCCCCGCGGCCCCGTGCTACTCGTGACCGGCGTGATCGGCGTGATCGGTCTGGCCGTCGTTCCCGGCGGCCACCGGTACCCCCCGCCACGCGCGGAAAAGGGCGAGGGTCTCGGCGAGCTGCGAGTGCAGCGGGCTCGGCGGCGCGTCCTGCGCGAACCAGCCCAGCTCGTCGAACTTGTGGGGTTCTCCGATCGCCACCTCGGCCGGGTCGACCCTGACCGCGAAGACGACAGCCACCCAGTGTGAGGCGGGCTCCTCGCGGATGACGTTGCGGACACCGATCGTCTCGGTCTCCAGCACGCCCGCCGAGTACTCCTCCCGAACCTCGCGGGCGACGGCCGTCTCGAACGACTCGCCGTACTCCAGCGCCCCGGCTCCACAGTCCCAGGTGCCGGGCTCGTCCCGCGCACCCGCACCGCGTCTGGCCAGCAGCACCCGGCCCCGGCCGTCGTGGCAGACGAACACGCACGAAACGGCCGGTTTTCTCGGCGCGGGCTCGGCCGCCCCGGACCGGTCGCCGTCGGCGCGCGGGAACCTGTCGGCACTCATCGGGAAATTCTCCTCACTCTTCCGAAACACCCCGAGCCGTGAACGCCCCGGACCGTGAACGTCCCGGACCGCGAACAGGCCGGACCGCGAACGGGCCGGAGCGGAGACGGTCCTGGTCAGAAGTGGTTCAGCAACTCGGGGAACGTCCGCAGCCGGAGCACCCGCTCGTCGTCCGGGTCGAGCTCGGTCTGTTCGAGCACCCAGGTGTTGTCGTTCGGGATGAAGACGGCGTTCATTCCCGCCTCACGGGCGGGGAGGATGTCCGACTTGGGGGAGTTGCCGATCATCCAGGTGTTCACGGGCGTCAGGTCGTGTTCCCCGGTCAGCCACAGATAGATCTCGACGTCCTTCTCCGCCACGATGTGGACGCCGTTGAAGTGGTGCGCGAGCTCGGATGCCTCCAGCTTGCGCCGCTGCTCCTCCGGGTCGCCCTTGGTGAGCAGGAGCAGCCGGTGCCGGGTGCCGAGTTCGGTGAGCGTCTCGGCGACGCCGGGGACCAGCTCGACGCGGCGCTCGACAAGCGCCAGGGCCAGCTCGTCGATCCGCAGCCGCTCCTCCTCGGTCGCGGGCCGTTCGTACAGCCGCTCCAGGCACTCACCGAGGCTGCGCAGGAACACCTTGCTGCCGTATCCGTGGACCACCGCGTTGGCTGCCTCGATGTCGTCGAGGATGGCGCGGATCTCGGTCCTGTCGAGGGTGGGGTGCTCCAGCCAGTCGAGGAAGTCGTCGATGACCCGCTCGAAGAGGACGTTGTTCTCCCAGAGCGTGTCGTCGGCGTCGAAGATGAGCACCTGGTCCATGAGTCTCACGCCGGCACCTCCGCGCGGGCCTCGGTTCCGGCCCCGGGCCCGGCCACTGCCATGGTCCGCGGGCCGTGCCGTCCCGGGCGGTCCGTGACGGCGGCGTTCGCGAAGGCGCGGCCCGGCTCGTCCTGGGGAAGGGCTACAGGGTCCAACGCGGGTGCTCTTTCCTCTCGGACCGGGAGAGTGGTCACGGCTCCGACGATGTTCGGGGAGCGCGGAGCCGTACACGTTCTACCAGGGACCGCCGGAGAGCCACCACCGAATATCGGGGGGTACGGCCACGCGCCCCGGCCGCCTCCACGAGGCATCCCCCTCCCGGAGAGGCCACCGTCTCACCCTCGCGAAGAGGCGGCCGTCCCGAAGAAACGGCCGTCCCGGAGAGGCCACCGTCCCGCAGAGACCACCATCCCGAAGAGACCACTGTCCCGGAACGGCTCCGGCCCCGGTGCCTCAGGACGGCGACGCCGCCTCGGCGATCACCGCGTCGACCTCCCCGCGGCGTTCGGCCTCCTCCGCGGCGAAACGCTCGACGTCGAGCCGGTCGGCGATCTCCTCGTCCCGCCTCATGAGAGCGTCGAGGTCGCCCTTGGACATCTCCAGAACGCCCATGTCGTCGTAGGCCCGCCGGACGCGGTCGCTCCACAGTCCGATGTCCTTGACGCACGGGACGATGCGACCGAACAGCAGGCTCTGGAACGTCCTGATGTACGGCGAGTCCCGGAGCATCTCCTGAGCCTCCTGCCTGGCGATCCCGAAGTTCTCCCAGATCTCGACCCCGCGGAGGCGGTCGCGCATCAGGTGGCACCCCTCGATGACGAAGTCCTCGCGTTCGCGCAGCTCGGCCGACGACAGCTGCGCGTAGTAGTCGCGCAGCGCCAACCGGCCGAAGGCGACGTGCCGGGCCTCGTCCTGCATGACGTAGGTCAGGATCTGCCTGGGCAGCGGCTTGTCGGTGACGTCGCGGATGACGCCGAACGCGGCCAGCGCGAGCCCTTCGATGAGGACCTGCATGCCGAGGTACGGCATGTCCCAGCGCGAGTCCCTGAGCGTGTCGCCGAGCAGTTCCTGCATCCTGCCGTTGATCGGGTAGACCATCCCGATCTTCTCGTTGAGGAACCGGGAGAAGATCTCGACGTGCCGGGCCTCGTCCATGGTCTGGGTCGCGGAGTAGAGCTTGGCGTCCATGTCGGGCACGGTCTCGACGATCCGCGCACCGGTGATCATCGCCCCCTGTTCACCGTGCATGAACTGGGAGAACTGCCAGGAGGCCGAGTGACGGCGCACCTCCCTGCGCTCCCGCTCGTTCATCCTTTCCCAGTGCCTGGTGCCGTAGACGGCCATGGACTGGTCGGGGAGGCCGAGCGCGTCGTAAGGGTCGACCTCCAGGTCCCAGTCGATGCGCTTGACCGTGTCCCACTGCTTGTCCTTGCCCTTCTGGTACAGGGCCAGCAGTTTCTCCCTGCCCTCGTCGTACTCCCAGGTGAAGCGGGCGTCGCCGGACATCGGTACGTCCCAGGTGGCCTCGTCGACCGGGATGGTGTAGAGCCGGTGAGTCGACACGATGACTCCCTTCAGAGGCATCTGCACGAAGGCGCACGCGGGCGTACGCCGTCCGACGGTGTCATGTGCCTTTGGGGGTGTCAACGACGGACGGCGGACAGAGCACGGGCGAAGAAATCCCGGTGCGCCGCCGTTTCCCGTCAGTGCCCGGTGGCCTCCACCATCGCCGATCCCTCCGTGGGCTCCGGGGCCCGCAACCCGCGTACGCCCGGTGAGAGCAGCGCGGCCAGCGAGGCCAGCAGGACGATCGCGGCGCATCCCAGCAGCGCGTGCCTCGGGCCGACGAGGATCGCCGCGGGTCCGGCCAGCAGCAGGCCGAGCGGACCGAACATCAGGGACCCGAGGGCGTCGTAGGAGCTGACCCGCGACAGCGACTCCGGCGGGATCTCCCGCTGCATCGTGGTGTTCCACAGCACACCGAAGATGTCGAAACAGACGCCCATCGCGACGGCCCCGGCGACGACGGCCCACAGCGGCGCCTCCAGGCCGAGCAGCAGGTAGGGCAGGGCCGTGGGAAGGGTGAGGATCGTGGCGAACAGGATGGGACGGCGGGGCCGCAGCCGCAGCGTGACGAAGACCCCGCCGAGCATGCCGACCGCCTCTCCGGCCAGGACCGCCGCCCAGGCGGGCGCCCCGCCCAGTTGCTCCTTGGCCACCAGCGGCCCGAGCACGCCGTGCGCGGCCTGTACGGCCATCACCAGGACGGAGAACTGCGCGACCACCACCCACAGCCACTGCCTGGAGACGAACTCGCGCCAGCCGTCGCGCAGGTCGGCGAGGACCGAGTGGCCTCCGCCCTCCTGGCGCTCCGCGGGGATCAGGCGCAACGCGGCCACGAGCACCCCCGCCGTGGCAAACATGGCCGCGCTGACCGCCAGCGCCCAGCCGGCGCCGAGCAGGACGACCGTGAAGCCGCTCAGCACGAGCCCGGAGACGCGGGAGATGTTGGCGCCCAGTCCCAGCAGGGCGTTGGCGGTCTGCAGCCGTTCGGCGGGGACGACGTCGGGGATGATGCCGGTCAGGGCGGGGAAGAGGACGGCCACCGAGACGCCGCTGAACGCCGCCGCGACCACCAGGGCGGGCAGCGGGGTCCACCCGGTGAGCATCATCGCGGACAGGCAGGAGAACGCCACCGCGTTGAACGCCTCGCCGGCCATCATCACCCGGTGCCGGGGCAGCCGGTCCGCGATCACCCCGCCGACGAGTATGAACACGACCATCGGCAGCGCCTCGGCGGTGAGGACGATCGAGAGCGTCGAGGCCGTCGCCCCGGGCAACGCGAGAACGCCGAACGCGAGGGCCACCGGGGCGAACGAGGTGCCCAGCGTCGAAATGGTCCGGGCGGCGAGCAGGAGAGCGAAGTTCCGGTCGCGGAGCATGCCGATATCGCTCCGGTAGCTGTGCACTTGCCGACTCCTTCGCACACTGCGATACAGCACAAAGAGTGCCTATCTTTCCGCTTTTCGGGCGCCATGTCGCGTGAATATTCCACCCGCCGCCCCCGCCCGCCCACCGCCGCCACCGGCTGCGTTCCGGCGGCGTTCCGGCCACCGTCGGCCATGTCCGCCCGCCATCGTCCGCCACCACCCGCCACCACCCGCCGTCGTCCGCCGTCGTCCGCCACCGTCCACCCGCCTGTTCTCCACCACCCGTCCCCCCACGAGACGCGGACCGCGACGGGGTCACGCCCGTGACGGGGGACGCCGCAGGATGGGCAACGTGGAAGAAGCCTTAAAAGACGGAATATCCAACACTTGACTGACAGCGGTAACTTCTTGTCATCTCCAAAGTCGCGCTGGACTCCACCGAGTACGGCGCCGCTCCGCGTTCCCTCCCCGGCCCCGTCCCGGCCCGGGGACATCCCCGGCGAAGGAGCCCGATGAAGCAACTGAGCGCCATGCGATGGGCGGCCCAGGAGGATGCCGCCATGATGGTGAAGAGGCTGGGCGAACTGGTCTCGTGCGAGTCGCCTCCCGGTTCGATCCCCCACCTGACGGCCTGCGCCGACCTGGTGGCGGGCTGGGGCGAGGCGGTGCTCGGCAGGCCCGCGCGCCGCGTCGTCCGGGACGGCCTGCCCCACCTGCTCTGGTCCGCGCCGGACCAGAGAGTGCTGCTGCTGGGCCACTTCGACACGGTGTGGCCGGCGGGCACGATCAGGCGGTGGCCGTTCGCCGTCACCGACGGGACCGCGACCGGACCCGGGGTGTGCGACATGAAGGCGGGCATCGTGCAGATGTTCGCCGCGCTGGGCCTGGTGGCCGACACCTCCAGGGTCGGCGTGCTGCTCACCTGCGACGAGGAGAGCGGCTCGGTCACCTCGCGCTCCCTGATCGAGCGCCAGGCCCTGCGTTCGGGAGCGGTGCTGGTCTGCGAGGCGAGCACCCCCGAAGGGGCGCTGAAGGTGGCGCGCAAGGGCGGTTCCGTCTACCGGATCACGGCCCACGGCAGGGCGGCCCACGCCGGGGTGGAACCACAGCGAGGCATCAACGCCACCGTGGAGGTCGCCCACCAGATCCTCACCGTGCAGGCGCTCGCCTCCCCGTCCGAGGGCACGAGCGTGACCCCGACGCTGCTCGCCGCCGGAACCACGACCAACACGGTGCCGGAGACGGCCGCCCTCTCCGTCGACGTGCGCGCGTGGACGCGGGACGAGCTCGACCGGGTGGACCGGTCGATCCGCGGGCTGGTCACGCGGCTTCCCGGAGCCGCGCTGTCCGTCGGCGGCGGAATCAACCGGTACCCGCTGACGCCCGAGGTCGCCCTCCCCCTGCTGGCGGCGGCACAGGCGGCGGCCAAGGACATCGGCCTGCCCCCGCCGGAGGGCGCGCACGCGCCGGGCGCCTCGGACGGCAACTTCACCGGCGCGCTCAGGGTGCCGACCCTGGACGGGCTGGGCGCCGTCGGCGGCGGCGCGCACGCCCGCGGCGAGTACGCCGACGTACGGGCGATGCCGGACCGGGCCGCGCTGCTGGCCGCGCTCATCGAGCGGCTCCTGGCGGCGCCTTCTTAGCGGAAGCCGCCCACCAGGCGATAACCCCCCAATACGCTGTGATCAGCCGCGCTTCCCGCGGCCGTTGGGGGATTACCGCGAAGGTGGGGCGCAGGTATGAACAGCGATGGTGATTTACGGCCCGGCGATCGGAACGGAAGCGGCCCGCTGTTCGGGGTCGAGGAGGAGTTCCTGGTCGTCGACCCGGTGACCAGGTCCGCGGTCCCCCAGGCGGCGGCGGTGGTGCGCCGCGCGCGTGAACGCCTCGACGCGCGGGTGTGCGGGGAGATCACCAAACTCCAGCTGGAGACGAAGACCGACCCCTGCCGCACGCTCACGGACCTGCACAGGCAGCTGGTGGGGGCCCGCGCGGTGCTCGACGCCGCGGCGACGGCCGAGGGACTGCGGGTCATGGCCAGCGGTACCCCCGTGCTGGGCCGCGTGATCCCCCCGCCGATCACCGAGGGGCCCCGGCAGGACCGCGGCACGGCGACCTTCAGGGGGCTGCACGACGAGCTGAGCATCTGCGCCATGCACGTGCACGTGGAGTTGCCCGAGCGGGACCGGGCGGTGCTGGTGAGCAACCATCTCCGTCCCCACCTGCCCGTGCTGATCGCGCTCGCGGCGAACTCGCCCTACTGGGCCGAGCGTGACACCGGATACGCCAGCTGGCGCACCCTCGTGTGGAACCGCTGGCCGGTCGCGGGGCCGCCGCCGTACTTCACCTCCGCCGCCCACTACGACGAGTTCGTCGCGAACCTGCAGGAGGCCGGCGCCCTGGTCGACTCGGGCACCATCTTCTGGGACATCCGGCCGTCGGCGCACCAGCCGACGCTGGAGATCCGGGCGGCCGACGTGCCGATCACCGCCGAGGAGTCGGCGCTGCTCGCCGCCCTGGTCCGCGCCCTGGTCGTGACCTCGCTCGCCGCGGTCGACCGGGGCGACCCGGGCCCGGTCGTCTCGGCGGACCTGATGCGCGTCGCCTACTGGCGGGCCGCCCGCGACGGGATGGGCGGCCACGGGATCGACGTGCGCACGGGACAGGCGGTGCCCGCGGCCGAACTGGCCGAACGCCTGCTCGGTGAGGCCCGTCCCGCGCTGGAGGAGCACGGCGACCTCGACCGGGTGACCGGATGGCTGCGCCGGCTGATCGACGACGGTGACGGGGCGACGCGGCAGCGACGGGCCGCGGCGGGGAACGGCGGGCTGAGCGGGGCCGTGGACCACCTCATCGAGCGGACGGCGCCGCTCACGGCGCTCGGCCTGCGTCCCCGGGAGAGCACCCCGACGAGCACCTTGACATGACCTGCACGGGGGAGACGCCCCCGTGCGATCTGCTGGCCGGAGGGAACGCCCCGGCGTGACCCCGGACGGCACGTACATCCTGGTGCGCCCCTGGATGGGGAGAGTGCACCGGTATGACCCGCGGACGGCGCGGACGTCCGGCCGGCAGGCGGCAGGAGAGCACGCCACCGTAAGGACATCGCCGCCGCCCGCGGGTCATCCTGGGAGAACGCCGGATGTATGTCGTATGGACGGGAGGCGTTCCGTTGACCGAGGCCGCTCGGCGTTCCCCGATCCCCCTGAACCCGCGCCGGATGTCACCGACGGACATGACCGGCGCGGCCAGGATGTTCGCAGACCGGATGGCGACACGCCGGTCGGTGCGGGAGTTCTCGCCTGACCCGGTGCCGGAGGCGGTGATCGAGGCGGCCGTCCGGGCCGCCGCGACCGCGCCGAGCGGCGCCAACCTGCAGCCCTGGCGGTTCGTCGTCGTGACGGATCCGGCCCGCAAACGGCGGTTGCGCGAGGCCGCCGAGGCCGAGGAGCGGGAGTTCTACTCCCACCGCGCCCCCGCGGAGTGGCTGGAGACGATCGCCCCGATCGGCACCGACTGGCGCAAGCCGTTCCTGGAGACCGCCCCGGTGGTGATCGTGGTGTTCGAGGTGCACCAGGGCCCGCACAGCCCCAAGCCCTACTACGTCAAGGAGTCGGTGGGCATCGCGGTCGGCGTGCTGATCGCGGCGCTGCACCACGCGGGCCTGGCCACGCTGACCCACACACCCAGCCCGATGCGCTTTCTCAACGAGGTGTGCGAGCGGCCCGCCGAGGAGCGGCCGTACCTGGTGATGCCGGTGGGTCATCCGGCCGCCGACGCCCACGTGCCCGACCTGGCCCGCAAGCCCCTCAGCGAGGTGATGGTCCGCCGCTGAGGCGCCGCCCCACGCCGGATGTCCACCGCTGAGACGCCGCTGAGACGCCGCTGAGGTACCGCCCTATGCCGGATCCCCCTCGCCGGTCCGTGCCAGTTCATCCTCGAAGAAGGCCAGCAGGGGCTCGACGTGCCGGTCGGGGCGGCGCCACTCGGCGAGCAGGTCCTCCAGCAGGTGCCGTTCGGCGACGAGCTCGGTGCCCCGGTAACGCCGGACGACAGGGTGGATGAAGGCGCTCTCCTGAGCCCGGCCGGGCTCCGGGTGCCGTTCGATGGCGAAGACGTCACCGTAGTCCTCACGCCCCCAGCGCAGCGTGACCGTGTAGTAGTGCGGCTCGTCCCGGAACCGGGAGACCGCGTAGTCCTCGGGCAGGTCCGCGTAGTGACACACCTGCCCGGTCGCCTCGTCGAGCACCAGCACGTCGCAGAGATACTCGAACTGGGTCCACAGCGCCGAGCTCCAGTTCACCCGGTCCAGCACCAGCGACGTCAGCTTGTGCGGGTCGGCGGGCACCACGTCGCGGGGCAGCGGAACCCCGTCGTAGCGCTCGCGCAGCAGGGCGGTGAGCGTGCGCAGGTTGTAGCGGAAGCCGTCGATGAAGGCCGAGGACGCCCGGCGGAAGTCGCGTGCCTGCGCGATGGTGCCCGCGAAGTAGAGGTCGTCCACGTTGGCCGACTGCCAGTCGGGGCGCAACGCCGGGATCCTCCCGTCGCGCTCCGTCTCCGGGCGGCACGCCGGGTCGAAGATCGCGGTGTCCATCCGGAAGCCGGTACAGCGGATGACCGAGTCGTACTCCAGCACCGCCTGCTCGCCGTCGGCGTGGGTGTAGGTGATGCGGACCTCGAAACGGTCTCCCACCGGGCGGATCTCGTCGATGACGCAGTCGAGCACCGAGTGCAGCGTCTTGAACTGGTAGCTGTCCAGGAGCGCGCCGTACTGCCCGCGCACGTCACCGG
Organism: Streptosporangium sp. NPDC051022; assembly: GCF_040683035.1. Taxonomy (NCBI): domain Bacteria; kingdom Bacillati; phylum Actinomycetota; class Actinomycetes; order Streptosporangiales; family Streptosporangiaceae; genus Streptosporangium; species Streptosporangium sp. NPDC051022. Next base: position 9,850 of record NZ_JBFBCF010000051.1, on the reverse strand, counting down.
GATGCTTGGTGTTCCACGCCAGGCGCAGCGGCCTGCGGCTGGCCAGGTGCACCATCGCCGCGTGGCCGAGGATCGCGCTCGCGGTCTCGAAGGCCGAGTTGCCCTTGCCGACGACGAGCACCCGCCGCCCGGCGAACGCCTCCGGGTCGACCCGCATCTCCTCGTAACCGACGGCGTGCTCGATCCCCTTGATCTCCGGCACGTACGGCCTGCCCCAGCCGGTCGCCACGATGACGGACCGGCAGCGCAGCGTGGCGTCGGCGGTGTGCACGAGGAAGCCGTCCCCGGCGCGCTCGATCCGTTCGACCTCGGTGCGGTACCGCACCGCCAGACCGTGCAGCCGCTGGAACTCCGACAGGTAGCGGACCAGGTCGTCGGCCTGCGGGAAGTAGTCGCGGCTGTAGCTGGGGAACGACAGCTCGGGGGAGTCGTTGAGCAGCGAGTTCCAGTCCCAGCGCAGCCGGATCTCCGGGTCGGTGCTGGAGGTGTGCACCTTGTTGAGGGAGATCAGCCTGCGGTGACGCGGGTAACTGCGGAAGAAGCCCGCCGGTGCGGCCTCGCGCTCCAGCGTCACGTAGTCGGCGCCCGCCCGCTGCAGGAAGTAACTCAGCTGGAGACCGGCGGGACCCGCGCCGACGATGACGTAGCGGTGCTCCTCGCCGTCCGAGATCTTCTTTCCGGTCGATTGTCCCTCGTTGTCCGAGTTTCTCTTTCCGTCCGGCTGTCCCTCACCGTCGGGGCCCGATCTGGACGTCCCGGCCTCAGGCATGATCTCTCCCAGCGCGTCACGTATGACCCCTTCGACCATCGGGGACGGCCCATGGGCTGTCAATGACGGCCGCCTGGCCGGATCAGGCCTTCTCGCCCGCCTCGCACGTTGGAAGAAGACAGCCGCCTCCGTCCCGTGCCACCATCGACCGGCCGGACCGGGGACGAGCCCGACGGAGTCCGGGAAGGTCCCGTGACCGCTGTTCGCCGATCCCTCGGAGGAGTGACGTTGTGGCACATATCAACCTTGGTGTGGACGAGAACGAATATCCCGGCATCACCGGTCCCATGCGGTTCCGTCCCGAGACCGCCAAGCCGCTCAACGAGCTGGCGGAGGTGCTGCTGCGCGGTCCGCACTCGCTCTCCCCGGGAGAGCGCGAGCTGATCGCCGCCTACGTGTCGGGCCTCAACGAGTGCTCGTTCTGCTGTTCGTCCCACTCGGCGTTCGCGGCGGCCCAGCTCGACGCGGGCATGGAGCTGGTCGAGCGGGTGCGCGCCGACCTGGACTCCGCGCCGGTCTCCGCGAAGCTGCGCGCCCTGCTGCGCATCGCGGGCACCGTACGCGACGATGGCAGGAAGGTCACCGCCGAGCTGGTCGCCGCGGCCCGCGAGGAGGGCGCGACCGATCTGGAGATCCACGACACCGTGCTGATCGCGGCGGCGTTCTGCATGTACAACCGCTACGTCGACGGGCTCGGCACGCTGGCGCCCGAGGGCTCCGAGCCGTACGCGAAGTCGGCCCGGCGCATCGTCGACTTCGGTTACCTGGTCTGATGACGCGGATGGAGGCGCTGACCGACGACCCGGCCTTCATGGCCGACCCGTACCCGGCGTACGCGAGGTGGCGGCGGTCCGGCCCCGTACGGCGGACCACGACGCCGGACGGGACGGCGGTGTGGCTGGTGACCCGCTACGCCGACGTGCGGGCCGCGCTGGGGGATCCACGACTGTCGCTGGACAGGACGAACTCCCGCGGCGGGTACGGCGGATTCCGGCTTCCGCCCGCCCTGGACCGGAACCTGCTCAACATGGACGCCCCCGACCACACCCGGATCAGGAGACTGGTCTCCAGGGCGTTCACCGCCAGGCGGGTGGAGGAGATGCGGCCTCGCATCCAGGCCGTCACCAACCGGCTGCTCGACGCCGTGGCCTCCTGTGACCGGGTCGACCTGATGGCCGCCCTCGCCGTGCCGTTGCCGCTCACGGTGATCGGGGAGCTGCTCGGGGTGCCCGCCGGCGACCGGGAGGCGTTCCGAGGCTGGACGACGACGCTGATCGCCCCGGATCCCGGCAGACCCGGCCAGGCCGGGGAGGCGGTCGGGCGGATGAGCGGCCTGCTGGCGCGCCTGGTCGCGGACAAGCGCGCCGAGCCCGCCGACGACCTCATCTCGGCGATGATCGCGGCGCGGGACGAGGAGGACCGGCTCACCGAGGAGGAGATGACCTCGCTGGCCTTCCTGATCCTGTGGGCGGGATACGAGGCCACCGTTCACCTCGTCGGCAACGGGATCCTCACCCTGCTGCGCCATCCGGAGTGGCTGGCCGCCGTACGCGACGATCCGGCCCTGGTGGCGCCGGTGGTGGAGGAGGTGCTGCGTTTCGTCTCGCCCACGCCGTACGCGATCCGGCGCTTCACCGTCGAGGACGTCACGATCGGCGGCGTCACCGTCCCCGCGGGGGACACCGTGCTGCTGTCCCTCGCCTGCGCCCACCACGACGAGACCGTCTTCCTCGGGCCGGAGAACTTCGCGCCGGGACCGCGGGAGAACTCCCACCTGGCCTTCGGGTACGGCGCGCACTACTGCCTGGGCGCTCCGCTGGCCCGCGCCGAGGCGCAGATCGCCATCGGCACGCTCGTCCGCCGCCACCCCGGCGTGACGGCGGCGCTGCCCGTCGAGGAGCTGCGCTGGCAGCCGTCGTACCGCAGTCACGGGCTCCTGGAACTGCCCGTGATCCTGTCGAAGGCCGGGTGAGCGGCCGGTACGGCCCCAGCCGTCACGCGCCGGCGCCCCCTCCGGGAAAATCCCCGCGGCGCCCGGAAAAGATCCGATTTCGCACGCGGGGATCACCCGGAAACGGCGTCCCGGCCCTCCGGGCGTCACACCCCCGAAGGTGATCTCAGCCTCTCAGCGAGAGATTCGCCGCCATTTAATGAAACGGGTCCAAATAACCCAGATTCGCACCCACCATATGAGACCGCCCGCCCCCAGGAAGAACAGGCCGGTCACATATGTCCACCACCCTCCCCCGTGAGAGAGGTCGTGGATACCACGGGTGATCGAGGAGACGCCAATGATGGGAAGAATGAAACTTTGGAAAATCCAGCCGCTCTCAGGGTGTCTACCGGACGATTCCTTGGGAGACATACCACCATTCTACGGCTTCCGCATTCTCCTCGGCATTCCATAATTTCGGGATGTCGTCTCCGCGGGGTCCCGTGACGACCGACCAGCCCGATATCCAGTGAAATCCCACATATCCCCCGGCGCCTCCGTCTCCTCGGACCGACGTCCCGGCCGCCCGAGCGCACGCCGCCCGGACAGCCGGGTAACGACACCCCAAACCGGGCGTGTTACGCGCCGCACGACCGGCGGGCGCACCTAATGTGACGATCATGGACTGGTCGCTGCTGACCTGTGCCTTCACCGGCCACCGCACCTACTCTCCCGACGAACCCGAGCTGCGCGATCGGCTCCGGGTGCACACGGCGTCGGGTGAGGCGTGGCGATGCCTGCGCTGCGCGGACTTCACGGTCGGCCCGCCCGGCGAGAGCGGCCCCGCGGACCGGGCGCCGGACGTCAGCAGGGACCGCCACCTGCGCGACACCATCGTGCTGCGCTTCTTCGCGGTCGAGCGCCTGATCAGGGTGGTCCTGCTGATCCTGGCGGCATACCTCGTCTGGAGTCTCCGCGGAAACCGCGGGTCGCTGGAGCAGATCTTCCGGCAGGAGCTGCCGATCCTCGGCGAGGCCGGGCTCGACGTCCAGCACTCCAGGATCCTGTCCTCGATCCAGGAGGCGCTGGGAGCCAGCGAGGCCACCCTCCGCTGGATCACCTTCGCGCTGGTCGGCTACGCCGTGATCGAGTTGGTCGAAGCGGTGGGCCTGTGGCTGCTCAGGCGCTGGGGCGAGTACTTCGCGTTCGTCGCCACCGGTATCTTCCTGCCACTGGAGATACACGAGCTGATCCAACGGGTCACTCTGCTCCGGCTGGGCGCGTTCCTGGTCAACGTGGCGCTGATGGTCTATCTGGCCTGGACGAAACACCTGTTCGGGCTGCGCGGCGGACGGGCGGCCTTCGAAGCCGACCGCAGAAGCGACTCATTGATCGAGATCGAGCGGGCCGCCATGACGGACTCACGGAAAACCAGGCGGACGGGACCGGACCAGCCGTAGGCTCCTCCTCCGGCGACCCCCGCGACTCCTCCGGCGGCGCTCACGGCGGCCCTCCGGCAGGACTCACGACGCCGGTCGGCTCCCCGGCCGCCCCGGCCGGACGGAGACTCGGCCGCTCCGACCGGACGGAGACTCGGCGACGGACCGCGAAACAGGCGAGCCCCATGACCGGGCGCGCCAGAGCGCCCCCGGGCACGCCAACCTTCCCCCTTTCCCGATTCGTGGCCTGATCTCCGGACGAAAGTCCCTGATATCTAGGGCCGATCAGCCCTGACGTCGTCGGCACGCACCGCCGTACCGTGCACACCGACGGAGTCGTCGGCGACACGGCCAGGGTGCGCGTCACCACGTGGAGACACGCGGCGACGGGTGCCCGACGCCTTCCATGCGGGCGGGTCAGACGGTCTGGCGAACGGCTTCGGCCGTTCGGCGTGGGTGGGAACCATCCACGCCACCTCGACCGGCGCGATCGGCGGGAATCCCGCCGGGCCGCTCCGGCGGCGACCTGGCGGATCCACGACTGGATGGGAGAAGAATTGACATCCTCCCGGCCCCGAAGGACCAGGATTCCCGGCCGAACCCGGGTGGTTCGCAGTTCACAGCCCCGCCCAGCGGCTGGAGGGCTCCCCGCGCTGCCACCCCATGCCCTGGGGCGGTCCTGCGATGCAGGCTTGGTTATCGCCGGCCCGATCGCCATGACAATCCCCGCCGAGCAAATCCGGAGAACACCATGAGGGACTGTTCCGCATTTCCTCCCCGCACTGAAGGACGGGGCATCCATGCTGGAGAGACGTGGTGAACCCCTGGCTCCTCACCTATGACGGTTACGATCCCGCCCAGGAGGGACTGCGGGAGTCGCTGACGACGCTCGGCAACGGCTACTTCGCGACCCGGGGAGCCGTGCCCGAGGCGCGGGCCGACGGGGTGCACTATCCCGGTACCTATGTCGCGGGCTGCTACGACCGGCTCGTCTCGCGGGTCGCGGGCCGTACGGTGGACAACGAGGACCTGGTCAACGTCCCGAACTGGCTGCCACTGACCTTCCGCGCCAAGGACGGCGACTGGTTCGCCCCGGGACGCGCCGAGATCCTCACCGCTCACCACGCCCTCGACATGCGCCGGGGGGTGCTCACCCGCCTGCTGCGGGTCCGTGACCCGCGGGGGCGGATCACCCGGGTGGAGCAGCGTCGGCTGGTCTCGATGGACGATCCGCACCTGGCCGCCCTCACCATGACGATCGTTCCGGAGAACTGGGGCGGGAGGCTGGAGATCCGCTCGGCGCTGGACGGGCGGGTCACCAACTCCGGGGTCGCCCGTTACCGGGGCCTGGCCGATCGGCATCTGGTGCCGATCTGCGCGCACGCCTCCCACGGGGTGATCGAACTGCTGACGCGGACCGCGACCTCGCGAGTGGAGATCGCGCTGGCGGCGCGCACCACCGTGGCCGGGGGGCGGTGCCCCGGCGGTGCGGCGCGGAACGGGGAGGGCGGCGACGGCGCGACCGAGGACGTCCGGGAGGGGTGGGTGAGCGACGACCGGACCGTCGAGGTGGCGATGGGTGAGGAAGTCGTGGTGGAGAAGGTGGTGGCCCTGTACACCTCCCGGGATCGGGCCATCGCCGAGTGCGAGGCGGCTGCCAGGACCGCGGTGGTGCGGGCCGGTTCCTTCGAGGCGCTGCTGAAGCGACACGTGCGGGCCTGGGACCGGCTGTGGCAGCGGGCGTACGTCACCGCCGAGATCGACGAGGTCAGCCGGATCGGCCAGGCCGGCGAGATCGCTGAGATCACTGAGATCGGCCAGGCCGGGGAGCACGCCGGGAACTCCGGAAACGCCGGGAACCTCGCAGACGCCGGAGACCCTCAGGCCCACGAAAACACCGGGAACGCAGGGGACACAGAGGACGCAGGGGACGCAGGGGACGCAGGGGACGCGGGGGACACCGGGAGCATCGAGGAGACGAGAAGCCCCGAGAGCGCCGAAGACACGAGAGACCCCGAGAACGCCGCGAATCCCGAGGACTCCGCGAACTCCAAGGCCACCGGGAACTCCGGGGACGCCGGGGACGCCGAAGGCCTCGGGGACGCCGGGCACATCGAGACGCAGCGGACCCTCAACCTCCACGTCTTCCACCTGCTGCAGACCACCTCCCCGCACCTGGCCGAACTCGACGCCGGATTGCCGGCCCGCGGGCTGCACGGCGAGGCCTACCGGGGACACGTGTTCTGGGACGAACTGTTCGCCTTCCCCTTCCTGGCCCCGCGCTTTCCCGAGGTCACCCGGGCGCTGCTGCGCTACCGGTGGCGGCGGCTGCCCGAGGCGCGCTGGGCCGCCCGCGTCGCCGGGCACACCGGCGCGATGTTCCCCTGGCAGAGCGGCAGCGACGGCCGGGAGGAGACACCACGGCTGCACCTCGACCCCCGCTCGGGGCGCTGGCTGCCCGACCACTCCCACCTGCAGCGCCACGTCGGGCTGGCCATCGCGCACAACGTCTGGCAGCACTACCTGGCCACCTGTGACACCGGCTTCCTGGCCGGGTTCGGCGGGCAGTTGCTGGTGGAGATCGCCAGGTTCTTCGCCTCACTGGCCACCTGGGAGGAGGGGCGGTACACGATCCGCGGCGTGATGGGCCCGGACGAGTATCACGACGGCTATCCGGACCGTGCCGAGCCGGGCCTGGACAACAACGCCTACACCAACGTGATGACCGCCTGGCTGATGCGCCGCGTCCTGGACACGATCTCCCTGGTCGGTGCCGAGGGGGTGAGCCGGGAGGAGATCGACCGCTTCACCGGCATGGCCGGGCGGATGCGGGTGGACTTCCACGACGGGGTGATCAGCCAGTTCGAGGGATACGAGGCCCTGCGGGAGCTGGACTGGGCCGCCTACCGGGAGAGGTACGGAGACATCCGGCGCCTTGACCGCATCCTGGAGGCCGAGGGCGACACCCCCAACCGGTACAAGGCATCCAAGCAGGCCGACGTGCTGATGCTGTTCCACCTGCTGGGCGAGGACGGGCTCACCGAGGTCCTGACCGGCCTGGGCTACGAGTGGGATCCGGCGATGACGGCCCGCACCGTCGACTACTACCTGGCCCGCACCTGCCACGGATCCACGCTGAGCACGGTCGTCCACACCGGGGTCCTGGCCCGCCTGCGCCCGGACGCCTCCGGCTCCCTCCTCACCGAGGCGCTGAACAACGACGTCAGGGACCCGCGGGGGGACACCACCGCCGAGGGGATCCACCTCGGCGCCATGGCCGGGGTCGTCGACCTGTTCGAGGCCTCCCGGGGCAACGCCCCGTGGGCCGTGAGACGAAACGCGCCTGACCGCGTCCTCCGGCGGGCGTGACGACGGTCGACCCAAGAGTCCGAATCGCCCATACAACCCATACAGCTCATACGACCCGCCGCCACGGACCGATCGTCGTACGGCCGTATGGCCGTATGGGCCGATCGTCTCCGATGACGGGACCTTCGCCTCTGCCCCCGGACACCGGCGTCAGGCAAGGCTTGCCCCCATGAACACCGACTCGGCCGGGCTGGACGTGCTCTCCCGCCAGGAGTGCATCGCCCTGCTGTCCTCGACCCCGATCGGGCGGATCGTCTTCACCGACCACGCCCTCCCCGCCGTGCAGCCGGTCACCTTCTACCTCGACGGCGAGGACATCGTCATCCGCACCGGCACGGGCTCCAAACTGGCCGCCGCCACCCGCCACACCGTGGTGGCGTTCGAGGTCGACGACTTCGACCCCCACGCCCGCACCGGCTGGTCGGTCACCGCCGTGGGCCGCGCCCGCGCGGTCTCCGACCCCGCGGAGATCGCCCGGCTGTCGGCCCTGCCGCTGACGGCCTGGGCCCCCGGAGAACGCAACCACTTCATCGTCGTCCAGGCCGAACAGGTGTCAGGCCGCCGCATCCGTCACTGACACGCCCACCCCGCCACCGCCACCGCCACCGCCACCGCCACCGCCACCGCCACCGCCACCGCCAGTGTGATCACGTCCCCACGGCGCCGGTACGGCGAACGGTGACACCGACCCGCACCACAACCCACAACCCACCCCACCACCGTCACCACACCCACAACGCGATCCCCACGGCGCCGGTACGGCGAGTGGTGACGCCGGCCTGGTCGGCGCCTATGGGCGGCGCGTAACCCGGTGAAGGGAACCCGGCCAGGGCACGGGTCCCCGATCGGTCTCTCCTGACGCGCCACGCCCGCTCGGTCTCTCCTGTTACACCACACCCGAGGGGTGCACGGTCACCAAGGGCCGTCCGAACGGTGACCAGGGCCGATCAGCCAGACGTGTATCGGGGGCGGGCGTGTATCGGGGTCAGCCGAGGGGGACGCTCCATCTCACCTGGGTGCCGCCCTCGGCCGGAGACTCGATCTCGAAGGAGCCGCCCAGTCGTTCGGCCCGTTCCTGGAGGTTGCGCAGCCCGCTGCGCCTGCCGTCGGCGGGCAGTCCCACCCCGTTGTCGGTCACCACCAGCGTGAGCCGTCCACCGGCCGCCTCGGCGCGTACCTCGGCCTTGGAGGCCCTGGCGTGCCGTACCACGTTGGACAGGGCCTCCCGCAGCACGGCCAGCAGGTGCTCGCCGGCCTCGGCCGGTACCTCGCTGTCCAGCCGGCCCTCCATCTCCAGGCCCGGCATGAAACCCAGATGACCGCGGGCCCCCTCGACCAGCCCCACGATCTGCGCGCGCAGACCGGACTCCCGGTCCTGCTGGGGGGTCTGCAGCGCGAAGATGGTCGAGCGGATCTGCCGGATGGTGCCGTCGAGCTCGTCGATCGCGTTCTGCAGCCGTGAGGAGGCCTCGGGGCGATCCACCAGCCGTACGGTGCTCATCAGCGTCATCGCCACGGCGAACAGCCGCTGGATCACCACGTCGTGCAGGTCACGGGCAATCCGGTCACGGTCCTCCAGCAGACCGAGGCGTTCGGCGTCCATCCGGGTCTCGGCCAGCTCCAGCGCGATGGCGGCCTGCCCGGCGAAGGAGTGCAGGGTGTGCAGCTCCGCCCAGCTGAACGGGATGCGGCCGGAGCGTTTGCCCAGCGACAGCACACCGCGCACGGTCCCCGCCGCCCCGATGGGCACCGCGGCCACCGGCCCCAACGAGGCGTACCCGGCGATCGGGATCGCGTCTCCCGCCTCCGCCGGATCGGTGACCATCAGCGGCTCACCTCCGGCGAACGCCCGGCCCGCCAGGGAACCGTCGACCACGACCTCGGTTCCGGCCCCCCGGTCGTCTCTCTCCCGGTCGTCGTCTCCCCGCTCCCCGGTTTCCCGTCCGTGCGCCGTCTCGTCGTCGGCGCTCCCGTCGGTGATGACCACCCGCAGGACCCGCCGGGTGTCGTCGGGCAGCAGGACCGTCACCACGTCGGCGCCGGCCATCTGCCGGGCCCGCCGCGCGATCAGGGTGAGCACCCGGTGAGGATCGGCGCCCGACAGCAGGCTGGTGGTGACCTCGGAGGAGGCCTGCAGCCACATCTCCCTGCGCCGGGTGTCCTCGTACAGCCGGGCGTTCTCGATGGCCACTCCGGCGGCGGTGGCCAGCGCGGTGACGATCGCCTCGTCCTCCTCGTCGAACGTGCCGCCGCCGCGTTTCTCGGTGAGGTAGAGGTTGCCGAACACCTCGTCGCGGACCCGGATCGGCACGCCCAGGAACGACCCCATCGGGGGGTGGC
>NZ_JBFBCF010000050.1:0-47914 GCF_040683035.1 Streptosporangium sp. NPDC051022 | reverse complement strand
CGACTCGCGACATACCTCGCGAACAACCCCGACAGGGTCGTCTTGCCGCTGCCGCCCTTACCGACGAATGCCACCCTCACGACGACGATCCAATCCAAGCTCGTCAACAATGATTCGAACTCAGGCTGTCATCGATCAGTCAAGAAGGCATACCCCGCACTTGACCATCATCCGGCGATATGGCTCGGTGTGAGGTTCAGCGGTCCCGGCGGGTCACGAGACGGGCGATCGTCCCCAGCTCGGCGGCGGGCCGCGGCACCGAACAGGCCGCCCGCAGATGGCACAGCGCCCGCGCCAGCAGCTCGTCGGCCTGCGCCTGGCTCCACGCCCGCCCGCCCACCGCGTCGACGAGTTCGGCGGCGTAGACCAGATCGTCGTCGGTCAGGGGAGGTTCCCGGTGGTAGAGCCCGGCCAGCTCCCGTCCCGCCGGGGTGGGCGAGGTGAGCGCGGCCACGACCGGCAGGGACTTCTTACGGCTCCGCAGATCCGAGTAGACCGGCTTGCCGGTCACCTCGGGATCCCCCCAGATGCCCAGCAGATCGTCGACGAGCTGGAACGCCAGCCCGAGGTCGCCGCCGAAGGCGCGCAGATGCGCGACCTGCTCCGGGCTGCCGCCGCCGAACAGGGCGCCGAGCGCGCAGGCACCCCCCAGCAGGGCGCCCGTCTTGCCCGCCGCCATCACCAGGCACTCGGCGAGCTCGACGTCCTGGCGGTTCTCGAAGGCCACGTCCGCGTGCTGGCCCTCCAGGAGGTCCTGGATCGCGGCGCCGAAGATCCGCGTCGCCTCGGGAGCGGCCGGATGCCCGTCCGCGGAGAGCACGTCGAAGGCCAGCGCCAGCAGGGCGTCACCGGCCAGGATCGCCGGGCTGACCCCGAAGACGGTCCAGGCCGTGGGACGGTGCCGGCGGGTCCGGTCACCGTCCATCACGTCGTCGTGCAGAAGGGAGAAGTTGTGCGCCAGCTCGACGGCGACCGCGGCCGGCAGGGCCGCGGCCGCGGTGCCGCCCACGGCCTCGGCCGCCAGCAGGACCAGCGCCGGACGGATCGCCTTGCCGCCGTCGGCCCCGATCCGCTCACCGCGCTCGTCCCACCAGCCGAAGTGGTAACCGGCGATGCGCCGCATGGACGGGGGAAGCGCGTCAATCGCCGGGCGCAGGGCGGACTCGACCGTTTCGCGGCTCCACAGGAGCACCTCGCGGGCCGAACGCCCTTCGGCCGTCACTCCACCGGCCGCCGGGCTCCCCTCGACCGCCGTCATGTCCCCCCGCTTTCGTATCGGTCGGTCATGAGGCCGAACTCCTCAACCGGCGCGTGCGAATGGGCGCAGGCACGCGGCAGTCCGCGATCCGCGGCGCCGAACGCGCGCTCGTCCCGTATCCCGGCCTCGCCCGAGCGGTCGTACCCGGATCCGGGCGCTCTCGTCTCGCGCAGCCGTCTCCCGGAACGGCTGCGCGTCTTGTCCCCGCGCGGGGCCGGGCCCGCCGGGTGCGGCATGGAGAAGTCGAGGAGTTCGCAGGGGTGCATGACCGCTCTCAGTGACCGAGCTCGACGTTTTCGAGGATCCCCAGGGCGTCGGGGACCAGCACGGCGGCCGAGTAGTAGGCGCTGACCAGGTAGGAGATGATCGCCTTCTCGCTGATGCCCATGAACCGGACGGAGAGGCTGGGCTGGTACTCGTCCGGAATGCCCGTCTGGTGCAGGCCGACGACGCCCTGGTCGTCCTCACCGGTCCGGAGGGCGAGGATCGACGTGGTCCGGCTGCCGGTGATGGGGATCTTGTTACAGGAGAAGATCGGGACGCCGCGCCAGGCCGGCACGCTGTGCCCGCCCATGTCGACGCCGAGGGGGTAGAGCCCGCGGCGGTTGCACTCCTGCCCGAACGCGGCGATGGCGCGGGGGTGCGCGAGGAAGAACTGCGTCTTCCTGCGGCGGCTGAGCAGCTCGTCGAGGTCGTCGGGGGTCGGCGGCCCGCTCCGGGTGTGGATCCGCTGCTTGAGGTCGGCGTTGTGCAGGAGGCCGAACTCGGGGTTGTTGATCAGCTCGTGCTCCTGCCGCTCGCGCAGCGCCTCGATCGTCAGCCGCAGCTGCTGCTCGACCTGGTCCATCGGGTCGTTGTAGAGGTCGGCGATCCTGGTGTGCACGCGCAGCACCGTCTGCGCGACGCTCAGCTGGTACTCGCGGGGTTCGAGGTCGTACTCGACGAACGTGCCCGGCAGGTCGGGCTCACCGACGTGCCCGGCGGCCAGCTCGATGGCGGCCTCGCCGTACTTGTTCTGCGGGCCCTTCGGGCCGGCCTGGACCTGCCGCAGGTGCGCGCGCAGCGCCTCGGACTGGTCGGCCACCTGGTGGAAGTCCTCGCGGGACAGGACCATCGCCGTCCCCGCCGTGATCGCCTTGACCGTGAACTCCCACTCGCCCTGCGTGGCGGCCAGCGTCTCGTCGCCGAAGTGGTCGCCACCGGCGAGCACCGCCAGGACGACCTGGTCGCCGTACGGGCCGGTGCCGACCTTGTTGACCTTGCCGTGCGCGATGAGCACGACCTCGTCGGCGGGCCTGCCCGCCTGCACCAGCACCTCCCCGGCCGCGAACTCACGCTGGGTGAAGCGCTCGCTCAGCGCCTGCAAGGCGTCGGCCTCGTCGAAGTGACGCAGGGAGGGCAGCTCGCGCAGCTCTATCGGCACCACCCGCACCTCCGATCCCACGGTGGTGAAGCTCACCCGGCCGTCACCGAGGGTGTAGCTGAGCCGCCGGTTGACCCGGTAGGTGCCGCCGGAGACCTGGACCCACGGCAGCATCCGCAGCAGCCACCGCGAGGAGATCTCCTGCATCTGCGGAACGGTCTTGGTCGTCGTCGCGAGATTGCGCGCCGCGTCCGTGCCCAGACTCAACTGCGGCCTGCCGGCATCGAGCTCCGTCACAACACACACCACCCATCCGTATTCGGATCGAAAAGAAGAGACCGAAGGCCTGAATCGAAAAAGACAGAACGAGGGGTCGGCCGCGGCCGGATTATCGGCACCGTCTCCACCTCTGACACGAGATGTCGGACACAGATCGGCATCGCGGAACGGTCCAATTTTGGAGTCCCATTAAATGGCTTGTCAAGCATTAAACATCGCTCGGCAAAATGCAAATATCGCTATTGTCGGAAAAGTCGGGCCGAATGTTTATTCTGGAATTTCCAGGCTGAAAACGAGTCAGCCATCCCCTGTCCGCACATAGGTGATCTTTCGTACCGCGAGGCGGGCCGTACGGGCCCGGGGCCGGATCGGAACGGCGGGCACCGCAGAAGCCCGCGCCCGGTCACCGCGGCCGCGGGGCAGCGGCCGTTCCCGATGAGTGCCTGCACCGATGCGCGTGTCCCACCGGCCGCGCGACAGTGACATACACGCGACGTACGCCCCCTCACGGGAACACGCGCGCCGCCCCGGGCGGACCCCGGAATCGGCGTCGTGCTCTGCTCGGCCCGCGACGCGGCCGACTTCGGACCACTGCCGGGCCGCTGCGGCACCCGTGGTTTCATCCCTAAATGGGCGCTGTCGGTGGAGTTGCTCATTCATGTCCTTGACAACTGACCCCACCGATCCGCCGAGCGCCTGTCATCGCGTTGACCAGGGGACCGGCGCGAGGAGAAACTCTCCCTGTGGAGCCGGGGGAAACTGGCGACGAGACCGGAACACGGCGGTGGTGGCACGGCCACGGCGCGATGTGGACGGTCACCGCGTGCGGGGTGGCGCTGGGGCTGGGCACCACCTTCATCGCCGCGAACGACCCGGGCGCCGACCCCTTCCGGGTGACGGTCCACGCGATCGGCGGGATGCTCTTCCTGACCTCCGGGCTCCTGGCGCACCACAGGCGCACCACGAACCGGGTCGGCCCGCTCATGGCGGCCGCGGGCGTCGGTTTCTTCTCCGAGGATCTCCAGCTGTCCCCCGTGCCGTGGATCCACACGATCGGCCAGCTGACCGTCGCCGCCTCCGGCGGGTTCCTCGTCCACCTGGTCCTCGCCTTCCCCACCGGGCGTCTCAGGTCGCGTCCGCAGCGGGCGCTGATCACGGTGGCCTACGGCGGCGCCGCCGGCACGGGCCTGCTCAACGCGCTGTTCGTCGATCTGCACTCCCGCATTCCCGGCAACCCGGTCGGCCTGCTCCTGATCGTCGACAGCCCGTTCGCCAACCTCGTCATCCGCGACGGATCACGCCTGCTGGCGGCCGTCATCGCGGCCGGCCTGATCGTCGTCCTGGCACATCGCTGGATCACGGCCAACGCCCTGATGCGCTCGCTGCTGGCGCCGGCCATCACCGTGATGCTGGCGGGCGGCCTCGTCTCCGCGGTGGGACTGGTCTTCCGCTACCAGGGCGATCTGCACGACTCGTTCGTGCGCGCCTACGACGTGGTGTTCGCCGCGCTGCCGTTGGCGCTCCTGGCCGGGATGGTCTACTTCTATCTCGGCCGGGGCGCCGTCAACCGGCTGTTGCGGCAGTTGCGCGCCCCCATGGGGACGGCCGAGATCCAGGAGCTGCTCGCCCGCTCGCTGCGCGACGAGTCCCTGCGGGTGGCCTTCCGGACCGACGCGGGCCTCGTCGACGACCGGGGGGCCGCGCTGGACGTCACGGCCGAACGGCCGCCCCGGGCCGTCACCGTCATCGAGCACGACGGGCGTCGCGCCGTTCTCGTCCACGACCCGCTCCTGTGCGAAGACCCGCACGTGCTGGAGTCGGTCGCCGCGGCGACCGGGCTCGCCCTGACGAACCAGGCGCTGTCGGAACAGGTCGCCGGGCAGCTCGCCGAGGTGCGGGCGTCACGGGCCAGGCTCGTCGAGGCCGCCGACACCGAGCGGCGCCGCATCGAGCGCGACCTGCACGACGGGGCGCAGCAACGGCTGGTGACCGCGCTGCTCGGCGTCCAGCTCGCGCGGCGCCGGTTCACGCACGACGACCCCGCGACGGTCGACCTGCTGTCCGGGGTCGCCGACGGGCTGACCGCGGCGCTGACCGAGATCAGGGAACTGGCGCACGGCCTGCATCCGGTGATCCTGACCGAGGCCGGGCTCTCCGTCGCGATCGAGGATCTGGCCGGCCGGCTCCCGCTGGACACCGAGACGGACGTCGCGTCCCTGCCGAGGTTCGCGCCGAACATCGAGTCGGCCGCGTACTTCGTCGTGGCCGAGGCACTGACCAACGCGCTCAAACACTCCCGCGCCACACGCGTCCGCGTCCGCGTCCGGCACGTGGACGGTCTGCTCTCCGTGTCCGTCGGCGACGACGGCCGGGGCGGCGCGGACATCTCCGGCGGCTCCGGGCTCCAGGGGCTGCTCGATCGGGTCGCCGCGCTGGGCGGGACCCTCGTCGTCACCGGCCCGGCCGGTGCCGGGACCACAGTCGAGGCGGTGCTGCCCGTTGACATCCCCTGAACCGGCGCCGCTGCGGGTCGTCCTCGCCGACGACTCCGTCTTCCTGCGCGAGGCCATCGCCGGGGCACTGCGCGGCGAGGGCGTGGACGTCGTCGCGGAGGTCGGCGACGTCGAACACCTGCACGCCGCGGTGGAGGAGCACGCACCGGACGTGGTCGTCGTCGACGTGCGGATGCCGCCGGACTTCCAGACCGAGGGACTGCGCGCCGCCCGGGAGCTGCGCCGCGCGCACCCGGACACGGGCGTGCTACTGCTGTCGGCGCACCTGGAGACCCGCTACCTGTTCGGCCTGCTCGACGGGAAACCCCGCGGCGTCGGCTACCTGCTCAAGGACCGTGTCGCCGGGGTGGACGCCTTCGTCGACGCCCTGCACCGCATCCGTTCCGGCGGCTGCGTCGTCGACCCCGACGTGGTCGCCAAGATGATCGGCGGCCGCCGCGGCCCCGCCGACCTGCTCAGCCCCCGCGAGCTCGCCGTCCTGGCGCTGATGGCCGAGGGCCGGTCCAACCAGGCGATCGGCGAACGGCTGTGCCTGGCCCAGCGCACCGTGGAGGCGCACATCCGCCACATGTTCGTCCGGCTCGACCTGCCTCCGGCCCCGGACTACCATCGCCGCGTCCAGGCCGTCCTCGCCTACCTCCGGCCCTGACGCCCCCGCGGCGGCCCGTCTTCACCCGACCGGCACGATTTCACTCCCCCACGCCTGGGTACAGAAGGATTCCCGCAGGTCGGACGCGAGGAGGCCCGGTGACCCACGACGAAAGGCAGGCCAGGCCGTCGCCTCCATCGCCTCCCTGGCCCTGCGAGCCCGCCGGCATCGACGACCTCACCGTCGAGGCGCTGGGCAGGCTCTCCGAGGCCCTGGAGACGACGGAGCGGGCCCGAGGCCATCTGTACTCCTTCCACCAGCTCACCGGTCACGCCGACCTGCAGCTCGACGAGGTCGTCGAGCTGCTGCGCGCCGCCGGCCACCACGGGCCGGCCGATCTCGTGGCCGACGAGCTCCTCGGCCGCGACGTGCTTCCCGACCGGTGGACCTTCCAGATCGTCGAGGAGTACGACGACGGCTACTACCGTGTCTTCGCCGACGTGGAGAAACGGATCAGGGACGAGCTGGCGGCGGGCCGCCGCCATCTCCACGAGGCGCGGATGAAGCGGCGGCGGCAGAGCTGAGCGTCGGGCGGGCCTCCGCTCCACCTCGCCCCGTACAGTGGCGCCATGGGCATGGTCGAAACGGTCGGGCTGGTTCTGCACCCGCGACGTGACTCGAAGGTGGCCATCGACACCATCGTGGAGTGGGCGCGCGGCCGCGGTGTCACGGTGCTCGGCCTGCCGGAGGAGGTCGGGCGCATCGACTGCAGCGCGGTCGCGGTCGCCCCGGGCACCCTGGTCAGGCGTGCCGACCTGCTCGTCAGCCTGGGCGGCGACGGCACCATGCTGCGCACCATGCGGCTCATCGCCGGGCAGCCGACCCCCATTCTCGGGGTGAACCTGGGCAGGCTGGGATTCCTCGCCGAGATCGACGTCGACGGCCTGCCCCCGGCGCTTTCGGCGATCGACGACCACCGCTACACCGTCGAACCCCGTATGGCGGTGTGCACGTCGCTGCCGGGAGCGGGGGCGGTGACCGCGTTCAACGACATCGCCCTGGTGCGCATCCCCGGCGACGGGCTGTCGGCGATCGCGGTCTCCGTGGCGGGGCACCCCTTCGTCCGCTACGCGGCCGACGCCGTCATCGTCGCGACCTCCACTGGATCGACCGCCTACAGCTTCTCCGCGGGCGGCCCCATCGTCTCCCCGACGGTCGAGGGGTTCCTCGTCGTGCCCGCGGCCGCCCACTCGGCGTTCAACCGGGCCATGGTGCTGTCCGCCGACGAGGAGGTCACCCTGGAGCTGCTCCCGGCCAGCGGCACGCTGGCCGTCGAGGTGGACGGCGCGGTCGCCGCCCACCTGTCGCCGGGAGACCGGGTCACCGTCACCGCGCTGCGCGCCGCCGCCCGGGTCGTACGGCTCGGCGACACCACCTTCTACGAACGCGCCCGCCGCAAGCTCAGGGTCAACGGCAGCGCCGAGGTCGACCAGCACCTCGACGAGCCCGGTGACGTGTGGGGGTCCCGCCCCCGATGAGACCGGCGGCACGCGGAGCCGCCCGGCCCGGTGGACGTTCCCCGTCACCGCGCCGGTGATCCGGCCGGTCCGGTGGACGCGGGTGACGGCCGCCTGCCACGCAGCCGTCCTCCCGCGCTCCCGTCTCAGTGGGAGGAACCGTTGACGGTCAGGATGCGCTCCTGGACCTGGGTCTCGATGGCGGGGAAGGTGCCGGTGTCGATGATCCCGTGTTCGTTGTAGGCGGCCTCTATCAGGGCGTGGGCGCGGGGCTCCAGCTTCCAGAGGGCGCGGTACTCCCGGGCGGTCGTCAGCGAGATGCCGGTCTCGTGGGCGATGTCGGCCGCCCTGGGCACGAACTTCCGCTCGACCTGCTTGTCCCAGTACTCCCGCGCGGCACGCATCAGGGCCGCGCGCTGGGCGGTGTCGACCACGGGCGGGGCGGAGTCCAGCATCTCGACCTCGCCCTCGTCCTCGTCGTCGTCGTCGTCCAGCACGGCCGCGGGCAGCGCCGGCGTCGGGGGCTCCTCGGGCTCGGGCGCCCACGGCACCGGCGGGCTCAGGTCGATCAGAGCCGAGGTGTTGTAGAGGGCTCCGATCTGGGACAGCAGCGCCTCCTGGCGGTTGCTGTCGACCGCCAGGCCGGTGTGCTCGACCGCCCGGTCCATCGCCCGGTCCAGCTTGGTGAGCGCGGCGCGCATCTTCCGGTTGGAGGCGCCCGCCTCGCGGAGCGCGCGGGCGCGCTTGGCCGCCAGCGCGACCCGGGTCAGCCGCCGGTGGGCGTCGACCTCGCTCGCGGTGCGGTCGCTGACCTCGGCGAGCCCGACGCGGACCAGCATGCGCTCGGGGGTGAGCCGCCAGTTGATGCGGTGCCGCCCGGTGATGCGGTGCCGCTCGATCGCCATCCCCCGCTCCCACAGCCAGGCGGCCACCAGGGGGGCCGCTAGCCGGAAGACGGCCTCGGCGAGGCTGCGGGCGTCCATGCTCGACAGCACCGCGGACAGGCCGGTGAGCGTCCACACCGCGATGCCGTCGATGCCCGCGGAGTAGTTCTCCCTCATGTTGCGGCGGGCCCGTACGGCGCTGGTGATCACCGCGACTTCGATGAACGCGAAGAGCAGCAGTCTCAGCGGGCCGTCGAACCCGAGGACGTCGCCCGAGAAGCGCCACATGCCCTGCGCGGACACTCCGGTGGCGATGCTGGCGGCGACGATGGTGAGGATGTCCTCGGCCGGCCTGGGGGCGACGTAGCGGTGGAAGAACTGGGTTCCGGCCCGGTAGACGGCGCGTAAGGCGAGGTAGGCCAGGCCCAGCAGGGCCAGACCGATCACGCAGATGACGACCGTCGCGATCGGGCGATCCGAAGCGAAGGCACTGATTTGATCGATGGGGGGCATCTCAGTCACTGTCCGTCAGTCTCGATGTCCGACAGGATATTAACGCGATCATTCCAGAATGTCGGCGGCTTGTTGGCCAAACGGGTGTTCACATCTGTGGCGAGATTCACCGGAAGTGTCGTTCCTGGGCGTCTCGGCGGCCTCGCGGCTTCCCCGGGCCGCCGGGCGCCGGCCCCTTACAGTGACTTACAGAACACTTTCCGTTCGGGCGGAAAGCGGTCGGCAAGGCGTGTGCAGGCGGTCACGGCTATCTCTGGGGGTGCGCCCGGCGACAACGGTCGGCCGGAGGCGACCATCGTTCATCAGGGAGAAAGTCATGAAGCGCACCCTCCTGGGCCTCACCGTCACCGCTCTCGCCGCCCTCTCCGTGGCCGTCCCCGCGGGCCCGGCCTCGGCGTCGGCCTCAACGTCGGCCTCAACGTCGGCCTCGGCGACCGGCGACTACGGGCCGGACACCTGCCTGCAGGGATACGTCTGGCGCGAGGCCCGCCCCTCCGACCGCGTCTGCGTGACCTCGTCGGTCCGCGACCAGACCGCCGCCGACAACGCGGCGAGGGCGAGCCGCTGGACGTCCGGCGAGTACGGCGCGCACACCTGTGTCACGGGATACGTCTGGCGTGAGGCCTTCTCCGGCGACGACGTGTGCGTGGTCCCCCAGCGGCGCTCCCAGGCCGCGGCCGACAACGCCCAGGCCTCGGCGCGGAAGGTCCTGGCCCGCCTGTGGATCAGCCGCTACACCGTGCCCCCGACCGACAACGGCGACGGCACCGCGACCAGCACCTCCGTCGACGACATCCCGCGGCTGCAGCTCAACGGCGACCACTACAACTTCGGCCAGGTCAGGCTCTACATCCGCTACAACACCGGCAAGCAGGTCTGGAGCGGCTCGGTGAACGCCACCTCGCACTCCGGGCACGCGGGCGGCAGCTTCGGCAAGAAGACCGGCGCCTTCGACTGCGCCGCGGCCGGCAAGCCCGCCAACGGCTACGCCCAGGCCTACGACGTGGTCTCCGGCCGCTGGTCGGCGAAGCTCCCGATCCGCGTCGGCTGCGCGGTCCTCTGACCGGTGGCCGCACCGATCGACCCAACCGGGGACGGTTCCGGGCCGGCCCCGCCCTACGGGGCGGGGTCGGCCGCGAGGGTGTCCAGGATCTCCTGCCCGTACTTGGCCAGTTTGTTCTCCCCGACGCCGTTCACCGTGGACAGCTCGGCCAGGGAGGACGGCGCCCCGGCGGCGATCTCGCGCAGGGTCGCGTCGTGGAAGATCACATACGCGGGCACCCCCTGCTCCTTCGCGGTGGCCGCCCGCCAGGCGCGGAGCCGTTCGAACACCGGCACCGCCTCCTCGGGAAGGTCCACGGGGGCGGGACGGCGGCCCTTGGGGGTCTTGGCGGCCCGGGTCTCGCGCGCCGTCTCCTTCCGGGGCTCCCGCTGCGGCGGGCGCCGCAGCATGACCTGCCGCCTGCGCCCGAGCACCTCGGCGCTCGCCTCGGTCAGCAGCAGGGTGCCGTAGTCGCCCTCGACGGTCAGGAGTCCCTGGGCCAGCAGCTGCCGCACCACGCCGCGCCACTCGGCCTCGCCCAGCTCCGTGCCGACGCCGAACACCGTCAGCGAGTCGTGACCGTGCTGGACGACCTTGGGCGTCTGCCGGCCCAGCAGGATGTCGACGATCTGCCCCACGCCGAACTTCTGGCGCCGCTCCCGCATGAGCCGGAACACCGTGGACAGGACCTTCTGGGCGGCGACCGTGCCGTCCCAGGACTCCGGCGGCGACAGGCAGGTGTCGCAGTTGCCGCAGGGGATGCCTCGCTGGCCGAAGTAGTCGAGCAGGCGCACCCGGCGGCACTCCACGGTCTCGCAGAGCGCCAGCATGGCCTCCAGGTGGGTGCCCAGGCGCCTGCGGTGCGCGTCGTCGCCCTCGGAGGTGTCGATCAGCTTGCGCTGCTGCACGACGTCCTGGAGGCCGTAGGCCAGCCAGGCGGTCGAGGGCAGGCCGTCGCGGCCGGCGCGGCCGGTCTCCTGGTAGTAGCCCTCGACGGACTTGGGCAGGTCGAGGTGGGCGACGAAGCGCACGTCCGGCTTGTCGATGCCCATCCCGAAGGCGATGGTGGCGACCATGACGAGGCCGTCCTCGCGCAGGAAGCGCGCCTGGTTCTCGGCCCGGGTGCGCGCGTCGAGGCCCGCGTGGTACGGCAGCGCCTGGATCCCGTTCTCCACCAGGAACTCGGCGGTCTTGTCGACGGAGGCCCGCGACAGGCAGTAGACGATGCCCGCGTCGCCGGGGTGTTCGGTGCGGACGAGCCTCAGCAGCTGCCGCTTGGGCTCGTTCTTCGGCTCGACGCGGTACTGGATGTTGGGGCGGTCGAAGCTCGCCACGAAGTGCCGGGCCTGCTCCAGGTTGAGCCGGGAGGCGATCTCGGCGTGGGTGGCCGGGGTCGCGGTCGCGGTCAGCGCGATGCGGGGTACGTCGGGCCAGCGCTCGTGCAGCGTGGACAGGGCCAGGTAGTCGGGCCGGAAGTCGTGTCCCCACTGGGCCACGCAGTGCGCCTCGTCGATGGCGAACAGGGAGATCTTGCCCCGGTCGAGCAGCCGCAGCGCCGAGTCGACCCGCAACCGCTCGGGCGCCAGGTAGAGCAGGTCCAGCTCGCCTTCCAGGAAGGCGGACTCGACCTGCCTGCGCTCGTCGAGGTCCTGCGTCGAGTTGAGGAACCCGGCCCGCACCCCGAGGGCCGTCAGGGCGTCCACCTGGTCCTGCATGAGCGCGATGAGCGGGGAGACGACGACGCCCACACCCTCGCGCACGAGCGCGGGGATCTGGTAGCACAGCGACTTGCCGCCGCCCGTGGGCATGAGCACGAGGGCGTCACCGCCGCCGACGACGTGCTCGATGATCTCCTGCTGGCCCTCTCTGAACGAGGCGTAGCCGAAGACGCGCCGCAGCACGCGCGACGCGTCGCTCTCCCCGTCTCCGCCGGGCCACTCCTCGTCCGGCCACTCCTCGCCCGGACCGTCCCCGTCAGGACCGTCCCCGTCCGGCCACTCCTCGCCCGGACCGCCCTCCGGCGGGGGCGAATCAGGGTCGTTCCAGCCGTTTCCGGCTGTTTCTGGACCACTCTCGGCCGGGCCGCTCTCGGCGGGGCCGGGGTGGCTGAGCCCGTTGTCGTCGGGACCGTTCTCGGAGGAGGCCATCGCGTCATTGTACGAGGATCATGCTGTTCGCGCCGGTGGGAGCGGAGAACCGGGCCCGCCGGGACGGGGGGCGCCCCCCGTCCCGGAGACCTTCGGCACGGCCCCGGAACGATCCCGGAGACGCCCGCGATCAGTCCAGCTGGAGCGCGATCCTGCCGATCCGCTCGACGGTGCCGAAGTCCCCGGCCGAGGCCCGGTTCTTCGTCACGCCGACGCTGATACCAGTCGCGGCGTCGGCGAAGGCGGCGGTGCCGCCGCTGCCCGCCATCCCGAACAGGGCCGGGGAGCCGAGCCCCGGGGTCAGGCCGATCGTGTAGCCCAGCCCCCAGGTGCCCGGGGCACCGGTGACCTCGTCAACGCCCGTCATCGCCGGAGTGGACAGCTCGCGCAGCCGGTCGGCGGAGACGAGCTCCCCGCCCAGCAGCGCGTCGTACACGCGGGCCACCGCGCGGGCGGTCAGCGTGGCGCCCGCCGGGATGTCGGAGCCCAGCACGTCGGCGCGGTTGCAGAACGCGGCGTCGGGCATCGCCGCCGCGGGGGCGGCCGTGTAGCCGTCCACCACCCTGAAGAACGGGATCCCGGCCATCACCTCGGCGGGCAGCTCCATCGGGGGCCCGGCGTCCTCGATCCTGGCCAGGCCGCCGAGCTCGGACTCGGGAACGCCGAAGAACAGCTCGCCGGTCAGGCCGAGCGGTTCCGCCACCTCCTCGTGGAGCACCTGCGAGATGCGCTTGCCGGTCACCCTGCGCACGACCTCGCCGAGGATGTGGCCGTAGGTCTGCGGGTGGTAGCCGAACCGGGTCCCCGGCTCCCACCAGGGCCTGGCCCCGGCGATCGCGGCGCACATGCCGTCCCAGTCGCACAGATCCTCGGGCGTGGTGGCGACCGGCACCCCGGGAACGCCGGTCGCGTGCGTCAGCGCGTGCCGTACGGTGGCCTTCTCCTTGCCGTGGGCGGCGAACTCCGGCCACACGTCCGCGATCCGGGTCTCGTAGCCGAGGACGCCGCGCTCGGCCAGCACGTGGACGACGGCCGCGGTCACGCCCTTGCCCGTCGAGGTGCTGTTGACCGGGGTGGCGGAGGTGAGGGGACGGCCCGTCGCCGGGTCGGCGACACCCCCGACCGCGTCGACCAGGAGCTCGCCGCGCCGGTAGACGGCGACCTGCACGCCGCGTTCGGCCCCCGACTCGACGAGCTCGTCGATGGCGGCCTGCACCTGCTTCTGAAGGTCGGTCATGATGATTCCTCTCTCGTGAGTTCCCCCGTAAGACGACGGCGGCGCGAAAAAGGAATCGGTGCCCCCGGTACCTCTCGGCGGGTCCGCCGGAAGCGGGCCCGCCGAGAGGTACCGGGAACGGGGTCAGAGCGAGGGCGGAAGACCGAATCGGGGGAAGGTGTCCCCGCCGTAGGTGGTGATCTGGGTCACCAGCCCGTCCTCGACGCGCAGGATCCCCATCCAGGAGGGCCGGAAGTCCGGCTCCCCGGGCCGCTGCAGGTAGGCGGCCGCGGCGGGCTGCCGGTTGGCCCGGGTGGGCAGCAGCCGCCAGTCGCCCCAGGCCTCCGGGCCGACCATCGCGGGGGTCCACGACGCCATGAACGCCTGCCGTCCCAGCAGCCAGATCGGCGCGGGCGGCATCGTCTGCCAGACGTCGGCCCGCAGCACCCCGGCCAGGACGGCCGGATCGGCCTGCTCGACGGCGTCGATGTAGCGGCGCAGGACGGCGCGTTCGTCGGCGGTGGGCTCGGCGGAGGCGGCCCACTCCAGCCGCCTGGCGGGCAGGTGCTCCCTGAGCGTCGGCCTGGCGCGCTGCAGGGCGCTCTTCACCGCGGCCACGGTCAGCTCCAGCGACGTCGCGGTCTCCTGCGCCGACCAGCCGAGCACGTCGCGCAGGATCAGCACCGCGCGCTGGCGGGGCGGCAGGTGCTGGATCGCGACCAGGAAGGCCAGCTCGATCGTCTCGCGGTCGATCACCACGTCGGCGGTGTCCAGCAGCTCGTCGGGGTAGGGCTGCAGCCACGGGACCGCCCCCGAGGCAGGGGGGTCGATCCCCGGGTCGGCGGCCAGGGCCGGCGCGGGGCGCGGCTGGGGCCGCCGGGGGTGCGCCCTGAGGTGGTCCAGGCAGGCGTTGGTCGCGATCCGGTACAGCCAGGCGCGCAGGCCTGTCTCCTCGCGCAGCGCCCGGCGGCCACGCCAGGCCCGCAGGAACGTCTCCTGCACCATGTCCTCGGCCTCGTCGAAGGAGCCGAGCATGCGATAGCAGTGCACGTGCAGCTCCCGCCGATGCTCCTCGACGCTCAGGCTGAACCCGTCCACGGCCGTCATGGCCCCGCCGGAGGGGCGGGCAACGCGAATCCGACACCGGTCACGGCCGGAAATCCTAGCCGTCCACCCGCCCGGTTTTTCCCGGATAAACGGCATGCCCGTTTCCTCCCGAGGGCGGCGGAGGCCCGGAACCTCCCGCCAGGGGCAGGTAAGTGAGGTGTTTCGGCAACCAATCGCTACGGGACAAACTCCCTGGCAGGAGGGAGGATCCTGATAAACGGCAAGGAGGTACCTTGACGACGTTCGTGCGCACCCGTGACGGGAGAACGCTCGCGGTCGACGAAAGAGGTGAGCCGGAGGGAAGCCCGGTCTTCCTGCTCCACGGCACACCGGGCAGCAGGGTGGGGCCGTCGCCGCGCGCGACCGTCCTCTACCGGCTGGGAGTCAGGCTGATCACGTACGACCGGCCCGGATACGGGCTCTCCGACCGGCGGATCGGCAGAAACGTGGCCGACGTCGCCGAGGACATGGCGGCCATCGCCGACGCGCTGGGCATCGGCTCCTTCGCCGTGCTGGGCCGCTCCGGGGGCGCCCCGCACGCGCTCGCCTGCGCGGCGCTGCTGCCCGAGCGCACGACGAGGGTCGCCGCGCTCGTTCCGCTCGCTCCGCGCGGCGCCGAGGGACTCGACTGGTTCAAGGGCATGTCGGTGTCCAACGTCGACGAGTACACCGCCGCGGCGCTCGGCCACAGCGCGGTGACCGCGCTGCTCTCCCCGGCGGTCGAGGAGATCAGAGCGGACCCGACCCGTCTGGTTCCCGCGTTCGACCACGAACTGCCGGAGTCCGACCGGCACATCGTGGCCGACTTCGGGATCCGCACGATGCTGGCACGGAACTTCGCGGAGGCCGTACGGCACTCGGCGGACGGGTGGGTCGACGACGCGCTCGCGTTCAACGCGCCGTGGGGGTTCGACCCGGGCACCATCACGGTTCCCACGCTGCTCTGGCACGGCGACGAGGACGTCTTCTCCCCCGTCGGCCACGCGCACTGGCTGGGCCGGCGGATCCCGGGCGCCAGGGTGGTGATCCAGCAGGGCGCCGCGCACTTCGGCGCCCTGCACGTGATGCCCGACATAATGACCTGGCTGGCCGCCGTCTGACGTCAGAACGGCTGGGGTTCGAGATCCCTGTTGATGCGCCGCCACTCCTTGAGCTGGGTCAGGATCGGGTGGGTCTCGCCCAAGGAGCGGCCCATGATCGGCAGCAGCCGCTCTCTCAGCTGCTCGGCCCTGGCGGTGTGCCCGGCCGACCACAGGGTCACCGCCAGGTTGGCCTCGCAGACGAGCGTGTCGGGATGCGTGTCGCCGAGCTTGGCGCGCAGGGCGGTCAGCGTCTGGCGTTCCAGCGCCTCCGCCTCCGCGAGGCTCTCGTTCTCCCCCAGGCAGTTGGCGAGGTTGATCGCCGCCGACAGGGTGAACGGGTGGTTCTCCCCGAGGTGCGCCTTCAGCCCCTCCAGCACGGCCCTGGCCTGTGAGGTGGCCCTGGCCGGCTCGCCCGTGCCGCGCGTGTGGATCGTCAGGTTGTTCAGCGCGATGAGCGTGCCCGGGTGGTTCTCGCCGAGGGTGTCGCGGTAGATGCGCGTGATCTCACCGGTGAGGTCGCGCGCGCCCACCTCGTCGCCCAGCGCGGACATGCAGCAGGCGAGTTCGAGGGTCGCCGCCAGCGCGTCCGGCGTGCCGGCGTAGCGCAGCCTGTAGCGTTCGTCGGTCACCTTGGCGAGATCCCGCGCCTCCTGCTGCTCACCGGCCCTGCGCAGCGAGACCGCCAGGCTCTTGGCCGCGCGGAGGGTGTCGACGAAGCTCTCCCCCAGGGACTGGCGGTAGTGCTGCAGCGTGTTGCGCAGCAGGTCGACCGACTCGCGGTACTGGCCGATCTCGCGCAGGTCGCGGGCGAGCTGCGCGGCCGAGTACAGGGTGTAGGGGTGGTTGGCGCCGAGCACCCGGGTGCGGCGCTGCAGGGTGTCCTGGTCGAGGTCGCGGGCGCTGAGGCCGTCGCCGACGAGCCGGTAACTGAGCGCGAGGTTGTTGCCGGAGGCCAGGGTGCGCGGGTGGTCCTCGCCGAAGAGGGTCTTCCACCGGTCGTAGGTCACCTTGTCCATCTCCAGCGAGCTCTCGTACTCGCCGAGGCCGCGCAGATCGCCCGCGAGCCCGCCCGCGGTCAGCAGCGTGTGCGGATGACGTTCGCCGACCACCCTGAGCTGCTGGTCGCGCACCCACAGGTCGAGGTCCCTGGCCTCCTCGTACTTGCCCTGGGAGCGCTTGACGTTGGCCACGTTGAACAGCAGGTGCAGCCGCTGCCGGTCCTGGATCCCGAACTCGTTCTCCCAGTAGTCGGCCAGGGAGTCGCCCAGGGCCAGGGCCTGGGCGAAGTCGCCGCGCTTCCAGAGGTAGCGCACCCGGTCGGTGAGCAGTTGCCTGGTCTCCTCCTCGGTGCACTCCGTCGCCCTCGACGGCTGCAGGTGCTGCCAGAGCAGGTCGTAGCGGACCCAGTTCTCCGGGTCGTCCACGTCGCCCTGCCGCGGCCTGGCGCCGACGAGGATGCGGTGCACCTGGTGACAGGCCAGCTGCTGCTCCTCGTCGGACATCTGGCTGCGGATCACCGCCTGGACCAGCCGGTGCACCTGGATGGTGTTGTTGCCCTGGTCGACCTTGGCCAGCGCGAACCTGCCGATCTGCTGGATGACCCGGCCGAGGACGAGCTTCTCGCGCAGTGCGTCGTCGAAGGGGAGAAGCGCGTCCATCATCTCGTCGCTGTAGAGGAGCTGCATCGAGATGGGCTCGGGGGCGAAGAAGGCGCACAGCTGGAGCAGCCTGACCGACGCGGGAGAACTCTCCTGCAGCTGGCCGAGGGAGAGGTTCCAGGTGACCGCGACGGGATGCGGGTAGTCGGCGGGCTGCCTCAGGGACAGCACCCGGGCCGTCTCCGTCTCCAGCTGCTCCAGGAAGGTCGCGGCCGGCATGCCGGTCTCCGCCAGCCAGGCGGCCGCCTGCTCGACCGCGAGCGGCAGGTTGCCCAGCGCCTCCGCCACCCGCAGCGCGTCTTCGTCCGCCAGCCCCCGAACCCGGCGGCCGAGATGCTCCAGGCTCTCCTCCCGGCTGAAGACGTCGACCTCCAGCGGCTCGGCGACGGCCGACCAGGCCTGGTTGCGCGAGGTGATCAGGATGTGCCCCGACGACCCGCCGGGGAAGAGGTCCCTCAGGTCGCCGGGGTCGCCGGCGTTGTCGAAGATCAGCAGCCAGCGGCCGTACGGCTCCCCGAGCCGCAGCGCCTCACGCACCGCGGCGACGACCTCGGAGATGTTGTCGGTGACGGGGATGCCCAACTCCCTGGCGAGCTCCTCGAAGTCGGAGTTGATCAGTTCGCGGTCCTCGGAGGAGATCCACCAGACCAGGTCGTAGTCGGCCCTGAAACGGTGGGCGTACTCCAGCGCCACCTGGGTCTTGCCGACACCGCCGAGGCCGTACAGGGCCTGCGGCAGCACCACGGCCGAGCTGCCTCCGACGAGCTGCTTGCGCAGTCTGTCGAGCACGGGGCCGCGCCCGGTGAAGGCCGCGTTGCGCGCCGAGACGTTCCACACGGCGGGCTCGCTGCCGGGAAAACGCGCGCCGAGCGCGCTCATGTCCGGCGCCGTGCCGTCGTCGGTCCGGCCTAGCGCCTTCAGCAGCGTCCGCGCCGCCGGCTGTTCCGGGATCCGGGTGAGGTCGACGAGCGCGCGGTCGCCGAACGGGGAGGGGAAGCGGGCCTCGGAGACGCGCAGCGCGATCAGCTCGGCGCGGACCGCGCTCTCGGCGTTCGTGAGCCACTGCCACACCTCGTGGCTGCGCGAGGATCGGGTGTAGGCGCCGGAGAGCACGACGATCGCCCTCGGCACGTCCCCGCCGAAGTCGGCGGCCTCCTCGGAGTCGACGGCGCGCAGCGTCACGTGGTAGCCGTACCGGTCGAGCAGGGCGGCGATCCAGTCCGCCCACATGCGGTCCTCGGAGGCGTAGCTGAGGTAGACGTCGGTCTGGTGGGCCGGGTGACGGCGGACGAAGGACTCCAGGTAGCGCAGCCGTACGGTCTCCTCCATCTGGGGGATCGAGGAGACCTCGCCCTCGGTGATCGCGCCCGTGAGCCGTTCGAAGGCCGAGAGTATGGAGCCGGGGCGGTTCGGCTCGTCGCCGAAGGCTGCGAGGATCTCCTCGAAGGCATAGAAGGGGGTGTACGGAATCTCGACCGCGCCCCAGTACTGGTCGATCTCCTGCTGCGTCATGTCCCGCGGGAACTTGTCGAACCTGCGTTTGGCGAGGCTGCGGCCCGCGTCGCACTTCTCCTTCTCACCGGTCTCGATGCGCATGGGGACGGGCAGGATGCGGATGTTGCGGTCGCCGTACCGCTCGTCGATGTGCCGGGCCACCGAGGATGTCCCGTCGATGCCCTGGTCCGACAGGGTGAAGCAGGCCACGAGGATGTCCGGCATCTGGACCGTGCAGATCTCCGCGATGTCGCTCAGGCCGGTGCGGCTGTCGACGAGCGTGTAGTCGTAACAGGCCTTCATGTCGGCGCGGAGCGCGTCGAAGAACTGCCCGCCGCCCTGCCGCTCGTAGAAGGTGTCCCAGTCGAAGCCGGAGACCAGGGACGAGTAGTCGCGGTTCTGCCGTCCCGCCGAGACGAAGTCGAGCGTCCCGTCCTCGGGGAAGTCGAATCCCAGGGAGACCGCGTGCGGCTCGACGCGGGCGTACTGGCGGTGCCAGTCGCGCGGCCGCGCCTCCCGCTTCATCGCGGCCCACTGGTAGGTGGTGATCAGGTCGATGACCCCGGAGGTGTTGGCGACCAGCCCGCCGTCGAGGAAGGGGCGGAAGAACTTGTGCAGGCCCGGCGACTCCAGGTCCCAGTCGACGACGAGGACCCGTTTGCCGCTGCTCGCGAGGATCCACGCCGTGTTGGCCAGCGCCATCGTGCGCCCGGTACCGCCCTTGTACGAGTAGAAGGTAACGATCCGGCCCTCGCTCATGTTCGCTACTCCTCCGGCCCGATCAGCCTGGGTCTGTCGACTTTTTTGCCCCCCGGCGGATAGACGGGGGCGTGTTTGAAGTACTGCTGGGTCGCCCGGTGCAGGGCGTCCGGCAGGATGTTCTTGAACGCGTCCAGGGTGGGGACGCTGGGGTTGGCCGCGGGCTCGGTGAGTTTGTGGCCGAGCGCCTCCCGCAGGCAGCCCCTGAGTCTCGTCTCCTGCTGGACGGTCTCGTAGTCCTGGGCGTTCCACGGCACCATCACGCTGATCCACTGCCGTCCCGGCTGGTTGACCGGCCGCAGGGACTCCATGCCGTCGTCGGCGGCCGTCGCCCAGGGGTCGACCAGCAGCACCCCCGGAGCCTGGGGCACCTCCGCCGCCAGAGACTCCGCGTGCTCGTCGAGCGTGCCCACGTGCGGCAGGAAGCCCCGGGAGCGCGCCACCTCGACCGCGCAGTCGGCCAGGGGCCGCATGCCGTCGCGGCTGCGGTAGGGATCCCATTCGTGCGGCGTCCGCCCGTAGTGGTAGGCGTCCCGTCCCTCGGGGAGGTGCTTCAGGTCGGGGGCGACGACGGTCATGGTCACCGGGCGTTCGGGCGTGTGGTCGCCGAAGACGCTCGGCACGGTCGTGTAGTCGCGGATCCTGCCGTGCGGCATGGGCGTCGTCTCGGCCACCTGGATGATCCGCTGGGCCAGCCCGAGGGTCGCCATCTGGTACTGGCTGCGATACTTGTTGAGCTTCATGATCCCGTAGAAGCCCTCCTCCGCGTATCGCGTCCCGAGGTCGGCGTGGTTGAACTGGATCGCCTGCGCGGCGTGCGGAAGGGTCATGGTCCGCATGGGGGCCCAGACGGCGGGCACGATCGCGTCGGGGGCGCCGTGGCGGGGGGCGCGCTCCAGAAAGGCCGCCCATTCCTTGCCGCAGTGATCGCTCTCGAAGTATCGCGGGGAGTAAAGCGGGACGAACACCCGGCAGGTGGAGAGGCGATCCGAGAGGGTTTGAGACCAGTTGTCCCCTGCCCGTAATTCCCTGTCCATATATCCCGCCGCCCCGGCGGGAACCCGGGTGAGATGCATAATATGCTCACATAGCGCCCGGAACAGCTTTTCCACCCATTGGTTGGGGTCACCGGTGTCGACGGGATCATGTGGCGGCACATGCGCATAACTGAGGAAGAAGTATGGCCCTGTGGGTTGAGCGGGCGTGGCTGGAGTGGTCATCCGCCTCCTTCCCCCGAGATTTAACTATAGGAACGCAGTCTTTGCCACAAAAGTGCCTGCGCCGCTAATTATTTCGGGGAAAGAAGATCAGCTCTGCTGTTTCGCCCAGGCCGTACGGTGCCGATGCGAGAGCCGGTCCGCCGCCGCGGCCGCCGCCGCGGAAACGGGCTCCTCCAGCCAGGGGCCGACCGAGCGGCGCATCCCGGCGACGAAACGCGCGCCCAGGGAGGTCATGGCGCCCGAGTGGTCCAGGGTCTCGATCGCCTTGGCGGTCTGTGCCCGCCAGCGGGCGAACTGCACGTCGCCGAGGTCGGGGGCGGAGCGGCGGCGCGCCCGCCAGAAGTCGGTGACCGCGACATGGGCGTAGGTGCCCTGGAGCAGGCCCTCGAGCGGCCGGGGGTCGGGCCGCCACGGCGCGTAGTAGCTCCTGGTGTCCGACTCGTCGTACAGGTCGACGATGTCGAGCACCGCACCCAGCTTGACGTGCTGGAACTCGTGGATCATCAGCAGCGCGAGCGTGGCCGGGTCGTCGGGGAGCGCGGCCGCCACGGCGCCGAAGGCGTGCCGGGCCGTCGAGCTGGCGTCCCCGCCCCGCTCGGGGGCGGCCAGCGGCGTCAGGGTCGACAGGCCCGCGCGCAGGCCCGGGGCGTAGGCGGGATGGTCGGACTCGATCAGCTCCCACGCCCGCGTGAAGGCCCGCTGCCACGCGGCCACCTCGTCCGGCGACAGGCGCGCGGCGACCCGGTGGCCGTGGCAGGCGCGGTAGGGGTCGGTGTCCTCCAGCGTGACCGAGAAGTCGCCCGCGACGAGCCTCCTGACCGGATGCCAGGCCGCGCCCCGGTCTCCCACCAGCTCGAAACCCTCCTCGTCCACGAGCAGCCGGGCGGTGGCACCGGGCCCCGCTTCGAGCGCGCCCAGGGTCGGCAGGTGGACCATGCCGTCCAGCACCCGGACGGTGATCGCCGCCCTGGCCCCGGCCCTGATCGCCGCCGCGGCGGCGATGTTGGCGAGGTGTCCGGCGTGCGCCGCGTCCCGCAGGCACTCGACCGCCCAGGCCCGCACGTAGGGGTGGTCCAGCACCTCGTCGACGACCTCCCGGTGCTCGGTGTCGAGCCGGGTGAGCAGGTCCCATCCGGTGACGGCCGGGCGGTGGGCGTGGACCCCGGCCAGCAGCCCGCGGCGCAGGGTGCGCTGCGACGCGGCGAGACAGGCGACGTCCCGGTCGTCGCCGTATCCCCCGGCGAGGGCGTCGATCGTGCCGTAGGGCACCGCGTGCGTCGGCATCGTGGTCCTGCTCCGGACGTGGGTGATGAGTTTGAGGAGGTCCGCCGAGTAGACGCTGGGGTTGGCGAAGGCCGATCCGGTCCGGTAGCGGTGGGCGTAGAGTCCCCCGCCGCAGCTGTCGACGACCGGGCAGGCGCGGCAGGTGTCGCACAGCCCGCCGAGCCCCTGTCCACGGGCGAGGACGCCGGTGTGCGCGGCGACGGCGTCGAGTTCGTGGCCGAACACGTCGAGCCCGGTCGCGGGCGCCCCGTCGAAGGCGGTCTTGAGCGAGTCGGCCTGCTCGTAGCCGCCGTCGGTCTCGATGACGACGAGGTCGGACGGCTCGAGCCCGAGCGACTCGGTGAGGCTGGAGTCGCCGCGGCTGGTACGGATGATCGACTCGAACATCCGCACCGGGAGCCTGGCGCCCTCGGAGAGCCAGGTCTCGAAGATCTCGATGAGCCAGTCGGCGTACGCCGTCGGCGTGGGACGCGCGGGAGGGGCGTCCCAGGTGGCGTGCGGCAGCAGGAAGTCGACACGCGGGGGCTCCAGCTCGGCCAGCGCGTGGTAGACCGCCACCGGGTCGTTGGCGACGTCGATCGTGCACAGCAGCCCGGCGTACAGCTCGGGGCGGCGGCGCAACAACCCCACCGCGGCGATCACCTGGTCGTAGCTGCTGCGGCCGTCGGCGTAACGCCGGTGCCTGTCGTTGGCCGCGCGGTCGCCGTCCAGTGAGACGCCGACCTTGACGTCGTGCTCGGCGAAGACGTCGAGGGTGCGCTCGTCGAGGAGCACCCCGTTGGTGTGCACCCGCAGATCGAGCGCGCACAGCCCGCCGAGCCGCCCCCGCAGTTCGGCGGCGATGCGGCCGAGCCGGTCCCGTCCCGCCAGAAGCGGTTCGCCGCCATGCAGTACGACGTGCACGCGATCGAGCGCGTGCGCGCTCACGTGCTCGGCGATGCGGGTGACCGCCTGGGTCACGGTCCGGTCCGAGACGACCTTCGGACGGCCCCGCCAGCTCTGGTCCGCGTGTTCGTACACATAGCAGTGGTCGC
Organism: Streptosporangium sp. NPDC051022; assembly: GCF_040683035.1. Classification (NCBI taxonomy): domain Bacteria; kingdom Bacillati; phylum Actinomycetota; class Actinomycetes; order Streptosporangiales; family Streptosporangiaceae; genus Streptosporangium; species Streptosporangium sp. NPDC051022. The sequence continues at coordinate 24,955 of NZ_JBFBCF010000050.1, read as the reverse complement.
ATGCCAGATCGCAGCGACTATGCACCTTAAGTACGAATTGTCGGAATGGCACGAAGGGGCGGTCCATCGTGGCCGGCGGGCTAGATCGACGAATTGAACGCCGCGACGGAGACACGCTCGATGGGAGCGGACTCCGGAAGGATTCGCTGAAGGATGCCGTCGACATCGGTTTCGTGGACAAGAGACAACGGAACGTCTCGCAGGTCCTTGAGGTTTGATGAGACCCCGGACTGCTTGTCTTCGGTAAGGTTCATGGCGCCCCAAACCTATGCGAACGGGCATTCGAAAATGCCGAGAATTAGTTATGCATAACGCTACCGCACGAGACCCCCGGCTCGGTCTCTACCCCCGGTCATAAGTTCGGAATGCCTAACCTCACCAAGCCCACCAAAGGCGTCGTTAATCCTCTTTTGCGCTGAAATCCCCCTAAGCGTGAGATGCAGACCAAAGCATGTGTTCGCGCGATATGGCTTCCTCGGCCTCGTCCACGAAGTGAGCCCACTCGGCCTCGGTCGACGGCCAGGCCGCGCGGACCACGATGTCCCCGAGCTCCAGGGCCGCGATCGCGTAGGCGCTGGCGACCTGCTGGTGCTGACGCGTCTGCAGCCAGGCTACGCCCGCGGCGGCCACCGCGCCCAAGACTCCGGGAAGGTCGATGTCCACGCCCTTCGTGCCGAGGGCGGCCTTGATCGCGGCGGTGACCAGGCCCAGCGCCTCGGCCGTGGCCACCCCGACCAGCCACGCGGCCGCGCGCCGCTCGTGCAGGTTCGCCTTCGCCGCGTACCACGCCCGCTGGTCGTCCAGCCGCCCCACCATGTAGTGGTGTTTGCGCTCGTCGAGCGAGAGCGCCCTGATCGCGCGCATCCCCGCCGTCACCTGAACGTCCCCGTCGACGACGGAGACGGGCGCGACGCTGCGCAGATCCGAGGTGATCTTGCTGAACCTGCGGAGGAGAAGCCGGTCGGGCGTGTGGTCCTGCTGCGGGACGCCGCCGTTGCGGGCTTCCCGACCGCCCGCCGCCGCGCCGTCCCTGCCACCCGCCGCGCCGTCCGGCCTTCCCGTCACCGTGCCGTCCCGCCGTCCCGCCGCCGGGCCGTCCAGGCCGAACGGCTCACCGCCGACCAGGTAACGCCACGCCAGCGTCTTGGCCGACTCCGCGGCGGCACGCGCCTCGTACCACCGCCGGTCCGGACGCGTCGTCAGCAGGTAGACCTCGGTGACCAGGGCCACCCCCATCGCCGCGGCGGCGATCATGGCCGTCACGTTCGGCCCGCTCGGGGGAAAACTGAACGAGCCACAGAAGGCGGCCAGCATCAGCAACACAAGGCGAATCCCCGTGGCGGTCAGCAGCCTGCGCTGGCTGGTTATGGCAGTGCGGTCGGCGGAGCGGTACAGAGCGGGGAACTCGGACTCGGGAAGCACCTCCACGTCTTGAGGTGAACCAAACTCCCGGACGATGTCAAGACCCCGCAGCTCAGGGGTGGAATTACGGTTCCGCCATACCCGGGGTTCCGGAACCGCCGGAGGTCGTCCCCGCCTCTCCTGGGGGCCTTCCGTGGCTCCCAGATGTCGGTTTCGCGCCTCCGGGCGACATTCCGAGGCCCTCGGGCATCACTCCCGCCTCTCCGGGGGCGTTCCCGGGCTCCCGAGTGTCACTCCCACCTCTCCGGGGGCATCCTCGGGATCTCGGGCGTCACTCCCGCCTCTCCCACCGTTCCGGGGGTTCCCCGCGCGTCGCCTCCTCGTCTCCGGGGGACGTTCCCGGGCTTTCGGGCGCCGCGTTCCGGTGGCCCCTGACGGCCCCCGGCGGCCAGATCACCCGCACCGGCACCCGGCGCCGCGTGGCGGCCTCGACCGCCTCGGCCGTCCCTCCCTCTCCCCGCGCGGGACACCCGTCCCACACGGCGACGAGCAGGTCCGCCGACTCGATCAGCAACTCGTTCGCCGCGGCGTAGGCGCGGGGTGACGACGTGTCGAAGGGCAGCCTGCGGATCTCGCGAGCCCTGCGGAGCAGCGTGTGGAAGGACGCCTCACCGTAGTCGTGAGCGGGGACGATGACCTCCAGCGTGCCGCCGAGGTCGAGAACCGCGGTGGCGAAGATCTGGTCGGCGCCGTCCGCGAGGCAGGATATCCCGACGAACCCGGGAGCGTAGGGCCGTAGAACCGCCCTCACCTCTGCGTCGACGAGCGACGCCGTCTCGAGGGCGAGATCCCGGTGGCCCGTGACGGCGATCCGGGTCGGCGACGAGTGATGACGGTGATGACGGAGGCGTCGAACCCGGGTACCCGCTCGCCGGTCGGTGTCGCCGCTCATGCTGGGAGGGTAACCTCGCCCCCCTGTGGCGAGACAGCCCACATGACCGTCCGGTCATCTCTTTTACCGCCCTGACCTGCGATGACAGGCATGGTTACACATCGGTTCCCTCAACGGGAGGCAAATCGGTCTTCGCGGTGGCCCGCCGTACGGACGGCACGGCGGGCCACCGGTGGGTACGGCTCGCGCGGACCGCGCCCGTCCCCGGTCAGCCCCGGTCAGCCCCGGACGAAACCGTTGACGATCATCGGCAGCGACGCGTCCACGCCCGCCACGTTGAGCACGCCCGGATCACCGGGGTCGCCGATCGAGTGGCCCGCCGGGGTCATCGTCGCGACCACGACACGGGCCTCCGGATTGACGGACCTCCTGTAGGCGGCCAGTGACTGAACGGCGTGCGAGCGGCCCGCCCACGTCTCGTTGTCGGTTAGCACCACGATGCCGTCCGCGTACAGCCTCCTGCTCCGCGCCCACTCGAACGGCAGTGCCAGATCCGTGCCGCCGCCGGACGGCCGCCAGGAGGAGATCTCCCGCAGGTTCGTACGCGGCGTCACCTTCGAGGGGTGAACGGAGGTGTCGACGTCGATGACATGGACGTTGTCGCCCTCGACGCGCGCGAGGATGACGGCCATGGCGCAGGCGACCTCGTAGACCGTGCCGAGCGGTGACCCGCCGGCGAGGACACCGCCATACGCCATCGACCCCGACGAGTCGACGGCGACCAGGAGCCGCCTGCCCGAGGGGCGGACGTGGCCGAACGACAGCTCGTAGGCCTTCTCCAGCGCGTCGGAGATCGCGGGCACGGGCTGCCACCTCTGGAGGTCGGCCCGCGGGTTCGGCCGGCTCTGCCCCGAGGCGTAGACCCGCAGCGCCAGGAACAGGTCCATGGGGTGGACACGCGCCCTGGCCGACGCCCGGCGATCGGTGAGACGCGCGACCGCGCGGCGGGTCGCGTCGCCCCCGGGCCGCAGCGCGCCGACGCGGGTCATCTTCGCCAGGTTGCGGATGAGCGCGGTCATACCGACCGTGTCCACCAGGGCCTCCCACACGGCGGGCTCGGTCAGCATCGCGTCGGGCAGGAACTCCCACGGCACCCGCAGGTCGGTGACCGCGCGGACCGCCTCCGCCGGGGTGGTGACCGCCCTGGCCATCAGGAACCGGTCCACGGCGGGCAGCAGCTCACGGGCCCGGTCGTCGGCGATGTTCCCGGCGATCCACCCGAACAGCGCCTTTTGCTCGGCGGTACCGGCCTTCGGGTGGGCGATGCGCAGCGCGTCCCGCAGGGAGAACTCCTCCCCGGCAGGCGTCCTGCGCCGCATCGCCTTGCACGCGCGGAAGGCGACCGCGTCGGGCTCGTCCCGCAGAAACCAGGAGGCGAGGGCCGTACGGAGGGCGCGGCCCACGACCGGCGCGGAGCCGTTGCGGGACGGCTTGCCACCGAGGTTCTTGAGGTAGCCGACGAACGCCGCCAGATGGTCCGTGGTCCGTACGACCAGCGGGAACGCCTCCTTGACCGCCTGCCGGGTGTCGGGACCGCCGTGGGCGAAGGCGGCGGCGAGCGCGAAGATCCCCGGACGAGGCTTGGGCGCGCGGGGCGGCCGGGCGGTGGAGACGTCCACGATCAGGGAGACGACACGTGGCCCGTCCTCGTCGATCGCGGCGAACAGCACATCGGCGTTCTGCGCCGTCAGCGTGTCCCGGTCCACGTAGTAGGTGCCGCCGGTGGTGCCCAGGACCAGAAAGTCCTCCAGCCGGGTCCAGGTGTCCTTGGCGAAACCGTATCCACCGGCGTTGTTACGGACCTGGTCCTTCCTGCCGGGAATACGCCGCGTCTGCGGTGTCGCGATCGTGGAGACCTTCGCGAGGGGGTCACGCGTCATGCCGTTCTCCTTTGTTCTCCTTCGTTCGACCCGCCCTGGAGCGGATATGGAAAAGGGGAGCGGATGTGGGGACGCGCACCGGCTCTTTACGGCGTTCTACCTCTGAACCACACAGACCATCGGCCCGCGGCGGGGATTCGAACCCCGCGTTTCCGTCCTGAATCGATAACCGATGCGACTTCGACCCGCTCCCCCATGATCAGGTCCGGTGCCGGCACGGATGTGGGGACGCACACCGGCCGTGAGGTGCTCTGCCGCTGAGCTACACGGGGCCGTAATCCCCGTGGCGGGGATTCGAACCCCGCGACCGCCCGATTATGAGTCGATAACCGACGCGCTTCGACCCGTGCCGGCACCGGACCTGATCGGTTCACCGAACCGGGAGAGAAGACGGATATGGGGACGAGCACCGGCGGAATCTGTTTTCAGGAGATAACCGACGCCCTTCGACCCGTATTCACTCCAGGTCCGATGAACCACGTGCAACGCTACCGACCACCGTGTCCCGTCACATCTGATTTTTCCGGCACACCGCTTTTCCGGCACACCGCGCACCGTTGAAAACGCGGTCGTGTTCACGGACGAGCGATTCGGCGGAGCCGGTACCGCGAACGCCCGCGTCCCCCGCACCACTGTGACCGCACACCCGCACCGTGTCCGTGGCCCCCGAAACGCCGGTGCGGTGGGCGGTGGAACGGAACGGATCGGCGCCGTTGGGCGGCGCCCGGCCCGGTGACCCGGCTCAGTGACCGACGGCGCCGTCGATGCGTTCGCGCAGGAGGTCGGCGTGGCCGTTGTGGCGGGCGTACTCCTGGATCATGATGGAGTAGACCCAGCGCAGGCTCATCTCGATCCCACGTCGTGGATCGACGAACGTCTCGTCCAGGGAACGGCCCGACGTCGTCCGGCGGACGAGTTCGATCTCGCGGGCGTACGCGGCGAAGTCGGATTCCGCGTCGGCGGCGTCCACGGCGAACTCGGCGTTCAGATCGTCGTCGCTGCAGTACAGGTAGCCGGCCCGCTGCCCGGCGAATCTGGTGCGGAACCAGTCACGCTCCACCTCGGCCATGTGCCGGACCAGGCCCAGCAGCGACAGGTTCGACGGTTCCGCACACCGGAGTTTGAGCTGCTCGACGTTCAGCCCCCCGCACTTCCACAGCAGCGTCTGCCGATGGAAGTTCAGCCAGGCGTCCGCCAGCGAGCGCTCGTCACCCACGATTTCGGCGAACGGTTCGTCGGTGCGTGTGATCTCCGGAGCGATCCAGCTCATCCGGCCATCGTGCAGGGCGCCGTCCGGATCGGCCAAGCGATTTCCCCCGGCGTTCCCCGGTGTTCCCTGGTGTTCCCCAGTGTTCCCGGCCGCCTCCGACGGACCGGCGTTCACCCGGGTGAGTCCGCCGAGCCCGTTTCCTCCGGTGACCGGGACTCCCCCTGCGCCTGGGTCTTCCCCCTCGCCTGGGCCGTGGCGATGGCCGTCTGGAGGCGCTCCTCCTCGGTCGCGTTGAGCGTTGAGCGGATGACGTGCCCGCCGTACGGGGCGACCGCGGCGATGACCTCGTCGATGTCGGTGGTCAGCAGCAGGAACAGGGCGGCGCCACCGGCGGGCAGGTGCTCGCCGAGTTCCTTGACGAAGTCGATGTCGAGGCTGTTGGGGTTCTCCTCGCCCAGGGCCGCCCCGATCCCGGCTCCGGCCAGCGTCGCCGTACCCGTCCCCAGGACGCCCGCTCCCACCGCCGCAGCCGCGAAACCGGCCGCGGCCAGGGCGATGCCGAGGATCGGCCCGAGCGCGACCAGCCCGAGCAGCGCTCCCGCCACCGCCCCCTCGGTGGCGTAGGTGGAGACCTTGTGGTGGGTGGCGTGCACGATGGGCCCGCCGTCGCTCCGATGCTCGACCAGCGCCAGGTCCGCCAGTTGCACGGATTTCTCCTGTTGGAGCGCCAGCAGCCTGTCCCTGGCCTGAACCGCGCTGTCCACACGCGGGTAGGCGATCGCGACGAGTTCACTCATGGTCTTCCCCCGGACATTTCGAACGCGCCGAACGGACGCCGGCCGGACGACGACCGACGGGCACCGTCTGAGAGCCATTCCCGGTATCGACCAGGCGCAGCGACCTGACGCGTCATCTTCCACACAGACATCTTTGGGAAAGACTTGATGCTCCCCGCCGCGCGGGCGCCGAGACCGGTCCGCATGGACGCTCGGGCTCCGCGCACGCGGACGTTCACGCCGCCGGGCGCCGGAACGGCCGCGGCGGGGTGTCCCGCCGCGACCGTCGTGAGAGTTTCCCGGAGGTACGGCCTCAGGGGGTCGCGGTCGGAGTGGGGGCCGGGGTGTCCGTCGCCGTGGAAGTCGGCTCGGAAGTGGGGGCCGTCGGCGTCCCGGTGGGTGTCTCGGTGGGTGTCTCTGTGGGTGTCTCTGTGGGTGCCGGGGTCTCTGTGGAGGTCGGGGTGGGGGTCGGGGTTTCCGTGGGCGTCGGGGTCGGGGTCGGGGTGGGCGGTGTGGGGCAGGGAGTGGGGGTGCGCCACTTGCCGCCCGGCCGCCAGTGGTTGGGGAGCCACCAGCCGTTGCCGCGCCAGAAGCTCCTGCTGGGCCGCGTCAGGTCGAAGACGTAGGCGGCCGTCGCCGTCTCCTGCGTGGTCGTGGCTGTCACCGAGACCCAGTCCCCCTGCCTGATCTCGCTGCCCCGCCTGCCCACCAGGATCTTGGTGGTGTCGTTGATCGTGTACACCTTCTCGAAGCCGTCCTGGCTCTTCACCGTGATCGACTCCTGCGCCAGAGCGGTCGCCTCCCCTGTCTGGGTGAACACCGTGAAGCCACAGCCGTCCCTCGCCGGAATGACGAACTCTCCGTGCAGGGTGCCGGGGAAGGCCAGCGGGGGTATGCGAGGCGCCGCGGTGGCGGTGGGCGTCGGGGTGGGGATCGGGACGGGGACCTCGGTCGGGGTCGGAGCCGGGGGCGAGGTGGGCGTGTCGGACCCGGTCGGGGTGGGAGCGGGCGTGTCGGACCCGGTCGGGGTGGGAGCCGGCGTGTCGGACCCCGTCGGGGCGGGGGCCGGCGATGCCGCCGCCGCGGCCCCTCCGACGCCCCCCGACGCCACCAGGACGGCGGCGGCCAGGGCCAGCGGGCGTGGAATGCGGCGGCGTGACCTGCCGGATCCGCCCGGCGGTACTTCGTGGAAATCGTCGCGCTCTGTCGGCGTCACCTTGTCCTCCATAAGGCTTGGTCGGGAACCATCGGCAGTTGGAAGAAGTGCTTCTGCCCGCCCCGCCGGGACCGAGGAACACCTGTCGCCCGCGCTCCTCCCCCGAGGGGCGCGGGGAAGACTTCCCCCTTCCCGCGGACCCATGCGGGCGAAATCAGTGATCGACTTCCGGCGGCGGGGATTTCGGCAGCTCATCACCGTTTTCACGGATTCAAATGCGATAAGAAAAACAGCTCTCCGCCGGCCGGGCCCGGTATCGGCCCCGCCCGTACCGGGGGCACCGGCCGCCCTGACGCGCGGATATGCCGATGCCGTACCGTGCCGGTCGTGTGCATTCCGCGCCGGGCAGACCCTCTGCCACGGGCGGACTGCCCGCCGGGCGCACGGGCGAGGATCGCGCGACAGTCGGGAAACGGTTTATCCGATCGGCCGTCACCCCTTAACCTGAAATGGCCGCCGGGCGTTCGGCGCTCTTTCCCCCTTTCCCGGGAACGGCCATATGACAAAGATATGGGAATTCATTGGGTTCTCCTCCCCCGATACCGGTGTCACCGTTGGGGCAGCCCTGGCCGGCCACGGCTCCTTGCGAACAAGGAGTCATTGCGAATGAACCCTAAAATCAAGTTTGGGGCGACCGCTTTCGTGACGGCCGTCGCCATGGGCGCATCGATGTTGACGAGCGGCGCGGAGGCTGTGGGCGCCGCGGCGGCGGAGACCGTTCCCACCGTCCGGCAGGCCGACGCGGACACACCCAGCGCGTTCGCACCACCCACCCTCCAGGCGCGTGAGCGCGCGGTCGCCTCCGCCGACAGAGCCCTCGTCGCACAGGCCCGGGAACTGCGCGCGGGTCCCGGCGACGCCTTCGAACGCCCCGAGGTCACCTCGGGTGTCCGGGGCCTGCAGTACCTGTTGTACCGGCGGACCCATCACGGGCTGCCGGTGTACGGCGGCGACGTGATCGTGTCCACCGACAGCGGCGGATCCGTGGTGAACGCCGTGACCACCGGCCAGCGGGCCGTACTGGAGGGCGTCGACACCACGGCCCGGATCGACGCCCGGCGCGCGGCGGCCGTCGCCCGGGCCGAGGTCGCGGTCGTGCGCGAGGTCGGCACGCCCGTCCTGGTGGTCCACGCCGCGGCCGAGCGGCCCCGGCTGGCCTGGGAGGTGGCCGTCACCGGCGGCACGGACCAGGCTCCCAAGGCGCTGCGCGTCTTCGTCGACGCGCACGACGGGACGGTCTTCGACTCCTACGACCAGGTCCGCTACGGCACCGGCAACAGCTTCTACAACGGCAACCCGGTGACCATCCAGACCACGGCCTCGGGGAGTTCGTACTCCATGACGGACCCCACCCGTCCCTCCCTCCGCTGCGGCCGCGTGAACAGCGGCCCCTATGTCAAGACGACCGACACCTGGGGCAACGGGTCGGGCACCAACCTGGAGACCGCCTGCGTCGACGTCCTGTTCGCCGCACAGAAGCAGTGGGACATGCTGCGTAACTGGCTGGGGCGCAACGGCCACGACGGAAGCGGACGCTCCTATCCGGCGAGCGTCGGCCTGAACTCCATCAACGCCTACTGGAACGGCACGGCCGTCGTCTTCGGCCACAACCAGGCCAACACCAAGCAGCTCACCTCGCTCGACCTGGTCGGGCACGAGTACGGCCACGCCGTCTTCGAGTACTCCGGCTCCAACGGCGGGAACGCCCCGGAGGCCATCGCCCTCAGTGAGTCGGGCGGTGACATCTTCGGCACGCTGGCCGAGCACTACGTCAACCACCCGCCGGCCCTGGACGAACCGGACTACCTGATCGGCGAGGAGGTGGACGTCGCGGGCAGCGGTCCGGTCCGCAACATGTACAACCCCGCCCTGCTGGGCGAACCGAACTGCTACACCGCCTCGCCCCCCAGCGGCGGGCCGCACAACCACTGGTTCTACCTGCTCGCCGAGGGAACCAACCCGACGGGCGGGCCCGCCAGTCCCGTCTGCTCCGGTCCCTCGTCCCTGACCGGCGTCGGCATCCGCAGGGCCGCGGAGGTCTATTACGGCGCGCTCCTGCTCAAGACCGCTCCCTGGACGTACGCCAAGGAACGCTTGGCCACCCTCCAGGCCGCCAAAGTCCTCTCCCCGACCAGTTGCGCCTTGTACCAAACGGTCAGGGCCGCGTGGAACGCCATCAACGTCCCCGCACGGCCCGGCGAGCCGACCTGCGTATCGAGCTCCCCAAGGGTTCCCTGAGGAAACAGGATCACGGTCCTCCCGAACCGGTTCGGGACCGGGGCCGCCCCATTATCCCCCTTGATAACCCGATATCAGGGGGGATAATGGCATGCCTCGCCGATCGCGTCTCGGCCATACTGCTCCGATGCGGCACCTGCCCTATCCCAAGATCCCAGCGGCCGAGCGGTCCGGTGAGACGGTCGTCGGCGGCCCCTGGACGGCGACCGAGAAAGTCCACGGGGCCCAGATGGTGATCGCCTACGACGGCCGGAAGCTGTCCGTGGGCAAGCGCAAGACGTGGCTACGTGACGACGAGCCGTTCTTCGGCTGGCAGCTTCTGCGCGACGGCCTCGCCAGGGCCGCGAAGGCCGCCCTGTCCCGGGGCGGCGCGGCCGTACGTGTCTACGGCGAGTTGTACGGCGGCCACTACCCACACCCCGATGTCCCGCCGATGCCGAGTGCCACCCCGGTACAAACCGGCATCTGGTACAGCCCGGACATCCGCTTCGCCCTTTTCGACGTGCTGCGTCACGAGGCCCCGGACGACTCCGGCGTCTTCCTGCCCTACGCGGACGTCGCCTCGATCGCCGCCGAAGCCGGCCTCGACGTCGTGCCGCTGCTCGCCAGAGGAACCCGGCCGGATCTCGACGCCCTGCCGCGCCGCTTCCCCACCCGCGTTCCGAGGACGCTCGGGCTGCCCGACGTGCCGGACAACACGGCCGAGGGGATCGTCCTGCGGCCCGACACCCCTCTGGCCCCCGAACGCCGGCCGACCCTCAAGCTGAAGATCGAGGAGTTCGACGAGCAGCGCTTCGACCAGAGCCGCCCCTGGGACCCGCGGGTGATCCTTACCCCGGAGGAACTGGAGCGGATCGCCCGGAGCATGGTCAACGGGCCACGGCTGGCCGGCGCGCGCTCCAAAACGGGACCGTCGGTCCTCGGCGAACTCCTGGACGAGGTGGTCCTCGACGTCATGGTGGATCTGTGCGAGGCCTTTCCCGCGGCCATGACGGCCCTCGGCGGCGACGAGGAGGCCGAACTCCAGGCGTCCATCCGCAGGAGCGCGGCGGACGAGGCGGCGGGCTGAACGGTGAGGAAACCGTTCGAGCGGTTCTGAGCGGTGAAGAGATGAACGGGCGGGTTCTCCCCGCGAACGAGATCGCCGCCCCCGGCCGGGAGGTCTTCCAGGCGTACGGCTTCAGCGCTCCGGGTGACGGGTGGGACGACACTTTCGAAAAGCAGGCCAAAACAACTGTGCCGATTCTCACCCGGAGGCGCGAAAGAAATATTTCCCACTCCCGGGAGACCTGATCCACCCTTGTACACGAAATCAATGGCTCGATTCCTTTGTTTCGTTTTCATCGGAAGAATTTCTGTGCCGTCCTCCCGGAGGATGCGCCAGGAATTTCTCGAACTGGCCCGCAATCCGGTAGCCGGACAGGCCGTCCGCCAGTTCTTCCTCGTCGTCGTCACGGTACGCCGACAGAGCCTGTTGCAGGGCGAAGGTTCCGCGAATCGCGGCGACACGGGCGACCGTCTCCTTGTCCGACCAGCCGCCGAGCGCGAGTATCCGGCCCAGGAGGTCCTCGCCGTGACCGGCGCCGACGGCCGCCAGGTCCTCGGCTGGATCACCGATCGCGACCTCGTCCCAGTCGACCACCCCGCCGAGTCGTGGCAGCCCGTCCTCGTCCTCCCACAGGACGTTCTCGGCGCCGAGATCCCCGTGCACCACGGCCTCGGCAAGGTGGGGAAGGTCGTCGAGAGCCGCGAGTTCCCGCTCGGCCCGTTGCCGCCCGTGATCGGACATGAGCCCGAACAACTCGGCTCGGACGTCCGCGGCGAACCGCCGCCAACGGTCGCGCGGTGTCGTCAGGACGGCCCGTGCCCTCTCGTCGGAGACGGCCCCGGCCAGTGCCGTGAGCAGCGTGACGTACTGCGCCGCCACGGCCGCGGCCACATCGGGATCCTTGAGCGCACCGGCCCCCAGCGGCGCGCCGGGAACACGGCTGAGAACGAGGAACGGCTGCTCCTCCGCACCTGGCATGCCGCCTTCGAGCAGCGGCCGGGGCGTGCCGAAGCCGAGATCGAGTTCGGCGAGGACGCGCAGCACAGCCGCGCGCCGGGGCAGCCGGACGGCCGCGGCCGCGGTACGGGGCAGGCGCACGACACGGTCCGGACCGACCACCACCTGGTGGAACTGTCCCCGGTGAACGGTGAGATCCTCCAGTGCGACACCCGGCAGCAGCCGATTCAGCAGAACGCGGTTCGCCCGCAGAATCTCCATGAGACGCCGGCCTTCCATCTCTTCGGCATTCGCCCCGGAACCTCCCCCGAGGCTGCCAGAGGGGAAGCGTGCGGCGCAGATGTTTTCCGGCGGTCTCCCGCAATGATGAACCTTTGGCGGGGTCCCGATCGCCTTTGGTATTGATCTCGCGGAATCTGCGGTCTTTTGGGCGTCGGCCAGGAGGAGGACAGCGCGGGAGACCGGTTCGTCCTGGCTGAGGAGGAATCGTGGGAGCGTCGCTGGGAGGGTCGCCGTAAGGATCTCCCGCCCCGAAAGGCGATCACTGTGACTCTCCAATTTCCCGGATCCTGGGTGCCGCCGGTGGCGGCGGCGCTGACACTCCTGTCCGCCACCGTCGTCCCCGCCACCGCCTCGAACGCCGCCACGGCCGCCGCCCCGCCCTCGATCTCCTGGCGGGCGTGCTCCGGGCTGCCGGTCCCCGCCCCGGGTCTGGAGTGCGGCACGCTGACCGTGCCGCTCGACCACGACAGACCCGGCGCCGGAACAGTCGACGTCGCGGTGATCAGGGCGAAGGCCACCGGCGACCGGCTGGGCTCGCTGGTGATGAACTTCGGCGGCGGCGGTAACGGCGTCGTCGCCCTGGCCACGGGCCACGAGAGGTACGCGGCCCTGCGCAGCCGTTACGACCTGGTCTCCTTCGACCCGCGCGGCTCGGGCGGTACCTCCCGGGTGACCTGCGGCTCGGACGCCGCGCTCGACCGCCTGTTCACCCTCGGCCCCGGCATCGACGACCCGGTCGGCCGCAAGGCGTACCTGCGGGGGATCACGGCCTTCGTCCGCGACTGTCAGAAGGAGTCGGGCCGGATCCTGCCGCACGCGGGCATGGGCGACGTGGCCAGGGACATGGACCTGCTGCGCGCGGCGCTGGGCGAGGGCAGGCTCGACTACTACGGGATGTCCCTGGGCAGCGTCCTCGGCGGCGTCTACGCCACGCTGTACCCCCGGCGGGTCGGCCGGATGGTGCTGGACGCCGGGCTCGACCCACGGCAGTCGATCATGGAGCTGGAGAAACGGCTCACCACCGCCTTCCAGCTCTCCTACGAGAGGTTCCTGGAGGGGTGCGTCAAGAACGGTTGTGACCTGGGCAAGGACGTCAAGGCGGCCAACCGGGCCGTCGAGGGGCTGGTGGAGCGCCTCAGGCGCGGGCCGCTCACGGTCGGCGACCGGCGGCTGACCGCCGACCTGGCGATCACCGCTCTGCTGGGCGCTACCGCCCAGCCGTACTGGGAAGAGCTGGAGCTCAGGGTCGCCAAGGCGGTCAAGGGCGACGGCGCCCCCCTGCTGGAGATGGCCGACGCGCTCAACGGGCGCCAGAACGGCACCTACCTTCCCTACGCGGGCCTCGCCCCGTCCATGTACAGCAGCGCGGTCTACTGTCGCGACCGGGAGCGGCCCGCCCGGCGGGACCTGGTCCGGCTCCAGGCCGAGCTGACCCGGATCTCCCCGCTGTTCGGCCTGTTCACCCCGTCGACCGCCTACCTGGTCCCCGTCTGCGCGCACTGGCCGGTGCCCGTCGACCCCGAGGGCCGTACGGTCGGGCACACCGGCGCCGCCCCGATCGTGGTGATCGGCTCCGCGAAGGACCCGGCCGCGCCGCTCAGTGGCGCGGCGAGCCTGAGCGGGCAGCTCACCAACGGCGTACTGGTCACCTACGAGGGCGACCTGCACGGCGCCTACCCGACCGGCGGCACGTGCGTCACCGGCGCCGTCGAGGGCTACCTGTTCGACGGCAGGGTCCCCGCCCGGGGAGTCTCCTGCCCGGCCGCCTGACCACCTGGCCCCCGATCTCCCCGCTGTCCCCGCTGTCCCCGCTGTTCCCCGGCGCCCCTCGGCGCCCCTCGGCGTCTCCCCCGTTCCGGCATCCCGGCGCCGCCCCTCCCGGGCGGCGGGGGAACGACCTACCGGCCGGCTTCCGCGCCGTTGGGTGCGATCTGGTCGGGGATGCGGGTGTCCTGGGGAAGCTGACCGGCCGATGTCGGCACGCCACCGGGAAGGGCCGGAGCGGCCTGGTCGGCGGACCGGTCGGTCTCGGGGGGTGTCAGGCGTTCCAGGAAGCGGAGCAGTTCGACGGGGAAGGGCAGCACGAGGGTGGAGTTCTTCTCGGCGGCGACCTCGACGACGGTCTGGAGCAGGCGCAGTTGCAGCGCGGCGGGCTGTACGGCCATCGTCGTCGCGGCCTGGGCCAGCTTCTGCGAGGCCTGCAGTTCCCCCTCGGCGGTGATGACGCGGGAGCGTCGTTCGCGTTCCGCCTCGGCCTGCCGCGACATGGACCGCTTCATCGTGTCGGGAAGGACCACGTCCTTGATCTCGACGCGGTCGATGTGCACGCCCCAGCCCACGGCCGGACTGTCGATCATCAGCTCCAGCCCCTGGTTGAGCCGCTCCCGGTTGGACAGCAGGTCGTCCAGATCGCTCTTGCCGATGATCGAACGCAGCGAGGCCAGCGCCACCTGGCGAATGGCGGACTCGTAGTCCTGAACGTTGACGATCACCCGTACCGGGTCGACGACCCGGAAGTAGATGACGGCGTCCACGCGGACCGTCACGTTGTCACGGGTGATGGCGTCCTGAACGGGCACCGGCATGGTGACGATCTGCATGTTGACCTTCTGCAGACGGTCGGCGATCGGCACGATCAGGGCGAGCCCCGGACCACGGACCTCGGGCCTGACCTGCCCGAACCGGAAGACGACGCCCCGCTCGAACTGCTTGACGATCCGAACTCCGACTCCCAGCCACATCATGCCCAGCACCAGGATCGCGACCAACACGGAGATGAAAACATTGATCATTTTGCGCCCCCCGTCTCCCCTCGGCCCCGCCGCTCCGAAGGCCCCTGGATCGGTGGCCCGTGCGCCGGTCCCGCTCGTGGCGGGCGAGCCCACCGCGCACAGGGCGACAGGAACAACCACCGCGGTACCCGGCCTGTCACAGACCTGGCCACCGACGGCCGGCGCCGTCCGCTCGCTCTCACCGGACACGGCACACCTTCCGGAGGTACCTGCCCGCCGGGCGCGACTTCATGACGCCTATTCGAACAGTTCTATCGTAGCGCGACCAAAAATGCCCGATATATGCCTTTTGGGATAGATGGACCGCCCCACGCGTAGCCCGAGTGACACCGGCGACGACACCGGTGGCTGACGCCCAACCCGCGATCACGAGACCGGAGGCGCTCCGCCGACCGCCACCGGTGAACTGACGCCTTTCCCCGCAAGTCGATCAGCGGGAACATCGGGGGCGGCCCGGCCGGCGGAATCGAGGCGGCCCGGCCGAAGGCCGACACACAGCCGGCCACGGGACGGCGTTCGCCCGGATCAGGCGTCAAGCGGCGCCGGATCGTGCTGGGTCGCGCACGCCTCCTCGGTGAGGAGCCGTCCTCCCGCCGCGAGCTTCTCCAGGTTCTCCGGGGTGCACCTCGCCAGGTAGCGCTGCAGGTCCTCGCGGTCGCCGACATAGGCCATCCACAGCGCCATCTTGGCCGCGTCCCTGTCCTGCTCCTCGGGTCCCCGGGCCGGTTCCCCCTCTCGCATCGCCGCGTTGACGGCCTCCGCCTCCTTGTCGGGCTCACCGTCGGTGACCTTCTCCAGCCACCCGGTGCCGACCCATTCGGCGCGGCCTTCGTCCCACTGCACGTGGATCGAGCAGCACACGCCGTCCCGGTTGGCGTCGTAGGGCTTCTCGGTGCTGTCGGCACTGTCGGCACCGTCGGCGCCGATCCGGCCCGTGGTGACCGCGCCGAGCCTGCCGTTGGCCCAGTGTCGTACCCGGGTGCCGACAGGGAGATGTGCTTGTGCCTGCTCGATGGTGATCATCGAGGCTCCTCACGAGACTGACGCCAGTACGTTCTCAACACGGCGTGGGGGGCAGCCGAATTCGGTCTCGCCCTTGGCGGGGATATGTCCGCGGCGGGCATGGCTGCGGATCATACTCGGGGTGAGACGTCCGTGGAAGCCGTTCCGGGCACAGGCGGTCCCGGTGCAGGTACCGGCATCATCGTGCGGGCACCGTATCGGCAGGGCGCGGGGAGGCTTTTCACGATCCGCTCCCGCCTCTTTTCCGAAGAGCGGCCTCCGGTCTTCACAACAGGCCTGAAAAGCGATCCCGATCCGCGGGGCCACGGGAGCCGGCTGTGGAAGCACATCGGGCTCGAATCGGCGACATCCCACCTGTAGAGCAAAAGGCTCACACTTCGAGTCACCGGAAACAGCGGAACCCCCCTTTCGGTCCGGGTATGGCTTTTCTCACCCCGAACCGATCGCGACCCCGATAAGCCGGACGATTTTCAGTAAGTCCCACGACTGCACGGACCGCTCAAGCCCGTTCATCCGAGCGGCCAGGGTGTCCCTCTCAACCGTTCTCAGCTCGCCATCGGACTCCAGGCACAGGCTGACACACTGGCTGAGCTCCAGAAGAACCGGGTCCGTCAGGGGCCGCAGGCCAGGTAACCGCCGCTGGAGCCAGAACCGCAACGCGTGCCGCGCGGCCTCTCCGGGAGCGCCGAACCAGTATCCGTAATCCTGCGCGTTCGGGTTGAAATCCTCTCGACGCGGGATTCTCCGGCCTTGCCGTTTGGCCTCCCGGCGTATCGTCGCGTAAGCCAGGACCGCGGCTTCCCTGGCGGCTCTGCTTTCCTCGATCACCTCGAGCGCGCGGAGCAACGCCGTCTCGTCGCGCTGGAATCTCCCTGCCTTCAGTTCGAGAAAACTCAACGTCTCCAGGAACCCAAGGGGACGGTACAGCTGGACGTAGGAGCGGAGTGCCGATACCCGGTGCCGATAGGGCAGCGCGGGGTCACGCACCTTACGGGCGAAGTTGCCGAAGCTCACCACGGGAGGCTAGCCGGAACCCCTCCGGCACTTGACGATCAATCCCTTTTGCCGTCGATGCCTGCCGCTGTGGATCAGTGGATCAGGAGCGGTGAGCGCCGGCGAGCAGCCGTTCGCAGGCGTCGATCAGGCGCTGCCGCTGGCGTCGCGCCCGCTCGGCGAACCCCCGCTGCTCGGCCGCGTATTCGGCCCGCCCCTCGGCCGTCTCGATCCGGATCGCCCGATAGCCGAGCGAGCTCAGGTCGTACGGACTGGCCCGCATGTCCACGGCGCGGATGTCACCGGCCAGCGTGAAGCAGTCGGTGACCAGCTCACCGCTCACCAGCGGCGACAGCTTGTAGGCCCACTTGTACAGGTCCATGTTGGCGTGCAGGCAGCCCGGCTGCTCCAGCTCGTGTTGCCGCTGCCGCGTCGGCTGCAGCACGTTGAGCGGCCGCGCCTCAGGGGTGAAGAAGCGGAACGCGTCAAAGTGGCCGCACCGCACGCCCCGCTGCTCCACGACCTCCGCGATCTCCTCGTCACTGAGCCGCATCGGCCAGGTGCCGTGCCGTACCTCCGCGGTCTTGTAGACCATCGCCCACTCGTGCAGCCCGAAACAGCCCAGATATGCCGGTCGTGCCGCGGTGGCGGTCAGCAGCCGCGCGATCCACTCGACGGTGGGCCCTCGCCTGTCCATCAGCGCCGAGGTGTCGAGCGTGGCTCCCTCCGGGGTGTCGAGGTAGTCGCGGCCGAAGTCACGCGCCCCCCTCAGAACCACCCCCGCGCCCGGATGCCACTGCCGCAGCCGCGCCGGCCGATGCCCGTAGTAGGTGAACAGGAAGTCCTCGACGGGGTGGCTCTCGCCTCGCGCCCTGCGCGCCAGGTGCGGCACCGTCCACACCTCGACTCGCCGCCGATGGGCCTCCGCCCGGGCCCGCCACACCTCCGGCTCCAGAACCTCCACCGTGGAATCGTACGCGCAAACCGGTGGTATCCGGCCTGGGCGGACAGCCCGGACGGTCCGCGCCGGAAAGGGCGCCGCCTCCGCGACGGACGCCATCGCGGAGGCAGCGTGCCCATCGGGGCGAAGAGTCGGGCGCGGGCGAGGCAGAGCGGCTTAGCCGGGCCGGGCCGTACGGCGCACGGCGTCTCGCACCGGTACCGGAAGACCACGGACAGATTCCCGACAGGCCGCCCCCGTCTCAGGCTTCGTCCTCGACAGCCAGGAGTTCGTTGAGAGCGGAGATCACGGTCTCCGACGCTTCACGTCGCGCGAGCGCGAGCGGAGTGAGTGACGGCCGCTTGGCGTAGTTCGCGGCCAGGAGCTGCCCACGCACGTGAGCCCACCCCGGAAGGACGGCGAGAGCGTCGACAAGACGCAAAAGCTTCTCGGGAGACGCCCCACGGTTACGCATCCATTCGAAGTTGACCGACAGGACCGACTTGTTCACTCCCGTGTAGATGCCCCAGACGGCCGCCTCGTCGGAGCCGAGAGCGAACCAGGCCGTGGCGGAGGGATACTCGGCCTCACCGAAGGCATAGCCCCGGAACGACGGATGGCGCTCGGCGTGCCGGTAGACGGCCAGCAGAGTACGGGCCACTTCCGGGGGGCAGTACTGTTCGATCGCTCGCAGGAGACTTTCCTCGTCCCATTTGCTCTGTCCTCGCGAGACCCCCGTCCGGCGTTCCGGATTCGTCACGGGCACGGCTTCGAGATCGCCCGCGTCCGCCGGAGCGGTGTCGTAGTCGACCGCCGGCAGAGGGTCACCGAGAGCCAGCTGTATGGCGATGGCGATCGACTCCAGCCATGAGATGGTCTCCTCCGCCTCCCGCGCGCTGATCGCCGCTTTGCGCCCGGGCTGGTCCGGGTCGTGGTCGGCGGTGTGCGCGATGTTGTTCCGGCGCCAGGCGATCTCCCGCAGCTTGCTCCTGACGCCGTCGGAGGAGACCGGCGACGACGGGTCCTGCTCGGTGAGGATCTCCGCGACCCTCACCCAGAGGTTGACTGTGCTGACGTGGGCGAACCCCTCCTTTATCTTGTCCGGGTTCTGGAAGGTCATGAACGCGAAGACCTGCTCCAGATGAGCGCGGAATGTCTCACCGAGGGGTTCGTCGTGATGGTGGACCTTCTCGAAGAGCTCGACGGGGATCGAGAGCCTGCTGAACTTCGGGGGGCGTGCGACACCCGGCCGCAACGCGAGGGCCACCGCCCGGTCGACGATCTCCCGGGTGACCCAGTGGTCCAGGGCGGCGACGGACTGGGTCCAGGCCGCCCGGTAGAGATCGCTGACGTCGAAGGCCCCCACCCCGAGCCGTTCCAGATTCCGGCCCCCGTGTACGAGCTGGCGCGCGTAGCCGAGGTTCTGCTGGAACTGCTCGAACGCCGCAGGGGTGTCGTCGGCCCTGGCCGCCTGCTCGCCGGCCGTTTCGGGAGCCGACCCCATGTCACCGAGTGCCTTACGGAGATCATCAGCCGTCATGCGCTGTGCCAGGTTCGCCCGGCCTCTCTGGTCGAAGGTCACCCCTTCCTCTTCCAGGACGGCCTGCGGCTCATCGCCCCGTTCGGGGTCCAGCCAACGGAATCCCGTGGAGATGCGTCCGTCGGCCTGGAGAACCCGGTGGGCGTTGACAGCCTCGGGCGCATCGGCCATGAACGCGCCGATCGACTGCGCCGACATGCCGGCCAGCTTGGCCACATCGCCATAGGTCGTCCAGGTGCCGGGCTTCAGCAGTCGCAGTGCCTTCAGGACCAGGTTCCATCGGGGGTCGGTGTACTTCCGCTCCGAGGAGGGAACCCGCCGGGCGCGGTACTGTCGTTCCAGCTCGCGGCCGAGTTCGTCCCCTGGGAAGTCCTCCAGGGCCCGAAGCCCGGCGGGAGTGATCGACCAGCCGTTCCTCTTGGTAACCCAGCCGAGCGACGCCGCCTCACCCGTGCGGAGCACCACCTGCTCCCACCAGCGGGTCTGACCATGAGCGTTGGGGCTCTGCTGTTCCGGAGCGATGGCGACTCTCCGGGAGACGGCCGCGCGTACCTCGTCGGGCTGCAGCGGGCGATCAGCCTCCCTGAGGGTTTCCAAGGTCGCCCGGAAAGTCGACGGGAGGTGCTCGGCGAAGGACAAAGGGGGGCTCCTACGTCTCAGCTGTTTGCCGTGCCTTCGAGACGTCCTGGAAGGCGGCGGATCAGACTCGGGTACCTCTTCTATCTACACCCGGCTCCGGCCGAAGATCCGGTTGTCAGGATGATTGCGGTGTCCGACCTCCGACACTTCCGATCAAGCTTTGATGGTTCACGAAGATTGTCCCTTTATATGGTCAGGCGTAGCTCGCGGCCCGAACCGATGTGCCGGATGAGTTGCCGAGTGAACTTACTCAAGGTCCGGTTCCGAAGACCCGTCAATTCCGCGGGGAGGTCTCGTTCCGGGGAAAACGGGGTTGTCATTCGGTTGGTCATTCACGCACATGTCTCCCGGGACACGGTGAGCAACGCCGCCCCGTCGGTGACGACCGCCATCATCACCTATAGCCGATCAAGGGAGCTACAGTGACCTCCTCGCACAAGGAATTCAACTGGCTTGCGAAGCACGGCCCGTTCTACGACGTTTCCTGCGTCACCTTCGCCCGGTCTCTCATACCCCGCGAAGCGTTGACGCGTCTCGGCGCGGACAGCACCGGGATTGAAGAGGTGACCTTCGAAGGGCACCAGGAACGAACAACGGAGTACATCGACTCGGACAACATGCGCACCAGCCATGTGGGCGCGCTGGAGGCGAACGGCTGGACCGTGCTGATCCAGCTCTGGACCGGATCGAACCGCAGTCCGTGAGCGATGACCGGTCTCCCCTGCAGAACGGCGGTGATCAGGCCGGCGGGGCGGAAGCGGGTCATCCGTTGACCCTCCGAGGGGAAATCAGTACAGCGGGTGGGATTACCGTCGCCCGAAGCCGAGAACTTCGACTCCGTGACCCCAGTGGCCGCCCCGGCGTGAGGTGGCGGCACGGGAGAGGAGCTTGGTCATGTCCAAATACCTCATTAAGGTGAATTACACCGTGGACGGCCTCAAGGGAGTGCTTCGAGACGGAGGCACCACACGCCGCCAGGTGGTGGAGCGCATGGTGGAGAGCGTGGGCGGCCGGGTCGAGCAGATGTATTACGCGTTCGGCGAGACCGACCTCTACATCATTGCCGACCTGCCGAGCAATGTGGCCTCGGCCGCCGTGGGTCTCAGGGTGTCGGCAGCCGGTGGAGCGGGGACGAAGACGGTCGTCCTTCTGACGCCGGAGGAGGTCGACGAGGCCACGAGGCAGGAGGTGGAGTACCGGGCCCCTGGCACATGACAGCCACCACGGCCCGGCTACACCACAGGCACAAGGACGGCTCATCGAAGGCTCCGTCCCGGAGGTCACCGCAGAGAAGCGGCTCGGCCACGAGCTCCGGGACGGGTGGGCGATCGTCGGCGCCTCCGCCGTACGGCTTGCCGAAGCCGTACCGGGAACGCTCTCCGCTCCCGCCTCGCCCCCGAACAGGGGTCAGCAGCCCTCAAGCCAGGCCGGAAGAGCGCCTTGAACCGGGTGGGCCACTGGGTTCGAACCGGTGCCATCTCACTTGTAAGGCAATCCGAACGAGGCCCTGACCAAGACGGACGCCTGTTCTGATCTGGGCGTACGGTCCATGGCGAACCACCGGTGTCCAGTCCCGTCCGTGGTCGTTGTCACTCAGTTAGTCACCCAGGACCAGCCCTCTTCACAGGATCGTCCAGCTCATTCGAACCCTCCGGTCGATCCTTCGGACAAAATATGAGCCAGAGGTTATATTTCGAAGATGGCTTGGGAGATCGTTCTACTGGAGCCCGTGGACTCCTGGTTCCTCAAACTCTGCGCGAGTGACCCAGACTCGGCGGTCCTCGTCGAGAAGGCCATCGATCGGCTCGCCGAAGTCGGCCCTGCTCTCGGCCGCCCCTTGGTGGACACGCTGGAGGACGACGACCTGAACAACCTCAAAGAGCTCCGCCCAGGCTCGCGAGGACGGTCAGAGATTAGAATCATCTTCATCTTCGACCCCGACAGAGAAGCGATCTTCCTCGTGGCGGGAGACAAGGCAGGCAAGTGGTCGCGCTGGTACGACGAGGCGATCCCGCTGGCCAAGTCCCGCTACACGGAATACCGCGCGGAGAAGACGGCCGAGAAAACGAAGGAGGACAGGCGATGAGCCCTGCTCGCCGCTGGCAGGAGATCAAGGCCGATGCCCACCGGCTTCATCCCGAGTTGGCCGCTCCCGAGCGACAGGCCGCCGCCGAAGCCGAACTGGACGCGTACGTGGCCGGGTATCACTTGAAAGAGCTGCGCAAGTCACTGGGTAAGACCCAGGCCGATGTAGCCGCCGCACTCGGCATCTCCCAGTCACGGGTCTCCCAGATCGAGAACGGCGATCTCGACGCCATGGAGCTGGAAACCCTCCGCGCCTATGCTGCTGCGCTGGGCGGGCACGTCGATGTGACGATCAGCGTCGGCCCGCACTCCGTCAAGGTCGCCTGAGACCAGCCGTGTCCGTCTGAAACGGCCTCTTCCACGACTGCATGGAGGCGCTCGGCCTTCCGCCTCGGCTGCGGTGGAGCCCAGCAGCGCGTTGATGGCACGAAGCCCCATCCGAAATCTTCGGATGGGGCTTCGTGACGTGTGGGCACTACTGGGTTCGAACCAGTGACATCTCGCTTGTAAGGCGATCCGAGCGGGTCCCCGATCAGGGCCTATACCGCCTCTGACCTGGGCGTACTGTCCAGGACAGTCCACCGTCGTCCGGCGTCGTCCGGGGCGGTTGTCACTTAGTTGGTCACCCAGAACTGGCGCTCTCGGCGCGCTCTTTCGGTTCCTCGGCCCAGACGTTGCGGCCGTTGCTCCACAGCTCGGAGGCGTGGTAGGCGAAGCGGTCGAACAGGCCGTCGTCCTGGTAGCGGCGCAGGTGCAGCATCGGCGAGTCGTGCCCGACCAGCTTGGCCAGGTGCGGCGTCACCAGCATCTCGGAGTCGAACCGGAAAACGCTCATCGCGATGTGCTCGTCGCCGTACCGGGCCTCGATGCCCGGCACCCCGCGAACCTGCTCGATCTCCGACAGCGTGATCCGGATGCGGGTGGAGACCGTCAGCGGGACGTTCTCCACCTCCTCGCGGTGCCGGGTCACGTCGCTGTCCGGGTCGCCGATCAGAAAGCGGATCTTGCAGCCCTGCTCGGCCTTGCGCTTGAGGACCTTGGCGAGGTTTGGGTGTTCCAGCCACAGGAAGTAATTGGTGTATCCGGCGAACACGATCTCGTTGCGGGCCGAGGTGATCAGGCCACGCCAGACGGACTTGGGGCAGGCCGACCGGTAGGGGTAGACGGTCAAGACCTCCCGGTCGGGACCGGTCTTCACGGTGTTGCGAATCGCCTCTGGCCACAGCACTGCCGAATCAACTCCTAGAACCTCAGCGACGGCCCACTGGTGCCGCATATGCGGGATTCGCGCCTCATCCTGCAACCAGCGTGCCACGGTCTTGACGTCCACCCCGCAATGGTCAGCGAGGCGCTGATCGTTTACTTTTGCGTCCAGCATTGCGCGGCGTAAGGCGACATTAGCCACTATTCACCTCGGGGAAGCGAGGACGTCAGGGACGTTTTCGACTCTAACTTTGAAACGTCCTGGACGTCTCTGGAATGAGTTGGGTTCGTCACTCTCAGAGAATGACGCTTACCCCATGTCAACTCCCGTGATTCTGGAAGACCTCCAGGCGGCGTTCCCCGGCTGGTGCATCTGGCGGAGTTCCGAGGGGCGGCTGTGGGCCACCCGGAACGGACGGCACCTCACGGACAAAGAGGTGGAACGTGGCCTCTGCCAGACGGTCGACGCCGACACCGTTCCCGTCCTCGCCCAGCGGCTCCGCGCCCAAGAGGAGTTGGAGTCATGAGCGCCATGCGCGGCTCCAAGGGACGCCCGTCCCCTTCCGGCGATGAGGCAGTCATGGACGCCCAGGGCAAGGCCCTGATCGTCGTGCAACGGCTTCTCCGGAAGCAGGGTATTCGTGCCCGTCGCGACCACACGATCAGCCTGGGACTGTTCGCCAATCGCGTGGACACCGTCCGGCACCCGGGCGGTCCCCCGCTTCGGTCGTGGCTGACCCACTGCCCTCCCGTGCTGGTCGTGACCGGCGAGGGGCGGCGGGGCGTCACCGTGACCATGGGACCGGGCGCCGACTGCTACGTGATCTCCCTGCCCGACGTCTCCGAGTCCCTGTCGGTCGACCGTGAGCAGCCCGGACAGGTCGTGGATCTGATCGTGGCCGCCGGTACGACGGCGACGGCGTGAGGGGAAGTCGTGTCCTCCATGCCGTACGGCACGCGGGCGGAACAGGCGGCCCACCGGCTGCACCGGGCCTTGGCGCATCACGGGATCGCCTCCCACGTCACCACCGGTTACGGGTTAGCCCTGGTGTCGCTGTGGTACGGCCTGGTGATCTGGTCGAACGGGGACCGGTTCTGGTGGTGCGACGACTGGGACGCCACTCTCAAGCAGCCGCGCTACGCCTCACACCGCGCCAGCGAACCCGACCGGGCCGCGCACCGCATCGCCCAGCGCTACATGCGGCTGCGTGCCCGGCATTCACCTGCGGTGCCTCCGCAACGGTCCCGAACATGAGCGAGACAGCACAGGGAGCAGAGACTTCCTCCGAACTGCTGGAGGCGGTCGTACGGCCTGCGGCGGAGTTGGGCAACGGCTACGGCCTGCTGTTCGTGCGAGCTCGCTACAGCGTTTTCCAGTTCATCCCACTCCAAGGGGAACACTGGAAGGAACCACAGCCGTCGTCGGATCTGCTGTGGGCGCGCGTGGCCGATCTGGAACCACTGCCGGGCGGTCAGCGCTGGTGGCGGCCTCCCATCTACCCCATCGCGTTGTACTGCGAGTTCGCGGCGGGCGGCTCCATCGCCACGATCGTGCTCAGCGATGCCCTGGTGGTGATGCGACCGCGTCGGGTGGGTCGGCTCACTCCGTGAAAGCCGGTGCGGCGGTGCGGCCCTTCCCCATGCCCGTGCCGCCGCACCTGATCAGAGAACCCCGTGAGCACATCGCCATGTGTCATTCGATGGCAACCCGACCCGTACCGCAATGAGCTTCCCCCGTTTTTCCGGAGGCTTTGGATCATGGTCCACGGATCATGGGAAAGGTCTCGATCATGGGGAAGCGGAAGTACCCGCTGGAACT
>NZ_JBFBCF010000049.1:0-56533 GCF_040683035.1 Streptosporangium sp. NPDC051022 | reverse complement strand
AGTTCCAGCGGGTACTTCCGCTTCCCCATGATCGAGACCTTTCCCATGATCCGTGGACCATGATCCAAAGCCTCCGGAAAAACGGGGGAAGCTCAGGCTGGGACAACCTCCGCAGGGCCGTCGACGGCGCCACTTACCAGCGCGCCCGGGTCTGGGACCGGACGTTCGGGGTGACCCATCTTGTCGCGGCGCTGGACGGCAGACCTCTGGCGAACGCCGACAGTTACGTGCGGCACATCGTCGCATGGCTGGAAGCCGGCACCTCAACCAGGAGAACTCTCCGGGATGGCACGAAGGATGGGGCTGCCTGACCCCGGCTCGGGGAGAGTTTCGCGAGTTTCGCGAGGCTCTCGCGCGCACACGCGCGTGAGGAACCCGGCGGTGGGTTTCACCGGTTTCGCCAGAATCCCTACACGCGCACGCGATACCCTCCGACCACGTCGTTGCCCGGCGGTTCCGGCGGCGGACTTTCGCGACACCCTACGCGCGCACGCGAAGAACCTGCGGGCGTCAGGAGTGGGCGGGAAGACTGCCCGCCCGGCCGGGCCCGGGGAACGTAGCCGTCGCTTGCCCGCCCGCAAGTCCCCCGCACCCGCCGATGCGGGCAACTGCCGTAGGGGGACTTGCCTGCAGGCGGTGCTGACGGCTTGATCTGGCCCCAGGCCGGGGTGAGCAAGGGGGAGAGGGCGCTGGAGGTTTTCAGAGTTTTCGGAGTGCCTTACGCGCACGCGCGAGGCCTTCGCCCTGCCCCGCACAGCCAGCAGTTCCATCCGGGCCTTTCGGTGCGGTGTCCCGGAGCAAGTTGCCGGCCTATTACCGGCGCCGGTTCAGCAGCTGCCGAGCCCGTCAAACCTGCCGGGCCAGGCCCACGCCCAGTAATGCGTCTCCCCTTTTTCATATGTCTTGCAGTAAAGATCTGTCTCGTGCGCGAGGATCACCTTGGCCCTCACCGTGTAGTCGCAGGTGTTGGTAACCCATAGTTTGTCTTGATATCCCCTGTCATCGAGGCGCGTCTTCACGCAGGAGGGGACATCGGCAGCTGCCACGTCGGCGTGAGCTGCGGGGACAGCGAGAGTCAGCACGACGGCCGCCGACATGAGCAGCCCGAATTTCCGCATCACGCGAGACATTATGTTCCTCATTTTGATTTGGGCGCAGGTGTTTGCCAGGACGAATCCCCCAGGTCAGCGCTGAAACCCGGAGAAACGTGTTCCTTCAACCTGCTACTGCCGAAATCCGTTCGGATCCCTCCACGGGCCAGTGCGGGCCGGATACCGGAGCCACTCCTTGCGTGGCGGGGTTCTAGTATGGCTCGTGCCAGCTCTCCTCGCATTCGATCTTGGCCCCGGACGAGTTGACGTGGCACGCACGTGAGCTGATGTTCCGGACCTTGGGCCTGCTGTAGTACCAGCCGCCTCGGACGGGGTCGTTGTTGGTCGAACAGTCGTAGCTCGGAATCATGCGGTAGTGATAGCCCGACCATGTGCCGCCGTCGTAGACTTGGTAGCGGATCTCCGCACCGGCGCAGTAGCCGTCCGTCGCCTCATCGAGAATGATTGATCCGAGGGCAACGTAGTCGTTGTCGTTCTCGCGTTGTATCTCGATCCGCTGCCAAACGCCGCCGACTTTGCTTACGCTACTGCCCGCGTATTTGTAGCCCTTACTGGCCGGGTCGGTGCTGGATGTGTACCACTCATCAGCAAGGCTGACACCGGGCTCATTGGCAACGCTCACGAAACCGGGCGTTCCATCGGTAGCGCTCGCGATGCCCGGCGTTGCCGCCAGCAGTCCTGCGGCTGCCAGGGCCGCAATCATGATCCTTTTCAAGGTTCCCCCTCGGGAAGACGATGGTGATATCAGGCACAGCCCATGGGGCACTTGGTCGCTAGGAAAAGGAGGTTGAGGAACACCGGAACGAAAACCGGCGCCAAGCTTTCGCGGGCCGAATACCGGAACCGCTCCTTGCGTGGCGGGGTTCTATAGCGGCCCGTGCCAGCTCCCCTCGCATTCGATCTTGACCCCGGACGAGTTGACGTGGCACGCACGTGAGCTGACGTTCCGGACCTTGGGCCTGCTGTAGTAGTAGCCGTGCGAAGTGGGAGGTTCGCCGGTCGTACAGACGTAGCTCGGAATCATGCGGTAGTGATAGCCCGACCATGTGCCGCCGTCGTAGACCTGATAGCGGATCTCCTGACCGGCGCAGTAGCCGTCTTCCTCTCCATCGCCGATGACTGACCGGAGGGCAACGTAATTGTCCCCGCGCCACACATAGATCATCTGCCAAACGCCGCTGACTACGCTTCCGTCATTGCCCACGAATCCATAACCCTTACTGGACGGCTCGGTGGCGGACGTGTACCACTCATCGGCAAGGCTGACACCGGGCTTGTCGGCAACGCTCACGAAATCGGGCGTTCCATCGGTAGCGCTCGCGGTACCGGGATCATCGGCAGCGTTCGCGATGCCGGGTGTTGCCGCCAGGAGTCCTGCGGCTGCCAGGGCCGCAATCATGATCCTTTTCAAGGTTCCCCCTCGGGAAGACGATGGTGATATCAGGCACGGCCTGAGTGTTCCTGGCCGTTAGGGAAACACGCCAAGTGTTGGACTCGGAGCCAATACTCAAGTCCAGAAATAATCGAATCGGATTATCAAAACCTATTTCCGGCTCCGATATTCAACCATCCACCCTTTCGGCTTGGATGTAATCATTTTTTTCGGCCCCCCGTAGGTGCGGCCTCCTGGGATTTAACTCGCAAGCATCTTATGAAGAGTGCATGCAACTCTCATTGGCCATAAGTGCACAATGATTGTCATGGGGTGCCATCAGGGGATGAGGTGCGATGTGATCGAGTTATGCAGTTCCCAGGTGCCGGCCGCCGAGCGTTTCGGCTGGTGGCGTGACCTAGCTGCCCAGTCGTTACTCCTCACCGAGATCAGCAGTGACCGGACCGAGGACTTCCACGCGTCAGTGAGGATTTCGCAGCTCGGGTCGGTCCTGCTGGGGGCGCCGGAGTTCGACGGCATGAAATGGGTGCGCACCGCTCAGCTGATCCGGCGCTCCGATCCGGAGCTGTGGATGCTGACGATGGTCCGCAGCGGTTCGATGTGGTTCAGGCAGGGTCGCGACCACGCCCCGCTGACGGCCGGCGATCTGGTGTTCTATGACACCAGCCGACCGTTTCAGGCCCAGATCCTGCACCAAGGCGGCCGGGCGCGCACCATCACGCTGCACCTGCCGCGCAAGGCGATGCCGCTGCCCGATCGGCTGTTGCGCGACCAGACAAGCCGGGCGTTCTCCTCTCAGCGCGGCCCGGCGGCGCTACTCAGCCAGTTCATGGAACAGCTCTTACGGCAGGGGCCGGCTCTGGGGCCCGCCGACCGCGCTCGGCTGGAAACGGTGGCCATCGACTTGTCGACCGTCTTCCTGGCCGCAGTAGCCGACGCGTCCCGCATGGTGCCATCGCAGACCCGGCAGCAGGCGCTGGTACGACAGATCAAGTCCTTTGTGCAACACCATCTGACCCACTCTGATCTGTCTCCGGTCTCGATCGCCGCGGCCCACCACATCTCGGTGCGCTACCTGCACCATCTCTTCCAGCAAGAGGAGCAGACCGTCGGCAGGTACATCCGTGCGCAACGGCTGGAGCGCTGCCGCACCGATCTGGCCGACGGCCGCCAGATTGGCCGCAGCGTCGCCGAGATCGCCGCACGGTGGGGTTTCGTGGACGCCGCGGTGTTCAACCGGGCGTTCCGCCTCACATATGGGATGCCTCCGGGCGAATACCGAAGACACGCTTCAGCCGGAGGCGCCTGACTGAGAAATCTCGAAAGTTAGAGATATTTATGCCATAAAGTCCGTTTCTTTCTTGCGGGAACGGCCATTCCCGGGAGTTGGCCGAGGGGAGATGGAGCCTCAGCTTTCGTCAAGGGGGTCCCCGTAGCAAACGGCGGAAATCCAACGGATTTAGGTCTGGCCTACGGTTTCTCGCGTTCCGGGGGGCCCGGGAGCAATCGCGCGGAGGGGCGCTGCGCGGGCGGCCGGGTCTTGAGGCTGGTCAGGGCGGTCCAGCGGAGCGCCAGGACGGCCGCGGCCGTCCAAAGGGCCGCCCGCGGGGTGGACAACTCGGCGATGAGCCCGGCGAGGGCCGCTCCCGCGGCGAGGGCGCCGGTGAGCAGGAAGCGGAAGGTGGCGTTCATCCGGCCGAGGAGTTCGGCGGGAGTGGCCCCCTGGCGGAACGAGACGCGCAGGACGTTGTCGAGGCCGACCTTGGCGAGGGTGAGCGTCCACGCCGCCCCCGCGATCCAGAGGTTGCCGATCCCGATAGCCAGGGCGAAGGGCGCGAGCAGCACGCTCGGCAGCCACATGGCGCGCGCTTGGCCGAGGGCGCGGCCGACGAGCGGGGCGCTGAGAGATCCGGCGAGCGTACCCAGACCGCCCGCGGCGAGAAAGAATCCGACCGTTTCGGGGCGTCCGCCGAGGATGACGAGCAGGGAGACCACGGCCATCTGGATCGCGAGGTTCGTCAGGGCGCCCTCGACGGCGATCGGCCGCAGCACCGGATGGTGGAGAACGAACCGCAGTCCCTCGCCGACGTCGCGGAGCATCGGCCCCGACGCGTCCCGCGCGGGTGTCTCGGGCTTGGTCACGCGCCGGGTGAATACGGCCGACCACAGGTAGCTGGCCGCGTCGACAACGACGGCCAAGGGCGCGCCGAGTGCGTGGACGAGCAGGCCGCCGATCCCGCGTCCGGAGGCGTCGGCGACGGAGTTGAGGCTGACCAAGGTCGAGTTGGCGGCCAGCAGCCGCTCCCGGCCGACGACGTGCGGCACATAGCTGAGGTGGGCGACGTCAAAGAAGACCGTCGCGATTCCCATCAGCAGGACGACCGCGTAGAGCTGCACGAGCGTGAGCACCCCGCACATCCAGGCTAGAGGAATCGAGGCCAGCAGCGCCGCCCGCACCAGATCCGCAGCGATCATGATCGGCCGTTTGCGCACCCGGTCGACCCACGCACCCGCAGGAAGCCCGACCACGAGAAAGGACACCGTCCCGAGCATCGCCAGCAGGCCTACCTGCCCCGCGTCGGAATGCAGCACGGACTGGGCGAGCAGCGGTAGCGCGAGCGCGCTGACCTGCGTTCCGAACTTGCTGGCGGCGTCGGCGGTGAAGATCCGCCGGAAGTCCCGATCGGCGAAAAGTAGCATGCGCCGACCTTCTCCCCGTCCGACCCATGACCGGTATGGATTTAGTGTGGGCTAAATGGAGCTGTCCCTGGAGTTCACCGCCGAGGACCTCGCGTACACGCGTTTCGCGGTCTCCCCGCTCTGGGAGACGATCGCGAGCCTGCGCGTCCTGAAGTTCCCGCACGAACACACCCTGCACCGCCCCTGGACCGACACGGTGCTCCCGCGCCTCTCCGGCCTGGACCTGCGCCCCCTCACCGACCTGATCCGCCCCGGCCTGATCGCCGCGTTCATCTGCCCACCGCCGATCAGCCCCGCCCCGGATCTGGACCTCGAACTCGCCACCCTCCGCTCCCAGCCCGCCGACCGTGTCACCGCCGACCTCGACGCCTTCGGCTTGAACTACCCCGACCTCGCAACGGAACTGACCCGCCTGTCCGACCTCATCCAGGCTTACTGGGACCTCGCGCTCGCTCCGTACTGGCCCCGCATCCGCGCTCTCCTGGACGGTGACGTCCTCTACCGAGCCCGCCTGATCGCCTCCGGCGGCGCCCGGACCCTCTTCGCCGACCTCGACCCTCACATCGCCCTGGAAGACGACACCCTCCGCGTCCGCCGCCGCCGCACCCCCGCCTCCAAGCCCCGCCTGAACAACCGTGGTCTCCTTCTTGTCCCCTCCGCGTTCGCGTACCCCCGCGTCTTCTCCCTCACCAGCCCCGGCTGGCAGCCCCTCCTCCGCTACCCCGTGCGAAGCATCGGCACCCTCTGGCACCGCCCGACCAACACCCCCTCCAAGGCGCTCGCCAAGGTTCTGGGCCCCACCCGGGCAATGCTCCTGACCCTCCTGGCCCAGCCCGCGACTACGGCCTCCCTGGCGGCCTTCACCAACCTCACCCCCGGAGCCGTCTCCCAGCATCTGACCGCCATGCGTGACTGCGGCCTGGTCACCGCCCACCGCACCGGCCGCGAAGTCTTCTACGCCCAGACCACGATCGCCCGCTCCCTCACCGGCGTTTAGCCCGCGTGGACCGGCCCGAGCGGGGCACCAGCCGGGTTCAGATCAGGTGGGGTCGTGCTCGGTGGTCTTGAGGGTTTTGCGAACGACGCCGATGGAGATCTTCACTCCGGCGGCGATGGTGCGGATGGATTCTCCGCGCCGGCGGCGTTCCAGGATCGCAGAGCGTTTGTCGTTGTCGACGACGGGCCGACGGCCGCCGACGTTGCCGCAGGCGCGGGCAGCCTAGTGCCTGTTCTTAAACCCCAGAGATCGAAGAGGGGGTCCCGGTAGCAATCGCGGAAAATCCAACGAAGATTGCTCCCGGGACCCCCAGAACGCGAGAAACCGTAGGCCAGACTTAAACCCGTTGGATTTCCGCCGTTTGTTACGGGGACCCCAGGAGCACGCCGCGGTGCGCGGCACGGCGGTGTTTTCGGGAGTTTCGGGAGGCATCTACGCGCGGGCGAGAGAGGACGAGGGCCGGCTGTGACACGCGGAGGTATCCGGCAGGAAACCAGCGGCGCTATCTGTCTGGGGCCGCTGGTTTTCCCGCTCGATAGCTGACGCCGTACACCGGTTACGAGCAGTGGTTTCGGCTCCAGGTTGTGAGCAGGGCCGACCTGCGGCAATGCCTTCATCGGCCGGGTGTTGGAGCATCACGCCGAAAGCATGGATTCGAGCACAGCCGAGCTCGTGACCTTCCTTGACGACCTGACAGATAGCGCCGCTGGTTTCCTGCCGGATATCTCCGCACGTCACAAGGGGGGCAGGGCGAAGGTCTCGCGCGTGCGCGTAGGGCACTCCGAAAACTCCGGAAACCCCGGTGTCGTGTCTCGTCTCGGCGCATGGCCCGGCTGCAGCCGTGATCCCTCGCGAACTGCCCGCGGAGCATTAAATCCGATTTATCTACTAACTTGCTCCGGGAATCGGACATCGAAATCCTCCGTCAGATCACAGCTTGAGGATTCAGTCCGTCCGCAGACTCGGAGGGTCGAGCAACAATGGAACGGTCAGTGGCGTAAGCGAGCCGTCCGAGTCGGCGGCTGCGGTGCTCGCCGCCCCCTCGCCTCCTGCTCAGCGCTGAGCCTCAGCCCCCGTCAACGCCGGGCACAGCAGCGGCGACCGATTCGATGACGCCATGCCAGGTTCGGCGATATCCCTCGCGAAGAGGCCCCCCGACAAGGTCGAGGATCTCCGATGCTGCGTCGATCATGAGCGCGGGGTCTCCCGACTCACACAAGTGCAGATGTCCTTCCAGCAGGGCGGCCCCACGATGTGCGTCTGCCTCCAGAAGACGCCGCGGCAACCACTTCCCGCTACCGATCCACGCGTGGTGGTAGTCGCAAAGCAGGTCAGCTGCCGTGTTGAGAACGAGTCCGGCCACCGCCAGAAGCTCGATGCGGTGGCCCGCGTCCGCGAGATCGTCCAGCGCGTCTGTCAGCACGTATCTCTTCGTCTCTACCATCTGCGGTCTCAACCCTGGCGGCCCCTTTCGAAGGTCCGC
Organism: Streptosporangium sp. NPDC051022; assembly: GCF_040683035.1. Lineage (NCBI taxonomy): Bacteria > Bacillati > Actinomycetota > Actinomycetes > Streptosporangiales > Streptosporangiaceae > Streptosporangium > Streptosporangium sp. NPDC051022. The sequence goes on along the minus strand of NZ_JBFBCF010000049.1, from coordinate 48,848 downwards.
TTCCGCCAGGGCGCGGGCCCGCCCGGCCTCACCATCCGTATCGACCAGAACGAGACCGACGGCATACATGCTCTGAAGGACCGCACGACGTGCAGCGACGTCCGCGGCGAAGAGCTCCAGGAGACCGGCACGAGTGTGGACGAACAACTCCACGACACGTCCCTCGAAACGGCACGTCCCTCGAAACGGATCGTCTCACGGCCGGTCTCGCCACCGTCCCCGACGAGTACCGCGATGTCCAAGTCACTGCGGGCAGTGGCCCGCCCGGCAGCCGCCGACCCGGCAAGGATCACGGCGAGGGCGTCGGGGAAACGGCCGCAGGCGAGGCGTTGCGCCTGGTCGATGGGGTCCGCGTTCATATCGGAAGAGTTCCAGAGGTCTTGATCAACAGCGGCTGGGTTTCCTGCTCGACCCCGACTCGGGGGCTGCCGTCCCCAAACCCCCGCAGGACGTGGGTGCGGGTGAGGCCCTCGCGGGGCAGGGGTTCGGGGACGGCAGCCCCCGAGACCACAGACATTCCGACTCGTCAAAGTCGACATAACCCCGTTGACCTGGCGTGTCCAAAGATCGTTTCGTTATCCCCGACATAAGGGCACGTTGCGGAGCCGGCCTGTCGACGACAAGATCATAACGTGAGCGAGTACTCATGGCCGGATGACGGCATCGAGACCGGGAGAAGGGCCCAGGCATCCTGGTCTGATACCTGTCGAGCCCTGCCCATCGGGACTCAAGTGACCGGGACGGTTATCGGCAGGCAGCCCTTCGGCGTGTTTCTTCGCATCGATGGCACGCCCGACGCGATCGGCCTTGCCGAAATCACCGCTATGCCTCCAGATTTCGATCTCCCTTGCTTGGGTGCCCTCGTGACCGGCGAGGTCATCTGGCACACCGAGCACAACCACCAGGTGCGGATCAGGCTCACTGCACAGGCAGGGGGCTGACACTTCCGATCGGGGTGGGGCCATTTCAAGCCGCCAACTGGGGCCAGATGAAGCCGTCCTAGCCGGCTGGCCTCTCTCGGGCAACGCGTCACTGTCGACGGTGGCGCGCTGATGGCCGAACAGGGCCACGAGCAGTTCCTGACGTCTACGACGTTCCCCATCGAGGTTTACGGGCATGGAAGAAGCGATGATTACCCGTGCCGGGCGGTGTGCGTGTCAGGTCACCAGACCCCTGCGGTAGGCGTAGACCACCGCCTGCACGCGGTCACGCAGGTCGAGCTTGGTGAGGATGCGCGACACGTACGTCTTCACGGTCTCCTGGCTGATCACCAGCATCGCGGCGATCTCCCTGTTGGACCGGCCGTCGGCGATGAGGCGCAGCACCTCCAGCTCGCGTGGGGTCAGCGCGGTCTCATCCGGCGTGGCCTGAGAGGGGCGGATCCGGGCCGCGTACCTGCCGACGAGCTGCCGCGTCACCTCGGGTGCCAGCAGCGCGGCGCCTGTCGCGACGGTGCGGATGCCGTGCAGGAGCTGCGCCGGTGGGGCGTCCTTAAGCAGGAACCCGCTCGCCCCCGCACGCAGCGCCTCGTACACGTACTCGTCCAGATTGAACGTCGTCACCACGAGCACCTTGATCGGACTCTCGACCCCGGCGCCGGCCAGCAGGCGGGTGGCCTCGATGCCGTCGAGCACCGGCATCCGCACGTCCATCACCACGATGTTGGGGCTCAGCCGGCGGGCGAGGTCGACCGCGGCGCGACCGTCGCCGCACTCGCCCACCACCTCCAGGTCCGGCTGCGCGTCGATGATCGTCGCGAAGCCGGTGCGGATCAGCGCCTGGTCGTCGCAGACCAGGACCCGGGTCGGCGCGCTCACGACGGGCTCCCCGCGGGGATGCGTGCCCGTACCACGAAGCCACCACCCGTCTGCCGGTCGGCGCTGAACTCGCCGCCCAGGGCGTCCACCCGCTCGCGGAGCCCGGCCAGACCCCGCCCACTCCCGCCGGGAGAGGCGGCCCTGGAGCCGGGGCCGTCCGTGCTGACCTCCACGCTGATCTCCTTCTCGCCGTAGCGCACCCGGACCACAGTCGGGCTACCGTGGGCGTATTTGAGGGCGTTCGTCAGGGCCTCCTGAACGACCCTATAGGTCACGAACTCGGCGCTGCCCGCCGATTCCGCCGGACTGCCCTCCTCGGTGAACTCCACCGGCTGCCCGGCCTGGCAGGTCTGCTCCACGAGGGTGTGGAGATCGCCGGCGGAGTGCATGCTGACGTCGGTGTCGTGATCGGCTTTGAGCAGGTCGAGCATGTGCCGCAGGTCGGTGATGGCCCTCCGGCCGGTGTCGCTGACGGCGCTCAACGTCGCGTCGATGCGGTCGGGGACGGCGGTCAGGTAGCGTGCGGCCTCGGCCTGCACGACCATCGCCGTCACGTGGTGCATCACGACGTCGTGGAGTTCGCGGGCGATCCGGGTCCGTTCGGCGGCGCGGGTGGCCTCGGCGACGTGGCGGCGGCGTTCCGCCTCGGCGGCGCGGGTGGAGCGCAGCCAGCCCCCGATGCCCCACGCGAGGGTCAGGACCAGGTAGAACACCACGTAGCCTTCCACCCTCTCGGGCGCGCCGAGCCGGCCGAGCGCGACCGCCAGCGGCACGTACGCCATGGACAGGAGGACCCCGGTGACGCGCCGGTGGCGCTCCAGATGGGCGCCTGCGCTGATGAGCGCGATGGGCATCGCGTTGCTCGCGAACACGTGGTAGGCGCGGAGCTGGTCGAGGACGAAGCCGAGTGACACCAGAGCCAGACACACGGCCGGCCACCGCCGGCGCACGGCGAGCGGAAGGCACTCCAGGGCGATCACCACTAACGCCAGCGCGTCGAAGGGGCGGGCCGGCAAGTCACCGACCTGCGTCCCCTTGCCGTGGAGCGCCGGCAGGAGCGATGCGACGGCCAGCAGCAGCCCGAACGGTAAATCCCGGACCACGACGTCGCACCGCCGCCACAGTTCCGTGACCCGCCGTAGATCGATCACTGGGCGAGCGTAGCGGTCGCGCCGCGCCGGAGCGGGACCACATTGCCGCGCCGGCGGGCCAGCCACATGAACACGACCGTCAGCAGCAGGCCGAACACCACCGCGTACGGGCTCGCCTCCGGCCCGAACTCGCCGCCCGTGAGCAGGGCGTTGCCCGACGTCACGCCGTGCAGCAGCCCCTGCGTCGCGCCGTTGCCCGAGACCTCGGTGCCGAAGATGCCGGCCGCCGCGAAGTTCCAGCCGAAGTGCACGCCGATCGGCACCCACAGGGTGCGGGTGGCGGCGTAGGCGGCGGCGAGCATACCGCCCGCCTCGATCGCGATGGCGATCGCGCCCCACAGGTCGGCGTGCGGGTTGAACAGGTGCGACAAGCCGAACAACAGACCGGTCAGCGCCAGCGCCATCCACGTCCCCGTGCGTTCCTCGACGATCCTGAACAGGATGCCGCGAAAGAGCAGTTCCTCCGTCACCGCGGCGGCGGCCATGAAGCCGAGCTGCCCGCCCGCGTCCGTCACCGAGCCGAGGCCGTCTACCCGGTAGCCGCCCACGAGAGCGATGTTCACGATGACGGCCGCGAACATCCCGGCACCGATCAGCACCCCCCGGCCGACGGCGGCGACGGCATTTTCCCCGGCCACCTCCACCGGTACGCGGCTCTCGGACCACCGCACCACCCGGGCGTACACGAGCACCGCGAGCACGGCCGTCGCGACACCGAGGAGCAGGGTGAGGAGCGGGCTCCCCTGCACCGCGCCCACGATCGTGCCGCCGGCGAAGGCGACCACCGCGACAGGCACGAGCTGTTTCAACAACCGCATGACGACTCCCTTTACGTGGGGGACTCCGCGACGGGGCGCCGCCGCTACGCCGAGAAACGCTAGGGATTCGGCGGTCTGGAATCGTCCCCATGCGGTGGACACTCGCGGGTAGCTCGCACGGGGGACAGGCGCACATGCGATTCGTCGTACGACGCCGCCGCGTTCGACGTCTCCGTGGATCGCGTACATCTCCGGCGGCGCCCGTATCGCACGACGGAGCGGGGCGATCGCGTCCCTCTCCGACAGGCCGTGCTTGTCCCCCACACGAGCTACCGGCAAATGCCCGCCGTGGGGGGACGATCCCGGACCGCCCGATCCGTAGCGTTACGGCGCAGCCACAGACTCTCCATCGGCTTTCCCGCACCGCCGTGCGCATCACCCCCGGCGTCGGCTCCCTCACCGGATGACCTCATGCTCCGCAAGATCAAGACAACCGTTGGGGCCGCGCTGTGCTGCACCGTGCTCGGCGGCGTGCTGGTAAGAAGCGCGTCACCAGCCCCCCTCTTTCCAACCCGCCCGGCGATCACCGGTTGTCGCTGATTTCCGCTCCGGGACGCCCTACTGGCCAGCGGGACGTGCCTCCGCGGCCCCTTTCAGCCGTATTCCGGCCGGACCCGTGCTGGGCGCACGCCGAACGCGTCCTGCTCACCGGCGATCAGATCTTGGCCTACGGGCTACCGGCGGCCGAGGGCAAGCGCGACGATCCGCGCTGGCCCGCCTTCGCCACCCGCCACGGTCTCGACCTCGAGCGGCCGGTGCAGTGGGAGGTCGAGGCGCTGGAGCCGGCCGAGTTGCAGCGCGCGCTGCTGGCCGCCGTGGAGCCGTATGTGGATCGCCGGATCCTGGCGGCGGTGCCGGCCGAGGAGGACCGCCAGCGCCGCGCGCCGCGGGCCTTCACCGCCCGCTGGGACGATGCCGGGCGGTGAGGGGCCATGGCTGTCCGGTCAGACTTTCGGCAGGCTTCCGGAGGGTCCCTGTCGGTCGCAGGTTGGCCGTCTGAGGCTACGACGCTGTCCCCGCCGCGGCTCCTGAAACCGCCATCCGTCCCTTGCGCACGCGCGCGTAGGGCACTGCGGAAAATGCGGAAAGTCCCGGGTCGGCGCGTGCCCCGGTCGACGTCGGAGTGTCACGTCTGCTGGAGGAGACGGAGGCCCTCAGCCCGACCATGGATGTCGCTCGGCGTACTCCAGCATCCTCAGCTTCCCGCATGGCGCATCGGCTCGGTCCACCGGCGGATGTCGGGGCGGGGATCGGCGAACGGGTCGAGCCACTCCTCGTCGGGCCCGAAGAGGTCGTCTCCCGTGCCGACACGACACCCGCACCGCTCGGTGCCGACTGTCCAATTGACCTCGACGTGTTCGATCCACCGTCTGGTGTCAGGCTGAGTACGTTCGATTCTTTGCGCCTTGGAGGTTTTGATGCGTTCAGGCGTTGTGGTCGCCGCACATCCCGGTGTGGAGGACCTCGCCGTACAGGCCGAGGGGCTGGGCCTGCACAGTTTCTGGCTCAACGACACCCCGATGGTCCACGGCGACCCCTTCGTCGCCCTGGGACTGTGTGCGAAGGCCACCAGCCGCATCAGGCTCGGCATCGGCGTGACCTCACCGGCGCTGCGCTCGGCCCCGGCCGCCGCGAGCGCGTTCGCCAGCCTCAACGCCCTGGCGCCAGGCCGGATCATCTGCGGGGTCGGCACCGGGAACACCGCCCGGCGCACGCTGGGCATGCGGCCGACCACGGCAGCCATGATGGAGAACTTCACCGCCGCGCTGCAGGACCTGTGCGCCGGACGCACGATCGAGTACCGCGAAGGGGACCGAGTCCGCAACGTCCGATTCCTGCACACCGGGGCGCACGCGAACACGTCTGACCCGATCGAGTTCGTCGTGGCCGCGCTAGGACCGAAAGCCGCCGCTGTCGCCGGCCGCCGCGGCACCGGCCTGATCTCCTTCGGCCTGCTGGACCCCACCGCCTGGCAAGCACTGCATGACGCCCGCCGCCACGCCGCTCACGACACACCACGCGACCCCGACTCCCGCATGGACTCCTACGTGGTCACCGCGCTGCACATCCTCGACGAGGACGAGGACGAGGACTCCCACGGCGACGCGGCCCGGGACGCAACCGGCCACGTCGTCCTGTCGCTGCTGGCCTTCGCCGCCGACACCGCCGCCGACGCACGCGCTTTCGCCGAGCAACTCGGCCCCGAGGAACGCGAGGCGGTGCGGCGACTCCTCGACCGGCGCGGCACCACCGCCACAGCGCCCGACCGGCACACCAAGCTCTACCCCAACTACCTCGGACGCATCGCACCGGAGGACCGGGACCTGATCCCGCCCTCGCTGATGAACACCCTGGTCTTGGTCGGCACCCGCAACGACCTGCGCGCCCGCATCACCACCCTGGAACAGGCCGGCATCGACGAACTGCTCATCCAGCCGGTGATCGACCCACCCACCGAGATGGCCCAGCTCGCGAAACTCCTCACCTGAGCGGACCCGCCAGCCGCACGCACGTGGTTCACCGACAGCAAAGCCTGAATGACTTCAGCCGGAAACCGTTCGGATCAACATGACGGGCCGCAGGCCGGCACGTGTCCCTCCCGCCAACCTCATCCGGAAGGGACATTCCGGGAGGAGGCGGTCCGGGCGGGGATGCTGCGGATGCCGCGCAGGTGGATCAAGCTCACTCGCAAGGCGGCGTTGAACGGCTACTTGCTCGGCCACGCGCACGCCCTGCCGCAGGATCTGCTGGAGTCGGCCGTCGATGCCGAAGCCAACGGCACACCGGCCACGATGGGCGATAAGGATTGGGTGATGGTGCGCCTGGCGCGCTGTTTCAGCTCGCCTTCGACGAAGGTCTGCTCGCTCTGCGGCGATCGGTCAGCCGGTAGCCGCCCTCGTTCTGCCGCGTTCCTGCGCTCGCCCCGGCCCGGGATCCGGGTCGAGCCGTCGGCACCGCCCGTGGGCAAGTCCCCTACGGCGGCTGCCCGGGTCGGCGGGTGCGGGGGCTCGCGGGCGGGCAAGCGACGGCTACGCTCCCCGGGGCTCGGCCGGGCGGGCAGTCTCCCGGCCCGCCTCGCTGACTCCTGCGGTTCTTCGCGCCTGCTTAGGGTGTCGCGAAAGTCCGCCGCCAGACCGGTGGCCGACGGGCGTCGCGTACGCGCGTACGGGCCGGTCGATCGCGAGAGCGCCAGCGCCTCAAAGAGGTGATGCGGGTGGGATAGGTCCGCTCACGGCGGCTGTTGCCGCCGACCATGCCTTCCGGGTTTGCGAAGACTGCATGGATACCTCCACTCGCCCATTATTTGCCCCGATAGACGGCCTTTAGCGCAGGAAAGGCGGAAGCGCCAGAGGCATGGGGGTGAGTGCTGGTTCTCCCGTATGGATAGCAGTTAGTACACGCCGGGTAGGTGTCGCGCCCCCATGATCGATGAGAGTTTCGCTGTGGCGTGGGGCGTGTGAACGATTCCTCTCGGTGATGAAGATCGGGGTTCGGGGACACCGGGCGGTTGCGCGCCGCCGCGTCTGGACGTCCGGCTGTACGGCGCGGTCCGACAGGGACCGGGCGGCCGAGGCGGCGAAGCCGAAAGAGAGCCCTACTTCATGTCCTTACCCCCCCTCCTGTCCTCGACCTCGAACACCTCCCTGCGCGGGCGCGGCCCGCGCGTCCGTCTGACCAGGCTGGCCCTGCGGGGCACGCTGGCCCTGGCCCTGGCCGCCGGCGGCCTGGCCGCGGTGGCCCCGGCGGCCCAGGCCGCCACGACGGTGACGTTCTCCTACACCGGTGGCCCGCAGACGCTCACCGTGCCGGACGGTGTGACCTCGATCGAGGTGGACGCGTTCGGCGCCCAGGGCCAGGCCGGGCCCGGCCAAGTCCCGGGTGGCGCGGGCGGCCGGGGCGGAGAGGCCAAGGCCACCCTGGCCGTCACCCCCGGGCAGGAGCTCCAGATCAACGTCGGAGGGACCGGCGGCTACGGCGGCGGAGGCGCCGGCGGCAAGGGCGGGAACGTGTTTGGGTATCTCGACGGCGGCGCGGGCGGCGGCGCCTCGGACGTGCGCACCGGCCCCGGCTACGGCCTGGACGACCGGGTGCTAGTGGCCGGCGGAGGCGGCGGAGGCGGCAACTTCGACCGCGGCTACGCGGGCGGCGGCGGGGACGGAGGCGGTGCCGCCGGTGCCTCCGGCGGCAACTCGAGCCTCGGGGCCAACCCGGGCGGCGGAGCGACATCCTCGGCCGGTGGGAGCGGCGGCGCCGGCAGCTACGGAGCGGACGCCGGAGCCGACGGCACGGCCGGTACGGGCGGCGCGGGCGGCGCGGAGGCGCCCGGTGGGCCCTCCGGCGCCGGCGGAGGCGGCGGCGGAGGCGGTTGGTACGGCGGCGGTGGGGGCGGCGGAGGCGAATGGGCCGGTCCTCCCACCTACGCCAGGGCCTCCGCGGGCGGTGGCGGAGGCAGCGGCTACGGCCCCGCCGGGACCACCTTCCAGACCGGCGTCCGATCGGGCAACGGCGTCGTCATCATCACCTACTACCAGGTCCCCGCCATCACCGGCATCAGCCCCGCCAGCGGGCCCACCACCGGCGGCACCACGGTGACGATCACGGGCGCCGACCTCACCGGCGCCACCGCCGTCGTCTTCGGCGACACCGCGGCCTCGTTCACCGTCGACTCCGACACCCAGATCACCGCCACCAGCCCCGCCGCCACCGCCGCCGGAGCGGTGGACGTGAAGGTCACCACCCCCGGCGGCACCAGCGCCACCAGCAGCGCGGGCACCTTCACCTACATCAACCCCGCACCCGCCATCACCGCCGTCAACCCGGCCACCGGCCCCGCCTCCGGCGGCACGAGCGTGACCATCACCGGCACCAACCTGACCGGCGCCACCGCCGTCACCTTCGGCGCAACCGCGGCGACCTCGTTCACGGTGAACTCCGCCACCAGCATCACCGCGACCAGCCCCGCCGCCACCGCCGCCGGAGCGGTCGACGTGAAGGTCACCACCCCGCACGGCACCAGCGCCACCAGCAGCGCCGGCACCTTCACCTACACCAAGGACACCACCAAGCTCGACGCCCAGCCGCTGCTGTTCTCCGTCACCGGCGGCGCGCTCAACATCAACCTGCATCCCTCGGCGACCCTCACCGACACCACCACCGGCCAGCCCCTCGCCGGAAAGACCGTCACCTTCAAGGTCGGCACCCACACCGTCTGCACCGCCACCACCAACAGCAGCGGCGTCGCCTCCTGCTACGGCTTGGCCCCGCTGACCGCGATCCTGCTCCACCTGTCCTACACCGCGACCTTCACCGGCACCCCCGCCCTCGAAGCCGCCACCGACACCGCCGGACTCATCCAGCACTGACCCCGGACCACCGGTGAAGGCCCGCCGCACCTGCGGCGGGCCTTCACCGGTCACCGCGGACGTCCAGTTACCTCCTGCGGACGGTGCGGGGGTGCTATCCCCCTGCTCCTGCCAGACCGGCACGCCGACGGCGGGCGGTCTCGGCCCCTTCCCCCGGGCGACCGCCCCCGGCTCCGGCCTTTTCCCACGACGCGAAGGAAGCCCCATGTCCATGTGCGTTCATGTCCCGCCCCGCCGCCGACGCAGGCTGCCCGCCGCCCTGCTGGCCCCGCTGGCCACCTTGGCCGCCGTGCTCATCCCCGCCCCGGCCGCCCACGCCGCGGCGTCGGTCACCTGCACCGGCACCAGCCACGCCACCTACAGCCCCGGCCTGACCCTCACCCCGCGAAACGTCAGCTCCACCGAAACCAGCACCCTGTCCTCCTGCACCTCCACCGACCCCACCCTCACCAGCGGCTCATGGTTCCTGAGCGCCACCATCCCCGGCGCCTCCTGCAACGACGTCGAAGTAAGCCCCGACGGCCCGCTCACCGTCACCTGGAACAACGGCAACACCTCCACCGCCAGTCTCACCTACGTGCTGACCATCACCGGCGGCATCCTGCAAACCGTGGGCACCGGCACCATCACCGCAGGCCAGTTCACCGGCGCCACCGCCGTCTTCACCTGGGTCTACGCCGTCAACCCGCTCAACTGCCTGGCATCCGGCGGCCTGACCATCCAAGACGGCACCCTCGCCGCTCAGATCACCACTCTCTGACAGCCCTCAAGGAAGAGCCGACTTCGCTGTCGGGGATCCCGGTAGCAATGAGGAAATTTCCAACGAAGTACCGTCTGGCCTGCGCTAACGAAGGTGTCGTAGAAGCCGGGGTCTCGGCTGTGGATGGCCGTGCCCGGCGTGGGGCCGGATTGGTTCCCGCAACGGTCTGGCTGTGCTGACCTGGTCAGACGCCGTCTCGGGAACCGGACAGAACTTCCGTTCTGTCCAATCAGCCCCCTACTTTGCTCCTGGCCGTAGCTTCGGGAGTTCTGGGCCGTGAAGGGGCGACCCTGAGGCGCTCCAGCGGACAAAGAAAGGGCTGCGCAGAGCGCGGGCTCCAGCGGGACGTACCGGGCCGGGTTCGTCCCGCCGGGACCGGGGGGCAGGGGCAGGTGGCCAGGATGATGGAGATCACGGTGCAGCGCGCCGAAGCGCTGTCGTTGGCCGCGTTCGGGTCGGTGGGAGCCGAGGTGGTGCGGGTGGCCTCAATGACCGAGACGCCGTCGGCGACCAGGTGGCGCAGCGTCGCCGGCTCGGCGGGGCCGATGACGCGGGGCCGACCGGTCTTCTTCTTGCCGGGCAGCATGGCGCCGGCGGCCTCGCGGCGCTTGGCGGCCCCTCGGCTTGGTGTTCAGCGCGCAGCTCCAGTTCGTATTCGGCGGCCGCGGCCAGGACCCGTTTCCTGTGCCGGTGAGGAGGTCAAAGTGAGCGAAGGACGAGGAAACCGGTTGGCAAGCGGATCCTGCTCCACCGCGCTGCACACCGAACTCGGCATCAGCGTCCCTGAAACGGTGCACCTGCAAGCGTCCGACATCGAGGCAGAGACACTCCACTGGGCCAGGATGATGGGGCTGACCGCGAACAGGCGTGATGCCGAACGGCTCGGCCGGGCCCGGTTCCACCTCGCCGCCGCCCGTTTCCTGCCCCATGTCCCTGCAGCGGATGTCACCCTGTTCTCGCAGTGGACCACCTGGTTCTTCTTTCTGGACGACGAGCAAGACGACGGTCTCGCCGGCCACGACCAAGCCTGGGTCCGCCGAACCTACGGCAGCCTGCTTGCCATCGTCTCCACCAGCCGTCCACCAGGGCCGGCCTCCCCGCTCCAGGCGGCGCTGGCCGACCTCTGGCAGCGCACCGCTCCCAGGATGACGCCGGCCTGGCGCACGCGTTTCACCACCCAGATGCGCCACCACCGGGACGCGTTCCTCGAACAGGCGGACAACCGCGTCAACGGCCGCGTCCCTTCTGTTGAGGACTACCCGCGGCTGCGCCGGCGCGCCAACGGCGAGCACATGTTCAACCTGTTCGAGGTCGCCCACCGCGCCGAGATTCCCGCGCCTTTGGCGCGCACCAGCGCCTGGAGCGAACTGTGCGCCGCCGCCAACGACATCACCGCCTGGTGCAACGACATCGCCTCCTACGACCGTGAGAGCGCATCCGGCGACACCACCAACTACGTCACCGTCTTCCGCCATGCGCTGGGCTGCGACACCCGCACCGCCGTCGAGCAGGTCAAACAGCAGATCCGCCGGCGCCTTGACGACCTGCGTAACGCCCGGCGTCTCCTGGGCCAGGAGACGCATCGGCTGCACCTGGACGACCAGCGGCACCCCATCGCCCAGGTCGCCGACACCCTCACCGACCTGCCTGGCACCCACTTCGGCTGGCTGCTCGACTCCGGCCGCTACACATTTCCACCGCCCCTGAACCACGACGGCACCACCGGCCGGGCCGAGGACCGGCCGCCCCCTCAACCGGCCTGACGTCGTGTCCACATGACGAGCATCGCCTGGACACGACGTTGCAATGGCGTACGAAAGCGGGTGCTTTCGCACCCGCTCGTAGAGCACCGGCGGCAAGGCAACGGGCACGCCAAAGCCGAAAGCCGAGCCCTGCCTCGCCCGTGCTGTAGCCGCGCCCAGAAAGGAATCGCTCTTCGATGCGAGTGCCCGCGCTCACCTGCCCCCTCCTCCCCTGGCCCGCCACCGCGTTCCCCTCCTCGCTGAAGGCGGCAACACGACGGCTGCGCGAACATCTCGCTCACCGGGTCGACGCCTGCGGAGCGGTCCGCGAGCCGTGCCACAGCCGGGTGCTGGAATCGGCGCTCGCGTGGCCGCTCCTGCGCGAACTCACCGGACACAAAGAAGAAAAGCAGCGGCTCGGCGCATACCTCCAGCGGCAGCGCACGGTCGCCGGCCCAGTGGATGCGGCCCTGGCAGGTGCTGCCCTGGCCGGGCGGGCACGGTCCGCCGCCGCGCTGGCACAGCGACTGGTCGCCGACGCCCCCGACTTCACCGCACCCCGCAAGAAGGCACTGATCGCGGCGGTGCTGACCATGCTCGGCCTGCCCCACCCGCACAACGCCCCGGCGCCGGGCCCGCGCGCCTTCTCCCCCGAGGGCCTGCACCCCTGGGCCCTGGTTCAGTTCACCGCGGCCAAAGTCATCCTCGCCCCCAAAGACGACCGATCCCTCGCTCCCGGCGACGTCGCTCTGCTGCTGTCCACCCAGCAGGACGGGCGGATCTGGGAGGCCAACCTCCTCATCCACCTGTCGGTCCTGCACGCGCTCGCCCGCGTGCCCGGCCACGAGCACGTCGTCACGGCCGGCTTACGCCTGGCCTTGCGGCATCAACGGGCCGACGGGGGGCTGCCGTTCGTCACCGATGTCGACACCTGGGCCACCGTCACCACCGGTGTCGCCCTGGCCTCGACCGGCGCCCCCACCCCGGTGCTGGACCGGATCGCCGGCCACCTGACCGAGCAGCAGAAACCTTCCGGCGGCTGGTCCTACACCGACCAAGCCGCTCTCAGCGATGTCGACTGCACCACCGTGGCACTGGAATTCCTCCAGCAGCATGACCCGTGCGCCCACCAGGCGCCGATCCGACGTGGAACCGACGCCCTCACCGCTCTGCAAAATACGGACGGAGGTTTCCCCACCTACGTCGCAGGCGCCCCCTCAGAGGCATGCATGACCGCCGCCGCCATCAACGCCCTCACCACCCAAGACCCAGGCCACGAGCAGGCCATCCACAGCGCCCTCGAATTCCTGGCCACCTGCCAGCGCCCCGACGGCTCCTTCCCGCCCGGCTGGAGCAGCAGCCAACTCCACACCCTCTTCCGCGCGCTGCTCGCCACCGCACCCCACCCCCACCACCCCGCCGCCCGTACCGTCACCACCCGCGCCCTAGACCTGGTCAGGTCGCGGCAGCTGCCAGACGGCGGCTTCGGCCAGCAGGAAGGCTCACCCAGTGATCCGATCAGCACCGCCTACGCGCTGATCTGCCTCACCCGCCAGCACGACCACGTCCCCGCTGCCCGCGCCACCCGCTACCTCCTCGATCATCAGCTGCCCGACGGCTCCGTCCTCTCCGTCCCGGACATGCTCGGCCCGCGCCCCTTCCCCTACACCGTCCCCGCTCTCGCCAGCACGTGCGCACTCCTGGCGCTGAGCCACTTGACTCATCGGCTGTGACCGATCACTCCGGCCTGCGTTCCGCGCCCGCAGGTTCACGGCGGCCACCCGGCCGAGAGTAACCCGTGACCTCACCCGGCCCAGGGCCCGGATCAAGCGCTCAGCGTCGCCCGCCGGCAAGTCCCGTACCGGCGGTTGCGGGACTTGCCAGCGGGTGAGCGACGGCTACGCTCCCCGGCCCGAGGCGGGCAACCCAAGCCCCGGTCGCCGGGCGGGGACGCACACATCTCAATCGTTCGCGGGCTCGAACCCCCAGCGCTGGGTTTCGGATCCGTCTGCGCCGCGCAGCTTCGCCTCACCCCGCAGGAGCACCGGGGGCTCGGCATTCCACAACAGGTCCTCATCGGGTGCCTTGATGGGGGCCGGTAGCAATCGCGGAAAAACCAATTCACCTGGCCCCAGGTGGCGGCTTAGGTTCTAGACCTCGTCGCGACGCCAGGCTGATCCGCAGCCCCCAGGAATCCGCCTGCCCTCAGCCCTTGGTCGTGGGCGGGCAGGTCGGGGTCTCGAAGACCACGCCGTCCAGGAGGTTCCCGGTCCCCGGGCTACCACCTGCGGTCGACACCGACTGGAAGGCGAACCGCGTGACGGTCTGTCCCGGCGGGACGACGTACACCCCGGTGTAGTGGCGCCAGGCGGTGTTGCCGTCGGTGATGTCGGGTGAGGAGGCTCCGGCGGGGATCTGGGCCACGGTCGCGCCGGGGGCGCCGATGAGCACGTGCATCACGTCGGTGCCCAGAACGCCCCGGTGATACAGCGACCAGGTCATGAGGGTTCCCGGAACGGTGGGCAGGTCCTGGTACAGGGTGGAGAACTGGTGGGCGTTGAGTTCGGCGAACTGCTGGCCATCGGCTGCCGGGACTCCGTTCGTGCCGGTGCGCCAGAACTCCACCAGGCGGTCGGTGGCGGTGGTGTGCCAGGCGATGCCCGGGTTGACGGAGGCGTCGGGGAGGAACTGGTACCCGGTCACGGGTGGTGCCTCGAAGCTGCCGTTGGCCAGGGTGATGGGTGTGTCGGTGCACGGGACGGTGACGGTGACCGTGGCGGTGGCGCTTCCGCAGGCGGTGGTGATGGTGTAGGTGAAGGTGTCGGTGCCGACGAAGCCGGGGCCGGGTGTGTAGACCACGGTGTTGCCGGAGATGGTCGCGGTGCCGTGGCCGGGAGCGGTGACGTTGCTGATCACCGGTCCGGTCGCGGTGTCGTTGGCCAGGACGGGCACGTTGACGGCTCTGCCCTGGGTGGTGGCGGCGTCGTCGGCGGCCCGGGTGGGCGAGATCGACTGCCCGTTGACGATCTGGATCGGCGGAGCGGGTGTGTTGTTCCCGAGCTGGCCTGGGAAGGCGACGACGCTGCTGATGCCGCTTGGCCGGATGGTCATGCTGCTTCCGGCGGTGCCCTGGCGGACCTGGAAGGTGATGACCTTGGCGGGCGGGTCGGTCTTGTAGCCCGGTGAAGTGATCGACAGGGTGGTGCCGTTGATGGTGCCGGTCCCTGACTGGCTGACGATGTTGGCGTTGGCCAGCAGGGATGACAGGTCCCAGGTGGTGGTGTAGGTGCGCACCAGCGCCGGCCACTGGGCCGTGCGGTGGGTCAGGGTGAGGGTGAAGGTGCCGCCTGGTGCGATCTGCCCACCCCACAAGGATGGGGAGGTGTCGACCGAGACCGACCCGCTGCCCAGGTGCCAGCCGATCAGGTTCCTCCAGTAGTAGCTGACGGGGTAGGTCGTCTGTCCCTGCCGGACACAGGGTGTCTGGGCGGCTCGGGTAGCGGTCTGCTGTTGAGTGGTGGCGGCGAGCGCACCGGTTCCGGCCGCTCCTTGCGTTCCCAATGCGGCCAGCAGCGCCAATGCGGCGCAGGTCAGCGAGGATCGGAATCGCTGTGACATCAACGTCGAACTCCCACTCTGTCGTGAGGAATGTCCTCGTAGATCAACATCACAGCGACGCTACTATGTGCATTTGACCCATAGCACTAAGTGATCGACAATGTCGACTGCGTGTCGGCGCAGCCGAGATGTGAGACACCGCCACTGGTGCACCTGGGTGCCGTCGGCGCGGACGTCGGCGACGTCGATGCAGGCCGACATCGGTTCGGGCGCCAATCCGGTCTCGTCCACGATCGCGCAGTGACTGCCGCCGAAATCCCGGCCTCGCACTGCCGTAAGTGCGCGAGACGCGGTCCCTTTGGCCGCATTCCGGCCGCCCCCCTGGCCGACCGGGCGAACTCCACCTCCCGCGGAGTTCGGCGTAGGCACGCATTACGACCTGCGATAAGACCACGAACTCCATGAGAGAGGGAGTTGGCCTGCGCCAACTCCCTTCGCTGTTTTCGAGGGCCGGACCGCTCAGGGGACGATGACGTGGAAGGCGACGTCGGCGCCGGCCCCGTTGTTGCCTGCGCCGACGAAGACGTGGTGGGCGGCGGCGCCGCACGCGCTGGCGTCAGCGTCAACGAAGACGCTGGAGTTCCAGGGGGCGCCCCAGCGCTTGGTGGCGACCGGGACGGCCTTGGTGGCGTCGATGTCGGAGTCAAGCTTGAGGCAGTAGCGGCCGACGCCGAGACGGCGGACCTCGGTGACACCCTTGGAGCGCACGACGGTGCCGTCGGCATTGACGACGGCGGCGGCGCGCGCGTAGGGGGCCTGGGCGCCGCCGAGCGCGGCGTAGGCGGCAGCACCGGTGGCCAGGCCGCCGACGGTCAAGGTGGCGGCCAGGGCGATGGCGGTGACTTTCGCGCGCATGAGCTCTCCTTGCTCGGGAAGGGTGAGGGTCGTGATGTCACAGTGGCCTACGCGACCCCCGGATGCTCACATAAAGAAACCGGTCGATAACTCTGGGTTGCTATGGCGGGGCAGTGAGATCACCCTCACTCCAACCGGAATAGCTGAGGTCAGGGCGCCCCACCTGCAGCCTCGTTCTGCTCTGCCGTACTGAACAGCTCCAGCTGCTCGCCGAGTGGCTCGCGCCCGGCAAGTTTCAGGCGTCGGCGACAGGTCACCGGTCCGCGGTCAGGGTGGGCCGCACCTGGGTCCCATCCGCCCGATTCGACGGTGAGGGTGCTGACGCGGTTCTCGTACCCGCGGCGGGCCTTGCGCTGTGCCGGCCCTCCGCTTGCGAACGTGTCCCCAGCCGCCAGGTACCTCCGTGACTATGCGGGATCGCCGTATTCGGCGACATATGCCGCGTAGTTCTCCGCGATGATGGCCCGCCCGGCCTCTGCGGCCTGCCCGTAGCTTCCAGCGAAAAACCAACGTTAAGGCACATTGATCAGCTTCGTGGGCTGGCCCGGTAGCGTTTCGGTCCGTTTGGTGCCGGTCGATGCTCGGATGGGTGGGGACGTGGCGACGCGAGACGTGTCCTCCGAGGAGGAGTTGGCGCGGCTGCGGGGGTTCCCGGAGTTGGGCCGGGCAGTTGATCCGGCATCTCACGCTGACCAGCGCGGACGAGGCGTTCCTGCGCAAGTTCCGGACCTGGCGAAACGTGCTCGGTGTCGCTGTGCAGTTGTGCACGCTGCCGTGGCTGGGGTTCGTACCCGACGAGGTGCCGGCACCGCAGCGGAGGCGGTCGTCATGCCGAGCATCGGCTCGGAAACGTCCCGCGACCCCGGTGCCGACACACCGGTTCCGGGACGGGTTTCGGGACTCGGCGACCTGCGGAAACAGCGGCGGCCGCCGACCGGGACCGGACCGCGGGGCTACTCCTGCGGCCCGAAGATCTCCTCGACGAACAGCGCTGTGGGCAGATCGGACAACGCCTGGATCCGCGCCTAACCGAGTGCCGGCGGGTGCTCGGCTGGACGGCGTCCCCAGGCCGAGATCAGCGGCGCGAGTGTCAGGTCGAGTTTGCCCGCGTGGATGGCGGCCAAGTGCGCGTCGATCTCGGCGTCGTCGGCCAGGCCGGCCGCGAGCAGCTCGCCGCGCACGTGCCGGATGGTCGCCGCCTCCAGCCGGTCGCAGGCCAGCCCGCCGACCGGGAAAGAGCCCGCCGCGGCGACATCTACCAAGCCGGCCTCACGCAATGCCCGCGGCAGTGTCCGGCCGTAGCGCAGGTCCGCGCCGCGGCGCGTCAGCAGCTCCCGGACCGCGTCGCGCAGCCGGTTGGCCCGCCGCTGCGCCGGGCCGCTGTCGTCCAGGCATGCCAGTTGCTGCAGAGCGGTATCGGCGTCCTCGACCAGCAGCCAGCCGCCGGGCCGCAGCGCCGCCACCATCGTGGCCAACGCCCGAGCCCGGTCGGGTACATGGACCAGCACGAGCCGGGCGTGCACCAGATCGAACGTCCCCGGCTCCGGGGGCGGATCAGCGGCGACGTCGTGCCGGCGCACCTCGTACCCGTCGCCTGCCTTCAGCCACGACGGGTCGATGTCCGTGGCCAGCACGTGCCCGGTCGGACCGACGGCCGCCGCGAGCGCCTCCGGGATACTGCGGCCACCGGCCCCCACCTCCCAGCAGCGCGAGCCGGCCCCGACCCCCAGTCGATCGAAGTGCCCCCGCGTCACACCGTCGAACAGCTCGGCCAGCCAGACGAATCGCTCGCCCGCCTCGGCGCGTGCGTTGTCCAGCAGGTACCCGCGGGCGGGAGCGGGCTCTCCACCGAGCGCGGTAGTCCCGCCTATCGGATCCGGTCGGTTACCGACGTGCGGCGGGCGGGGCGAGGAGGTCGTCATCACTACATGGTCACGTCCCCAGACCACCAGCGCCACAACGACGGGAGCGGGATATCTCACACGGCCGGCGAACCCCGCACGTCCCACAGCACGATTCTGCACCGTGACGCGCCAACATGGTCGGCGTCGACCTGGACGCCGAACTGCGAGCCCTCACCCAGGTCCTCACCCACGCCAGGTATGAGGTGGCCATCGACCCCGACGACTACATCGCCCCGGGCGTCATCGCTCGCCTCGCTCCCACGACCTGACCCCGAGCAGAGCGGCCTGCCGGGATTAGATCGTTTGCCGACGGGGAGGCGGCCCGCATTGCGGTGCGGTGCACCAGGCCGTCCAAGATGAGGGTCAGGCCGGCCTCGAATGCCGACTCGTAGTCGATCACAGGCATGTCCGCTGGTGGATCTGAGCCGTCGCCGGAGCCGGCGTCCGCCTGTTCCTCCAGGACACTGCCGACCGTGAAACGACCGGCGGCCAGCATCGCCATCTGGGCGTCCCGCTCAGGCACTCCGGAGGTGATCAGGAAGTCCATCTTGCGGCGGATCCGGTCGAGGTCGTTGGCAGGGGTGCTGCCTGCGTGGAGGCGTGCGCCGTCCCGACGCATCAGCAGGGTGCGCCGGAAGCTTCGCGTGTTGTCCAGGAACCAGTCGCGCCAGTCGTCGTCGGGCGTCGGCAGCGGGGCGGCCACATGCGGTGCCATCGCCGCCTCCGCCATGGCGGCGAGGAGGTCCTTCTTAGTGCGGAAGTACCAGTACAGGGAGGGCTGTTCGACGCCCAGCCGCTTCGCCAGCCGCCGCGTACTGACCGTGTCCAGCCCGACCTCGTCGAGCAGGTCGAGTGCTTCGGAGACGACGATCTCACGGTTCACCTTGGTCACGTTGACAAATCTATCACTGATAGATGACTCTGGAGGGGAATCATTCACTGATAGATTCTTTGGGGTGATGGGCATGGCCGACAGACCCGGAGCGCGCCCCCTGCGGATCCTTGTTACCGGCGGCGGGATAGCGGGCCAGGCGCTGGCTTTCTGGCTCACGCGGGGCGGCCACAGGGTGACCGTCGCCGAACGCTTTCCGGTGCTGCGGGCCACCGGGGCGCAGGTCGACCTCCGGGGACAGGGCATCGAGGCCGTCGAACGGATGGGGCTTCTTGACGCCGTCCGCGGCAAGCTGGTGGACGAGGCGGGTGTCGCCTTCGTCGACGCGCGCGGCAGGACCAAGGCGACGATCATGGCCAACACCTCCGGCCAGGGCCGGCAGACCCTCACCTCCGAGTACGAGATCATGCGCGGTGACCTGGTACGCATCCTGCACGACGCGTCGAAGGACGACACCGAGTACGTCTTCGGCGTGAGCGTGGACGGCTTCGAACAGGACGAACAGAAGGTCATCGCGCACCTCTCCGACGGGTCCTCCGGCGAGTTCGACCTCCTGGTCGGCGCGGACGGGCAGGGGTCGCGCATCCGGCGGGCGATCCTCCCTGCGGGCTGCGACCCGTACTGGCGGGTCGGCATCCACATGGCCTACTGGTTCATCCCGCGCATCGCGTCCGACAGCAACATCCGGGACACCTACATGGTCCCGGGCGGCCGTCAGATCATGCGCCGCAGCCACAACCCGACCGAGACGCAGGTGTACTTCGTGATGCGGGAGGAATCCGAGGAAGCCTCGGCGATCCACCGGGAACCCGTCGAGCGCCAGCAGAGGTTCTGGGCGAGCAGGTTCCGCGACGCGGGCTGGCAGACCGAGCGCTTCATCAATGGCATGCAGACGAGCCCCTTCTTCTACTCCCAGGAGATCGTCCAGGTCCGAACCGACACCTGGTCCAAGGGCCGCGTGGTCCTTGCCGGCGACGCCGCCCACTGTGCCTCCCCTTACAGCGGCATGGGCATCTCCGGCGGCCTGGTGGGCGCCTACGTCCTGGCCGGCGAGATCAACCGGCACCCGGGCGACCTGCCGACCGCACTGGCGAACTACGACAGCGTGCTGCGGCCCTTCGTCGACGAGATCCAGGGCGAGGTGAATCCGCGTCTCCTACGCCTGGGCATGCCGATGACCCAGCGTGCGATCGACGCCTTCCAGGCCGCCACCGCACTGGCCTGTTTCCTGCACATTCCCGATCTCGCCGCGCGCTTTTCGAAGAAGGACCGCGGCGGCAACTGGCAGCTCCCCGAGAACCCGGCGCCGATCAGCACCGTCTGAAAGCGGAAGAACTGTTCCAGCTCCCCGGGCGACGGTTCCGTAGCGAATGAACAAGCGACTACCGGTGGATGGTGGAGCGTCCGATGCCGTACTCAGTGGGGATCTCGGTAGTACTCAGGAAGAATCGGGCGGATATGCCTGAGCAGGCCCCTTAAGGATGTCAGGCCGGGAGCTGCGTGAAGATGTAGACGCCTTCCTCGCCGACCGGCCGCAGCAGGCAGAACGTGAACCGGCCGGCCGTAACGGGGGCGAACTCCCGTACCGCCCGGCAGCTCCACCAGTGCCCGGCGTCGGGCCGTTCGCGCCGCAGGAGATCGACGATGGCCGCGGCGCGGGGGTCGTCCGGGATGTGGCCGGTGTTGGCCCGGAATTGCTCGTACAGGCCGCGCAGCAGCGGCTCCACGTCGATCAGGTGGTGGTCCGCGCGGGTGGCGAGCATGATGAGGAGGTTGCGTCGCTCGTTCGGCACACTGTCCGGATCGCCCCAGAAGCGCCGGTAGGCGGCGTTGCCGGCGAGCACGTCGAAACGCGCGTCCACGGCCGCGGCCGGCGTGGACGTCCAGCTGTCCAGCAGCGCCCGGGTCGACTCGCCGAGCACGGCTTCGCCCGTGACCGGCGCGGCGGGCATGAACCCGGCCAGCGCCAGCGTGTGGCGGTGCGCCGCCGTGTCCATGCCGAGTACTCGGCAGATCGCGTCCAGCACCTGGCGAGTGGTGCTCGCCCTCCCCTGCTCCAGCCACGTGTACCAGGCGACGCTGACCCCGGCCAGCGCCGCGACCTCCTCGCGGCGCAGCCCGGGGGTACGCCGCCGCCCGCCGCCGGCGAGGCCCACGTCCGCCGGGTCAACGACCTCGCGGGCCGCGCGCAGGTGGGCGCCGAGCTCGCGGCGTAGGGCATCGTCCATGACCGCGATCCTATGAGCGCCACTCATCCCATGAACTCCCCCCTGCCTGCCGGCAGGAGCCCGGCGCCACTCTGGATGCCATGAGCGATGACATGAGCGATGACATGTGGCGACTCCGCAACGACTCCTCCAGCCTGGCCGAACCCCGCGTGCTGATCCGGGTGTTCGTGCCGCCGGGGGAACTGGACAAGAGCATCGGCTTCTACGAGCGGTTGCAGGGGACGGCGGCCGACGCGCGGTTCACCTTCGCGGCGGCGGGGCTGGAGCTGACCACGGTGGGGGCGTTTCTGATCATCGCCGGTGATGAGGCAGCCGTGCGCCCGTTCCGGGACACGGTGGGTACCCTGCTGGTGGACGACGTGCGGCCGTACTACGAGCGGCTGGCGGCCGAGGGTGCGGAGATCGTGTTCCCGCTTCAGGAAGTGCCGACCGGAGCCGGTTTCAACGCTCGGCACCCCGACGGGACGGTGGTGGAGTACGTCCACCACCGCCCCACCCCGGACGGCCGCTGACCGTCATAAACCGGACCGAGCCGCCTCAGCGAGCTCGATATGAAGAAGTCGGCCTCCCACGTCATGCCCGGCGCGACCGGCCTGAACGCGCCCGTCCTGAAGCCCTGACGGTCTCGGCCTCGTGCGATCGGTTGAGGCCTGATGCCTACCCCGTTCGCTGTAGTGCGTACGGCGAACGGTGCAAGGTCAAGTGACGGTCAACGGACGACGCGCTCCCGCTGCGGCCCGGCCTAGCGTTTCTCGTCGAGATAGCCGGATGAGAACTGGAGGAATCGCCATGGGCAAGAGAGTGATCACTGCGATCGCCGGGCTGAGCCTGACGGCCGGTTTGCTGGGATTGGCCGACGCACCGGCTGGCGCCCAGGCCGGCACGGCCGGCAAGGCCACCGCTGCGATGGCCGCGCCGAAGCCGCCGAAGGGCGCCAGGGCGGTGGTTCAGGTCAGCCCCAATCCCACCACCAAGCGAGGCCAGGAGGTGACGATCACCGGTCACTGCGGTGGCGGCAAAGGGCTCAAGGCAGTGCTCGCCGGGCTCGACAGGGAGCACCCGGTGCTACAGAACATCCGCATCGTTGAGGACAACCCGAAGGGATTCGTGGCGAAGGCGACCCTCGCCCCCGAGATCGGTAACGGCGTCGGTCCTGTTTTCGTCGACTGTGGCGGCGAGGCAGGCGTGACCCTCCTGGTCACCCACGTCTGATCCGAACCTTCCCACCTGGGCTGGTAAACAGATCCAGAGCTTCCGCGGTCCTTGATTCCGCCGGTCCACGCGGCTACGGAAGCCGAACATGCCGACGGCGTCGCCCATGTGACCATCTGGGCGACGCGGTCCGGTACGCCCTGGCCCGGCGTCACACCCGTCACCCCTCGAGAAAGGGCCTCCGCGTGGCCGAAGCGCCCCCACGACGCGAACCCGCTCCTGTTCGGCACTTTGCCCGGATCACCGATATTACGCTCGCTGCCCTCACTCTGGTCTTCTTCGTCGCCGTAGCCCTCGCCACCGGGGTGCACGACCCCTGGCAGGGCCCGATCCCCCTCGGTCTGTTTCTTGGAGCGCTCCTGCTGGTCAGACGCCGCTGGCCGATGACCGTGCTGCTGCTGTCGATCGGCGGGATCTTCGTCTATCACCTCACCGGACACTGGTCTCCCCCCGGTTGGATCTGGCCGGCCGCGGTCGCCTACTTCGCCGCCGCCACCACCCCCCGGGTGCGCTGGGTGGCCACCATCGGCCTGGCCCAGCTGGTCTACTCCGCGGTCGACTTCCGCTGGGTTCTCGAGCGGAACCCGACCCACTATGTGATCCACGTCGCGGGAGAAGGGCTGCTCCTGGCGATCCTCATCGCCGCGGGCCTCACCTACGCCGCCGCGATGCGCTGGCGCGAACGGCTACGCGAAACCGACAGCCGCGCGCACGCCGCCGAGGAACGGCTGCGCGTCTCGCACGAGGTGCACGACGTCATCGCCCACACGCTGGCCGTCGTCGGTGTCCAGCTCAATGTCGCCGCCGACGCCCTCGAGGAAGACCCGGCCGCGGCCGCCGCCGCGCTACGCCTGGCGAAGGACATCAGGAACCGGGCGATGACCGACCTCCGCTCCCTCATCGCGGTCCTGCGCGACAACCCCGCTGACACCGCACCCCAGGCGGATCTGGCCTCCTTGGACACTCTCATCGCCGACGCCCGTGCCGCCGGGCTTGAGGTGACCCTCGACGAGCACGGCGACCGCGCGGGCGTCCCCGCCATTCCCGCCATCGCCGTTCACCGTGTCGTACAGGAGTCCCTTGCCAACTCGCTCAAGCACGCGGGAGCGAGCAAAGCCAAGGTGACGATCGGCTACCAGACGCAGTCCATCACCGTCGAGATCACCGACAACGGCCGCAGCGCCCCAACCGGCGCCGAGGTCACCCAAGGCCATGGCCTGAACGGCATGCGCGAGCGAGTGAGCGCACTCGGGGGCGCGCTCACCGCAGGACCCATTCCCGGCGGCGGCTTCGCCGTGCGCGCCGACATCCCTGTGGCAGGCTCGATGGCATGACGATCAAGGTGCTCCTCGCCGACGACCAGGCACTCGTACGGGCCGGCTTCCGCAGCCTACTGGCCCGCTCCCGGGACATCACGGTCGTCGGCGAAGCCCAGGACGGCGACGAAGCCGTACGGCTGGCCGCGAGCACCCGCCCCGACGTGATCCTCATGGACATCCGCATGCCGGGCACCGACGGGATCACCGCCACGCGCCGCATCGTCACCAACTCGACCACTCCGGGCTGTCGCGTCATCATCCTCACCACGTTCGACACCGACGAACACGTCTTCGCCGCCCTGCGCGCCGGAGCCAGCGGCTTCCTCACCAAAGAGGTCGAACCCGCCGAACTCCGCCGCGCGGTTGCCGCCGTCGCCGGCGGAGATGCACTCCTATCGCCGGGCGTGACCCGCCGCGTCATCGAGCAGTTCGCCCACCGGCAGGACCTCACACCCAGCGCGGGGCAGCGGCTGGCCGCCCTTACCTCCCGGGAACTGGAGACGGTCAAGCTCGTGGCGCTCGGACTCTCCAACAACGAGATCGCCGAGCGTCTCGTCATCAGTCCGCTCACTGCCAAGACCCACATCACCAGGGCCATCGCCAAGCTGAACGTGCGCGACAGGGTCCAGCTGGTCATCCTGGCCTACGAGAGCGGCCTGATACGGCCCGGCGCGTGACATCGGGATCAAAGGTCAGCCGCCGGTGAGGTCGTCGCGGTGGGCCAAGCGGGTCACCGGCCGTGTCGTCGTCCACAGCGAGCACGGCCGCTCGGGTCATTTCTCCACCCCGGTACTCATGATGCCGCGCACGAACGTGCGCTGGAAACAGATGAAAAGGATCACTGGCACGGTGATCGTCATCATGGCGCCGGCCTGGATGTAGGCGGGTTTCGTCGAGTACAGGCCGTTGAAGACGGCCAGGCCCACCTGTAGCGGCTGGAGCTCGGGCCGGCCGGAAAGGTAGATGAGCGGGGTGAAGTAGTCGTTCCAGGTGTAGACGAAGTTGAACAGGGTGACGGCGGTGATCGCCGGCCACGCCTGCGGCACGATCACCGAACGCAACGTGCGCAGCGGTCCGGCACCGTCGATCGAGGCCGCTTCGTCCATCTCGCGCGGGATGGTCAGGAAGTACTGCCGTAGCAGGAAGACGCTGTAGGCGTTGGCGAAAAAGGCCGGCACGAGCAGCGGCAGCCAGGTGCCGACCCATCCGATCTGCGCGAAGATCGTATATGTCGGGATCAGCGTCACCGCGGTGGGCAGGAAGATCGTGGCGATGAGCAGGGTGAACAGCGGTCCGCGGCCGGGGAAGCGGAAGCGGGCGAAGCCATAGGCGACCAGCGTGCACGACAGAACGGTCCCGATCGTGCTGATCACCGCCAGTGCGATGGTGTTGAGCAGCAGCCGGGGGAAGTCGATGAGTTTCCAGACCGCGGCGTAGTTCGACCATTGCGGCGCCAGGGTCCAGCTGGGTTCGAGGGTGCGCCAGGAGCCGCGCCAGGTGACGGTTCCCTTCTCGGGCGCCGCCGGGTCGACGAACTCGCTCTCGGCGCGTCCCTTCTTCACCAGGGCAAGTTCGCGGACCGCGCCGTCGACCGGCACCCGGTACACGTCGTACTGCCGGCCCTCATGGGTGAAGGTGCGCGGGTCGGACGGCAGCAGCGGCGCGTGCGCCTGGCTGACCTGCCGCTCACTCTTCAGCGACGACAGCGTCATCTGGACGAGGGGCGACAGGAACGCCGCGACGATGCCGAACATCACGATCGTCATCAGCGCCGTCCGGATGCGGCGGGCTGGGTACGGGGTCACCGGGTCACCTTTCACTCGTGTAGTGGACCCAGCGCCTGGACAGCCGGAACAGCACCAGGGTCACGACGAGGGTGATGACGAACAGCAGCCACGCCAGCGTCGAGCCGTAGGACATCTCCTGATAGGTGAAGAAGGTCTGGTACAGGTAGAGGTTGAAGAAGCGGGTCGCGCCGCCGGGGTCGCCGCTGCCGTCGAAGAGCACCAGCGGGATGAGGAAGTACTGCATGACCTCGACGACCGCGAGGATCATCGTGTAGAAGATCACCGGCGACATCATCGGGATCGTCACGTGCCACAGCTGGCGCCACCATCCGGCGCCGTCGAGCCGGGCGGCGTCGTACAACTCGGTGGGGATGCCGCGCAGCCCCGCCAGGTTGACGATGATGCCCGAGCCGAGCCCCCACAGGCCGATCATGACGAGCCCGGGGATCACCCAGGCGGGGTCGTTCAGCCAGCTCGGCGCGCCGCCCACGCCGAGCCAGCGCAGCGCGGTATTGATCCATCCGTCGTTGACCAGCATGTTCTCCCAGATCAGCGCGCTGGCCACGAACGGCACCACGTACGGCATGAACAGCAGCACCCGCAACAGCCCGGTGCCGCGCACGTACCTGCTGTTGACCGCGACCGCGAGCAGGAACGGCAGGGCGATGACCACCGGCAGCCAGAGCAGGGCGAAGCGGGCGGTCACCCACAGCGAGGCCCAGGCCTGCTGGTCGGCGAAGAGCCGCTGGTAGTTCGCCAGGCCGACGAACATGAGCGGCTCCTGCTCGGCCAGCGAGATGTTGAGGAAGGTGAAGACGAACGTGGCCGCCATCGGAAGTGCCGTGAACGCGAGGAACCCGATGATCCACGGAAGGACGAACAGGAATCCGTACCGGGCCTCCCTGCGGGCCACCCGGGACATCGCCTCGCCTTTCATGAGCGGTTCCACACGTCCTGGATCTCCTCGCGCATCTCCTTGAGCTGGGCGTTCATGTCGAGCCCGCCCTGGGTCATCCAGCGGCTCCTGTAGGTGCCGAGGACGGTGAGCGTCTGGTTGTACTTGGGTGTGTGCGACTCCGAGTGCGGGTTGTCGGCGAACGCCACGCTGTCCTTGGCGACCTGCCAGTCGACCTTGTTGGTGAACTGCTCGGCCAGCTTGGCGAAGAAGGCGTCCTGGTCGGTGGTGCGGGCGGGCATCGCGCCGTACGCGGAGAGCAGTTCCTGGGAGGCCGGGCCGACCAGGTAGGTCAGGAACTCGAAGGCCTCGGCGGGGTGCTTGCTGCCGGCCAGGATCCGGAAGGTGTCCGCGCTGGTGGGTGAGGTGGTCTTGCCGTCGTGCGAGGGCATCGCGGCCAGGTCCCAGTCGTCGCCGGCGCCGGCCACGCCGTAGGTGGACCACAGGAAGTTGACGCTCATCGCGACGTGCCCGGAGAAGAAGGCGGCGCCGTCCCCGTTGAACTGCTCGGTCTCGAAGACGGGGCCGGTCATGATGAACCGGTCCTTCCACATGCCGTCGTAGAAGAAGCGCCAGGCGTCGGCCCAGGCGTCGGGGATCTTCACGGTCTTGCCGTCGCCCGCGTCCAGTGATCCGGAGGCGAAGGCGGCGCCCTGGTAGCGCAGGTCGTCGCGGGCCGGCTCGAAGCCGTACTGCACGATCTCGCCGGGGTTGAATCCCGCCTGGGTGGCGTCTTTTCCGTTCTTGTCAACGGTGAGCCTGAGGGCCAGTTCCCTGAGCGTGTCGTAGTTCCACTCGCTCTGGCGGCCGTCGGGCCAGGTGTACTTCTCGCCGTACTTGTGCGGCGGCGCGGCCAGGCCGGCCTCCTCGAACATGTCGGCCTTGTAGTACAGGGTCGAGGGGTAGATCGCGAACGGGATCCCCTCCTGCACGGAGCCGATCCGGTAGAGGTCGGCGCTGCCCTTGGCGTACGGGCTGAGGTCGAAGCCGCTGGACTTGATGAGCGGGGCCAAATCGAGCCACTGGCCGTGGAAGGCGGCGGCGCCGCCGACACCGACGGGACCGGCGAGGTCGGGCCCGTTGCCGGAGGCGATCTGGGTGGCGAGCGTGTCGCGGGCGGAGTCGTAGGTGACGACCTCGAGCTTCACCCTGATCTTGCGCTGGGCGGCGTGGAACTTTTCGATCACCTTCTGCTGCGCCTTGACCTGCTCGGCCTGCTCGCCGGTGCCGAGGCAGCAGTACCAGCGCAGCTCCACCGCCGCGGCGTCACCGCTCGGAGGGGAGGCGGATCCGCAGGCGGCCAGTGCCATGGCCAATACGATCGCGGCTAAGACGTGCGATAACCGATTCACGTGTCTCTCCCGAGGCTGGGGTCCGGGGGGCGGGCGATGGAGAGTTCAAAGGAGAGGCGGGCTCTGTCGCCTCTCACGTAACTGCGGGTGAATTCGATGGGCTCGTCGTCGGGGCCGAAGGCGATCCCCTCGACGAGCATGGCGGGGCGTTCCACCGGCTGGTCGAGCAGGCGGGCCTCGTGGGCGCGCAGCCGTACCGGCTCGATGACCTCGCGGGCGCGCACGATCCTGGCCCCGTAGTGCTCGCCCAGCAGGCTGTAGAGGGAGTTGCGCTCGAGGTCATGGTCGAGCAGCCCGGCGAAGCGGTCGGCCGGCAGGTAGACCTGCTCCAGGATGAGCGGCTCGCCGTTGGCGATGCGCAGGCGCTCAAGGTAGACGACCTGCGCGCCGGCGGCCAGGGCCAGTGCGGCGGCGACCATCTCTCCGGGCATCTCGATCCCGGACTTGACCAGCCTGGTGTCCGGGTCCATGCCATGCATG
The DNA here is from genome assembly GCF_040683035.1 of Streptosporangium sp. NPDC051022. Taxonomy (NCBI): domain Bacteria; kingdom Bacillati; phylum Actinomycetota; class Actinomycetes; order Streptosporangiales; family Streptosporangiaceae; genus Streptosporangium; species Streptosporangium sp. NPDC051022. Next base: position 20,595 of record NZ_JBFBCF010000049.1, on the reverse strand, counting down.
TGCATGAGGTCGGCGAAGCTCTGGCTGGTGCCCAGGTCGACCTCCAGCCGGGAATGCAGGACGAACGTGCCGCGTCCGCGGGTGCGCTCCAGGCGTCCCTCGCGGGCCAGCTCGGCCAGGGCCCGCCGTACCGGGATGAGGCTGCATCCGTAGCGGCGGGCCAGCTCTCTTTCCGGTGGCAAGCGGTCTCCCGCCTGCCATTCCCCCTGGTCGAGCGCGGTGCTCAGGTCCAGGTAGACCTGGTGGTGGAGGGGGATCGGACCGGCCTCGAGCCGATAGCGGGCCATCGGGCGTTCGCTTCCTTCCAGAACCTGTCGAGCAGTTGATTGCTGACAATGTTGTCAGCAATACTGATCACAGCCGCTCCCTCTGTCAACGTCTGTCAAGGCGGCACCCCCCGAATCAGAGGCAGGTACAAGGCGTGACGAAGTCACCCCGAACCCAACCGGCGCCCTGGCGAGTGGCGCTGACCTTCGACGTCGAGCACGGCGATCAGCCCGCTCACCCGGACGGCACCCGGCACGTGCTCGAAACGCTCACCGATCGCAAGGCCGTGGCGACCATGTTCATCCAGGGGCGCTGGGCCCAGGCGAACCCCTCACTGGCCAAAGACCTGGCCGCCCGCGGTCACCTGATCGGCAACCACTCCCACCACCACGCGCCGATGAGCTGGCTGTCGCCCAAGGCCTTCAACCAGGACGTACAGCTCGCCGAACGCGCCATCCGCCGCGCCACCGGCCACGACCCGCGCCCCTGGTTCCGTTGCCCGTTCGGCGACGGCAGCGAAGACCCGGCGATCCGGTCCGCACTGGACCGGCTCGGCTACCAGGAGACGAGCTGGCACGTGGACCCGTTCGACTGGCGCGGCAAGGCCACCGGGCCGAAGGTCGCCCGCCTGGTCATCGAGGAGGCCACCGCGCACGGCGACGGCGCCGTGGTGCTGTTCCATCCATGGACCAAGGCCACCGGCCGTGCCCTGCCGCTGGTCATCGACGGTCTGCGCGCGGCCGGTGCCCGCTTCGTCCGCATGGACGAACTCGCATGAACCACCCACCGCGCCTGGCCATCGCCGGGACCGGCTACATCGCCGACTATCACGCACGCGCCGTCGCCAGTGCCGGCGCCACGCTGGTCGCCGCAGTCAACCATCGGCGGGAGTCCCTCGACGCCCTGTCACAGCGGTACGGCATCGCCCGCCGCTACCTCGACCTCGACCGCCTCCTGGCGGACGGCGACGTGGACGGCCTCATCGTGGCCACGCCCAACTCCCTGCACGCCGAGCAGACGGTCAAGGCGCTGCAGGCCGGGGTTTCCGTGCTGCTGGAGAAGCCGATGGCGCTGAGCGTCGCCGAATCCTTGGCCATCGCCGCCGCCGAAAGCCCACGTGCCCGAGTGATGCTCGCCCACTGCCTGCGTTTCGACGAGCAGATCGGCTGGCTGCGCGACCTGGTGCACGACGGGACGCTCGGCCGGCCCGTCCACACCACCGCGTACGCCGTCCACGCCGGGTTCGGCCCCGAGGGCTGGTTCACCGACCCGGCGCTGGCGGGCGGCGGCGTGCTCATGGACCTTGGCGTCCACGCCATCGACGTCACCCGCCACGTCCTCGGCGACCCCCAGCCCGTCAGCGTGAGCGCGCACTGCGGGACGCACTACCGCGACCTGCCGGTCGACGACACCGCGATCCTCACGATCGTCTGGGACAACGGGGTCACCTCCGGCGTGGAGGCGGGCTGGTGGCATCCGCACACGCCGGGTCCGACGGGGAGCATGCGCGTGTCCGGCACCAAGGCGTACGCGCAGACCTTCCCCGGCACGCTGATACGGGCCGGACAGCGGAGCGCGGAGACGTTTCCCGGTGAGCTCACCGAAGCGGCGCTCCAGCGCAGATACGACACCCAGATGCGTGCGTTCCTGGGCACCCTGGCCGGGGCCGACCCCGCGCCCGGCACACCGCACGGCATCACCTCGATGCGGATCATCGAGGCGGCATACCAGAGCGCGGCCCGCGGGCAGACCGTACACCTTGGGAGGGACCAATGAGGTCGTTGTTCGTGGAGTTCCCGAAACCGGGCGAGGTGCGCGTGGCGCGTGAGAGCGTCGCTCCCCCGGGCTTTGGCGAAGTGCTGTGCCGCACCACGCTGTCGCTGATCAGCCCCGGCACCGAGCTGGCCTGCCTGCGCGGCGAGTTCGACCCGGGCACCAACTGGGAGGAGTGGGTGCGTTACCCGTTCCGGCCCGGGTACAGCATGGCCGGGATCGTGGAGGCGGTCGGCGAAGGCGTCACGACGTTGCGGCCCGGTGACCGCGTGCAAAGCTACGCGCCCCACCAGGAGCTGGTCACACTCACCGAGCGCGAGGCCCGGCTGCTGCCCGGCGGCGTGACGGACGAGGAGGCGGTGTGGGTCCCCCTCGTCGTCACCGCGGCGGCGGGCACCGCCAGAGCCGCGATCACCCTGGGCGAGACCGTCGTGGTCCTGGGACTCGGCCCGGTAGGTCAGCTGGTCGTCCAGTACGCGGTCGCGCACGGAGCCTCCCGCGTCGTCGCCGTCGACACCGATGCCAGGCGGCTCGACCTGGCGCGAACGAGCGGCGCGAGCGACCTGCTCGCGGCCACCGCGGCCGACGCCCGCGCCGCCGTCGCCGACCTGACCGGCGGCCGGTTCGCCGACGTGGTCTTCGACGTCACCGGCAACCCCGCCGTACTCTCCCAGGCGGTACTGCTGGCCCGCACGCTGGGCCGTGTCGTCCTGCTCGGCGACACGCCCACGCCGTCCCGGCAGATGCTCGGCCCCGGAGTGGTCAGCAACTCGCTGACCATCCTCGGGGCGCACGGCGACCTCGTCTCCGACGACCCGTCAGCCGGCCCGCTCAACCGCGACGCGGTGACCGAGTTGTACTTCCGCCGCCTCGCCTCCGGAACGTTCCGAACCGCCGGAATGATCTCCGGGCGGGTGTCCCCCATGGACGCGGAATCCACCTACGCACGCCTGCGAGACGGCGGCGCACCGGCCGGAGCGTTCTGCTTCGACTGGACCGACGTGAAGGAGGAACGGTGACCGTCAGCTCGTGGTTGTCGGCGGCGGCAGCACGTACACGCCGGAGCTGATCGAAGGCCTCGCCGCACGGCACGACCGCCTGCCGATCGGGGAGCTCGTCCCTCACGGCACCGACCCGGAACGGCTGGAGATCATCGGCGGGGTGACCGTGATCTCACTGAGAGAGGAGGGGCCGGAGGGAGTGGGAGTGGACAACGGGCAGGTCGGCTCGCCGTACTGGGGAGCGACGCGGATGGCGGTCCACGCGGCCTTGGTCGCGTTCACCTCGGCGCAGCCGTAGAGGTTTTTGGCGGCCACTACGGTGGCCAGGCGTGCCTTGGCGTATGACCAGCCAGAGGCCTTGCGCTGGAGCCCCTGGTAGAAGATCCGGGCCGCCTTCTGGATGCCGATGCCGGTCAGTGAGGACGGGCCCGCGCAGACCGGGCTGGCGGGTTTGCCCGGCGGGTTGGTGCCCTCGGCGAGAAGGTAGAACCAGTGGTCCTGCGGCCCGCCGTCGGAGACTATGCCCGGGGAGGGGGGGTAACAGTTCTGATGATTAGTCAGTGAGGGGTCGTACATGTGCATTATCGGTCCCCCGCCGTCCACGTTCACCTCCTCGCCGATCAGGTAGTCCGGCTCGTCCAGGGCGAGGGGGTGGTTGACGTAGTGCTCGGTCAGGGTGCCGAAGATCTCGTCGGCCGACCGGTTGAGGGACTCTGGCTCCAGACCGCTCCCGCCGTAGGAGCCGGTTTTTTCGTAGACGATGCCGCCGTACACGAAGCCGACCACGTCGAGGGAGGTGAGCTGCTTGGTGTGGGCGGTGTTGTAACCGAAGGTGGCGCGGACGCCGTCCCAGTAGGCGTCGAACCGGTTCACGCCGACGGACGCCGGGTAGGTGCGGCCGGTTCCGTCGACGCCGTTGCGTCCCAGCCAGTCGCGCAGCATGTCCCAGTGCTTCTGCGCGGCGAACATGACGTCGACGCAGGCGGTCTCCAGGTCGAGGGCCGTTCCGTTGCCCCAGGTGTCGGTCGACTTGGTGAAGACGGGGCCGTTGAAAGGGCCACAGTTCAGGCCGGGGCGGGTGGGGTCGCTCAGGGAGTACACGCCCCCGGAGGACGTGGTCTGGATGGTCACCGGGTTGCCGTTGAAGTGACTGTTGCCTGAGCCCAGGAGCGCCTGGCCGGAGGAGAGGTTCCCGTCCGTGCCCGCACTGTGTGCCGTGGCGAGCCGGGACACCGTGCTCGTGGTCTCCGCGCCGCTCGCCGGCGCCGTCGCGCCCATGGCGACGACCGTCATGAGAGTGAACGCTCCCAGCGTGGTTTTGGGGTTCATACGCGATGACTCCTTGTCCGCAAGCGCAAGGAGCCGTGGCCGGCCAGGGCTGCCCCAACGGTGACATCGACATGAGGGGCGGAGAACCCTACAAATCCCCATATTTCGGGCGTATGGCGTGTATAGCGCTCTCGACGGACGCACGGACCGGGGGCCGGAAAACGTGTTCCAGCCCCGGGAGGGGTCCTCGTGGTTTCGGCCGTGAATCCAACGAAGTAGGGCCTGGCCTGCGTGTACAGGAAGATGATTCAGCTTGGACCGTCCGGCAGGGGATTGGAGACACCTTAATCGGCGCTCGGTCTGATCAACACGCTGATGATCCAGGACACCCTCGCCCTACCCAAGTGGGAGAACGTCCCGACCGACGCCGACCGGCGCGGGCTCACGCCGCTGTTCCACACCAACATGACCCCCTACGGTGAGATCCAGCTGCGCACCGACCGGCGCCTGGACCTCACCGACCTGCCGACTGCGTAACGCCGGACGCTCGCCCGTTCCGGCGGCAGCGCGACTGGACCATCCCGGCGGGGCGTCGGCGATACTGTGGGCGTGGAGTACGTGTCCAGAGTGCCGCGACCGCCGCTGGACGGGCTGATCGACGACCTTTACTACCTGGAGGGTGCGCCGCCGTACGCCCGGCTGATGCTGCCGCCGATGCCGTCGGCGTTGCTCATCGTCAACCTCGGGGCGCCGTTCCGCATCCGCGCCGGCACCGACATCGAGACGGCCGAGTACGCCGACGGCTGCGTGGTCACCATGCCCACCCGCGCCTTCGAGTTCGGCTACCCACTCCGGACCCGGTCCGTCGGTGTGCACTTCAAGCCGTGGGGGCTGGCGCCGTTCCTGCCGATGCCTGCGGCCGAGCTGTGTGACCGGCCGGTGACGGTAGAGCAGGTTTGGGGCCGGCCCGCCATTGCTGAGCTGCGAGACCGGCTGGCCACGGCGGACGGACCGCACGAGATGCTGACGCTGCTCGAGGAGGAGCTAATGCGACGGCTGTGCGAGACCGCCGGTCTGGGGCTGGTCCGCCATACGAGCAGCGTCATCGCGGCGGCCAGCGGGGCGGTGGCGATCGGCGACCTGAGCGTGGCAGCCGGTGTCAGCAGCACTCATCTGGCGCAGCGGTTCAAGGAGCTCATCGGCGTCACCCCGAAGCGGCTGGCCCGCACCTACCGCTTCGCCGCCACCGTGTTCGCGATCAACCCCGCCGGACCGATCGACTGGGGCGACCTCGCCGGTGGCGCAGGCTACTTCGACCAGGCCCACTTCGGCCACGAGTTCCGGGCGTTCACCGGGCTCACGCCGACCCGGTACGTCGAAGTCCGGCGGCGGTTCCTGCGCGAACATCCCGGCCACGTGCTGGACAGCTGGCCGCTGCCGGCCGATTGATTTCTTACAAGAACGACAGCTCACGACACGCTAATTTGGGGCACCCCAAAGCAGAGGAGAGCCCCGTGGGCAAGGTGGTCATGTACAGCTCGGTGTCGGTGGACGGCTTCGTCGCGGACGACAATGACCAGCCCGGACCGCTGTTCGACTGGTTGTCCAGCGGTGACGTCCCGTTGGACGAGAGCGGCGAGCTGAAGGTGTCGCAGACGTCCTACGACTACACCCGGCCGTACTGGGACCAGATCGGAGTCACGATCGTCGGCCGCCACGTCTTCGACATGACGGACGGCTGGGGCGGCAAGCCGCCGGGCGGCATCGACCACGTGGTCGTCGTGTCGCACCGGCCGATGCCCGAGGGCTGGGACCCAGAGGCGCCGTTTCACTTCGTCGACGGCGTCGAGGCAGCCGTGGCCAAGGCGCAGGAGCTTGCGGGTGACCGCATGGTCGAGGTCGCCGCTGGCGACGTCGGCGGCCAGATGCTTGCCGCGGGCCTGATCGACGAGGTGCGCATGGACGTCGTACCCGTCGTGTTCGGGTCCGGCAAGCGCTACTTCGGGTCGGTCCACGCGCAGCACCTGTTGGAGGATCCTGACGTGGTGATTCAGGGCAACCGGGTGCTTCACCTGCGTTATCGGGTGCGCCGTTGACCGATCTGAGCGGGTACGCGAAGAAGTCCACTGCGAACGGTGACACAAGATCGGGCCTCCGGCTGCGTTCGCGCATCGCTGTCCCTGGTCGGGCAGCCGGCGCCGATCCGCCCCAGCACCTCACCTGCGGCCAGTTCAACTGGAGTGCGGAAGCAGGTACGGCTGAACGTACAAAGGTGGCATGTCGTCAGGGGCCGAAACTCCAGATATTGCCGACCGGGCGCCCGCCACGCCGCAGCACGGTGTCGAGGAGGTCGGTGAGCTCCTCGTCCACATGGGCGAGGAGCTCGTCGCCGAAGACACAAAGGGAAGCTTCCCGCCAGTTGCCGAACGTGCCCATCCGGAGGTCCTCGGTGACTTGAACGACATGCTCGTCGACGAGGTACGCGTAGCTCATCCAGCGGGGCTGTCCCGGCCCGCCGACGCGAGTCGGGTCGATGCGGGAGCCGCTGACGTACCACTTGAGGCGGTAGAGCCGGTCGCCGGGCCGTGCGCCGGCGCGCAGTCCGCGCGCGACGATCGCCTCTACCTCGGCAAGCAGCGGGTCGTCCGGGTGCTCGACGGCATCGAGGTACCAGGTGGCGGATGCCGGGGGCTCGGCGATTCCCCGGTCGGCGGTCTCGTAGGTCACGTCGAACCGTGTTTCGAACCGTTTCCAGATCTCGTCATGTTCGGGTTCGGACAGAAGTTGCTTGGCGGGACGGTCCCGGGCCGGCTCACCGGGGGGCGCCCAGCGGTAGGTGCTGACTCGGGCGATCTCGTGGAAGCCCGCCGCGAGGTGGGCGGGGACCAGGGTGCCGGCCGCTTCGGCGACGAGATGACGCGGCGCACGATGTGGACGCACGTGCGGAATACTGCGCCATTCCGTCCAGGCCGCCCCAGGTCGAGACGGCCGGGTTCACCAGGGCCGTCTGGTCCGGCACGGCGGTGACGCCGGCGTGGACGAAGAACGCCTCGCCGCCGACATCGCCGATCAGTCCGGCAGTCTCCTTGCCGGCCGGATCGTCGATGTCGGCGGCGGCTACCCGGGCCCCTTCCGCCGCCTAGGCCACGGCGATCGCGCGTCCGATCCCACGACCCGCTCCTGTGACGAGTGCTCTCCTGCCTTCGAGGATCATCCGTCGCCTTCCATCCGGCGCGCGGTGCGCGTCACGCCTGCAGCGGCCGTGCATCAGGGCTTGTGTTGTTCACCTCCGGCCCGCGACAGTGGCCGGCGTCCGGCAGCGATTCAGCCGGGCGCTTCGCGGCGCCCGTGTTGGCGACCGCGACGGCGCTGCGCAGCCGGTCAGCGGTTTCGGCGGCGGCGTCTCTGAGCGCGGCGAGACATTTGTCGATGTGGTCGCGGGTGAAGCGGGCGGAGGGGACGGCGACGGTGATCGCGGCGACGGGTTGTCCGAGCACACCGTTGACGGCCATCCCGATGCCGCTCACTCCTCGTTCGGTCTCCTCGTGGTTGCGGCCGTAGCCCTGCTGCCGTACTTGGGTCAGGTGCCGCTTCAGTGTGCCCAGGTCGGTCAGCTTGGCGGTGGGCCACGGTGGTAGACCCGTCTGGTAGAGACGATCGAGGTCGGCGTTGCTCATCGCCGCGAGGATGGCCTTGCCGCCGGCCGAGCAGTGGGCGGGCATCTTTTCGCCGGTCCGGACACCGACACGCAGTGGGAACTCGCTCTCGATGCCGTCGACGAAGCGGATGCTGCGCCGTTCGAGCACCATGAGCTGGACTGTCTCACTCGTCCGCTCATGCAGCGTCTCGAGGGAGGAGTGCGCCAGGGCCCGCAGGCCACCGACTGTCAGGGGTTGCGCCGACGCGGGTACGAGGGCGGGCCCGAGACGGTAGCGACGGTCGCGTCCTTGGACCGCGTAGCCGCGATACACCAGGGAGGAGAGCAGGCGGTAGGCGGTGGACGCGGCGACGCCCAGCCGCTGGGCGGCGTCAGTGGCGCTGAGCTCGGTGCCGTCGTGGAGGATGGTCAGCAACTGCAGCGCGCGATCGACCGACTCGATCGGCGGCGGACCGGACAGCTCGCTCATCGCGTCCCCCCGAGCCCGAGGAGCCGCACGGCGTTCTCCTTGAGGATTTTGTGCCGGACCGGCTCGGGGATCTCCAGCTTCTCGAAGTCCGACAGCCACCGGTCGGGCATGAGCACCGGCAGGTCGGAGCCGAAGAGCACCTTGTCCTGCAGCAGTGTTCTCGCCTGCCGGACCAGCTGGGGCGGGAAGTACTTCGGCGACCAGCCGGACAGGTCGAGGTAGACGTTGCCCTTGTGCGTGGCCATCGAGATGGACGAGTCGACCCAGGGAACCGACGGGTGCGCGAGCACGATGTCGAGCTGCGGGAAGTCGGCGGCGACGTCGTCGACCAGCATCGGGTCGGAGTAACGGAGCTTGATGCCCCTTCCCCCGGGCAGGCCGGCACCGATGCCGGTCTGGCCGGTGTGGAAGAGGGCGATGACGCCCAGCTCCTCGAGCGCCTCCCACAGCGGATAGTGGGCCCGGCCGGACGGGTCGAAGGCCTGCAGGCTGGGGTGGAACTTGAACCCCCGCACGCCGTACTTCTCGACCAGGTGCCGTGCCCTCTTCACCGCCTCGCTCCCGTGGTTGGGGTCGACGGAGCCGAAGGGGATGAGTACGTCAGCGTGGTCGGTACAGGCCTCGGCGATCTCCTCGCTGGACAGAGCGGGCCGGCCGAGGAAGGTGCTCGCGTCGACGGTGAAGACGACCGCGGCCATCTGGCGCTCGCGGTAGACGGCCGCGATCCGCTCCAGCGTCGGGGTGCGCTCCTGGTCGCCGCGGAAATACTTGGCGGAGGCGTCCAGCAGCTCCTGGTCGAGGGCGAAGTGGCCGTGGCCGTCGGTCTCGATGTGGGCGTGGATGTCGAGCGCCGTGATGGCGTCGACGTCGATGCGCGGCTCGTACCGGGTCACCGGCCCGCCCCCCTTGTCGCGAAGAACGCCAGCGCGCCGGCGTCGTCGACGGCGTCGGGATCGAGCACCGCCTCGACCGGCCTGCCGCTCAGGATCCGCTTGATCGGCAGTTCCAGCTTCTTGCCGGTCCGGGTGTGCGGGATGGCCGGGGTCGCCACGACCTCGTCGGGGGCGTGCCGCGGCGAGAGCCGCGTGCGGATCGCGCTGCGGATGCGTCCCAGGAGCGCGTCGTCGAGGACAGCCCCTGGAGCGAGGGTGACGAACAGGATCAGCTCCCCCACACCGCCGTCGGAATCCTCCAGGTGCACGACCAGGCTGTCGGCGATTTCGGGCATCCCCTCCACGACCCGGTAGTACTCCGCCGTCCCGAGGCGCACTCCCCCGCGGTTCAGGGTCGCGTCGGAGCGGCCGGTGATGACGCAGCTGCCGGCCTCGCTGAAGCGGATCCAGTCGCCGTGGCGCCACACGCCGGGATAGACATCGAAGTACGCCGCACGGTAGCCACTGCCGTCGGCGTCGCCCCAGAAGCCGACCGGCATCGACGGCATCGGGGCGGTGATGACCAACTCGCCGAGCTCACCCACGACCGGCTTCCCGTGCTCGTCGAACGCATAGGCCTCCACCCCGAGGCTGCGGCCCGACATCTCCCCGAGCCAGACCGGTTCGAGCGGGTTGCCCTGCACGATTCCGGAGCAGACGTCGGTGCCACCGCTGCCGACGTTGAGGAGTACGCCGTCGCCGAACTGCTCGTGCACGTACTGGTACCCCTCCGGCGGCAGCGGGCTGCCGACGACGCCGAGCTGGTGGAGCGTGCTGAGGTCGAACTCCTTGGCCAGGTGCCGGCTCTCGCGGCGGCACTGCATGAGCAGGCCGGCGCTGACGCCCATCACGGTCGGCCGCGTCCGCTCTGCCAGCCGCCACTGCATGGTCACGTCGGGATAGGCGATGTTGCCGTCGATCATCACGATGCCGGCGCGCACCAGCAGCGTCGAGACGAGCGCGTTCCACATCATCCACGCGGTCGTCGTGAACCACAGCAGCCGGTCGCCGGCGCCGAGGTCCCAGTGCAGAGCGTGGTTCTTCAGGTGCTCCAGCAACAGGCCGCCGTGGCCGTGCACGATCGGCTTGGGCTGGCCGGTCGTGCCGGAGGTGAACAGCACCGAGACCGGGTGGTCGAACGGGACCGCCTCGAAGGCCATCGGCTCCGACGGATCGACCGGCCGGCTGAGCAACTCCTCCCAGGTCACCGCGTCCTCGATCGCCTGGTCCAGGTAGGGCACGTGCACGACGTGCTCGACCGAGGGCAGCCCGGCGCGGATCGCCTGCGCCTCGGCGACCCGCTCGACGCGCTTGTCGCCGTACATGTAGCCGTCGACGACGAGGAGCACCTTCGGCTCGATCTGTCCGAACCGGTCCAGCACCCCGGTGGCGCCGAACTCGGGGGCGCAGCTGGCCCAGATCGCGCCCAGGCTGATGGTGGCCAGGTAGGCGATCATCGTCTCCGGGATGTTGGGCAGGTACGCCGCGACCCGGTCGCCACGCCGGACGCCGAGCGCCTTCAGGCCGGCCTGGGCCCGCTGGACCTGCTCGCGCACCTGGCCGAAGGTGAGCTCCACGTCGGCACGGGTCTGGGAGACGGCGACGACCGCCACCTGGTCGTCGAGGTCACGGTGGCGCAGCATGTGCTCGGCCAGGTTGAGGGTGGCGCCCTCGAACCACTTGGCACCCGGCATCTCCCGGGAGGAGAGCACCCGCTCGTACGGCGTGTGCGAGGTGACCGCGAAGTAGTCCCAGATGCTGACCCAGAACGCCTCAAGGTCGGTCACCGACCACTCCCACAGCTCGTCGTACGTCGCGAAGGCGAGCCCGCGCTCACGCTCGAGCCAGTCGAGGTAGTGGCCGATCTGGGAGTGCTCACGGATATCGGCGGGCGGCTCGGAGAGCAGCCCGGGCCGGACCGGGTGCGCGAACGTCGCGTCCTCAGCCGTGATCATGGCCGACCTCCTCGTGTGCCTGCCCCGGCGCAGCCGAGGAGCCGGTGGAGTGCGTGGCGGAAACCGAGCTGATGCTGCCGGTGATCCAGGACATCAGGCCTGCCCCCTGCTCGAACTTCGGGGCGCGCTGCTTACTGCTCCACACCGTCTCGGGGCGGCACTGCAGGAGCACCAGGTTCTGCCCCTCGGGGAGGTCCTCGTCGACGGCGAACTCGATGTCCTGCGGGGCGTGGTGCTCCTGCTCGACGGTCTTGGCCAGTGCCGCCAGGGCGAGCGCCTCCTCGTCGCGCAGGCAGAACTCCTGCTGGCGCGCCTCCTCCACCGGGACCGCGCCGGCACCGTTGCGATACTCCACGCGCTTGGCGCCGAGCACCTTGTCCTGCAGTCTGAGGCCGACCTTGCTGACGATGAAGCGGTCGGGGGTCACCTCGCCGCCGACGACGGCCAGGCCGAGGCCCCAGCTGGACTCCAGCACGATGCGGGAGCGGTCGCCCGTGATCGGATCGAGGGTGAACATCACACCGGCGGCCCGGGCACGGACCACCTTCTGGACGACCACGGCCATCTCGACACCGGCCAGGTCGATGCCGCGCTCGAGTGCGTAGTGCAGCACGCGGCCTGCGTACACGCTGGTGTAGCACCGGTGAACGTGGGCCAGGACGTCGTCGACGCCGGTGATGTCGACCCAGGTCTCGAACTCGCCGGCGAAGCTGTCGGCGGCGGAGTCCTCGGCGGTGGCGCTGGAGCGTACGGCGACCGCCAGGCCGGGCACGCCGACCTGGTCACAGAGGGCGCCGTAGGCCGCCGCGATCTCACCCACGAGACGGTCGGGCAGCGGCTGGGCGGCGAGCAGATCCTCCAGCTCGCCGGAGACCCGCTCCACCGAGACGGCGTCGTGCAGGTCGACCTCGGCGACCAGGGCGGCGAGCCTTTCGCGCAGGTCGCCGGCGGCCAGGAACTCCCGGTAGGCGCCGGCGGTGACCGTGAACCCCGGAGGGACCGGCAGCCCCGCCCGGGTCATCTCCGCCAGGCCCTTGCCCTTGCCGCCGACCTCGCGGGCGTCGGGACGGCCCGCATCGGAGAACGGCAGGATGAAGGTGCTGCGGGTCACGACGGGCGCGCTCACTGAACGTCCTCCAGCACGGTCACGGTGCCGGTGTCGCCGTCGACGCGGACGCGCTGACCGGTCTTGAGGTTGGCGGTGGCGAAGCCCGTGCCGACCACGGCCGGGACGCCGTACTCGCGGCAGACGATGGCGGCGTGGCTCATCATGCCCCCGATGTCGGTGACGACCCCGGTGGCCACCGAGAAGGCGGCCGCCCACGACGGGGCGGTGATCGCGGCGACCAGGATCTCGCCCGGCTGCAGCAGCGCGAGATCCTTCTCGGTGCGCAGCACCCGGACCGGGCCCTCGACGACTCCGGGGCCGCCGGGGATGCCGGTCAGGGTCGAGCTGGACCCGCTCGACGCGCCCAGCCACTCCTTGATCCGGTCCGTGGTCACGCCGTAGTTCATGACCGCGAACGGGTCGGTGACCTCCTCCGGCGGGATGCCGTACGCCGGCGGGGCGCTATGGCTCTGGAGGGCGGCGACGATCGGGCGGCGCCGGGCGATGATGTCGGCCCACTTCTTCTTGCCGCGGATCTCCACCCCGATCGCCCACGACTGCACGATGTCGGCGAGGACCTCGTCGAGCTCGAAGCGGTTGAGGTAGAAGACGTCGTCGCGCTCGGTGGCGAAGCCGACCGAGACGAGGAAGTCACCGAGCTCCCACACCTTCTCCCAGAAGACGGTGTGGGTCCAGTGCTCGACGTAGATGTTGTGTTCCTCGATGAAGGGGAACACCTTGCGGGCCAGGCCGAGCAGCTCGTCGAACTGGGCCTGCTCCTCGGGGCTGAGCAGGTTGCGGTACTCGGCGACGATCTCGTCGCGCTCACGGGAGAGGCGCTCGACCGGACGGGTGATGTCCTCACCGGCCTGGATCCGGGCGGCGTATCGCGCGATGCCCTGCAGCGGGATCTCCGGGTTGGAGTTCCACGTGTCCTGGTCGTGGGTGAAGCCGTACTCCGCGAAGTAGTTGAACCACGGGTCCTGGGCGGACCGGTAGGCCTTGAGCCACACCTCGCCGTTCTCGCTCTGGGCGAGGGCGGAGAACTTGTCCGCCGCCGGTGCGGCGCCGGAGAGTACGCCGACCAGGTCGAGGTCGGCGGCCATCTGGGCCAGCTTGCGCAGCTCGTCGTCCGGCCGGAAGGCGAGTACGTCGACGCCGGCGACCAGGCGCGCGACCTCCTGCTCGGTGATCTGCGGGAAGGCCTGCTTGCAGAACTGGAAGAAGACGATGTATCCGCCGTAGCCGAGGTTGAGGAACTCGAAGTGGTACTGCCAGACCAGGAAGAACTCATCGATGAGCCGGTGGTAGTTGGCGATGATGTCCCACGAGGTCGAGCGGCCGCGGGCCTCGGTGACGACCTCGATCGGGTCCAGCTCGCCCAGCGGCGGGAAGCTGATCGTCTTCATGCCGGCGACCGCCTCGGTCACCTTGGTCTTCCACTTGGCGTAGAGCTCGTCCCAGTTGGCGTAGTAGAAGCCGGCCCGCTCCTGGAACAGCGCCGCGCGCCGTTCGATCTCGGCGGGGTCGGTGACCGGGATGCCGGCGATGTAGACGTAGCCGTTCTGCACACGGACGTCGAGGCCGAGCGAAGTGGGCAGCACGAAGATGCGGGCGCTGTTCTGGCCGGCACCGAGGTAGACCGCCTCGGCGCCGATGCTGTCGAACGGGTGGACGCCGCGCGACCAGTGCATCGTGTCGGCGAACCAGAGGATGGAGTCCTCCCAGGCGCGGGTCTCCTCACGTGGGAGCAGGTAGTAGGGGTACATCGACTCCCACCCCTCGGCCCCCTCCGGTGCCGGGGCCTCGTGGAAGAAGGGGAAGCGCGAGACCTCTCCGCTCATGAGACAACTCCTTGCTGTGATTCGTGATGGGAAAGTCCAAGATGGCGGTGCAGGTCCGCGACGTCGTCGAAGACGACGTCGGGCCGTTCGCCTCCGGTCATGTCTGCGAGTGCGGTGGGTGTGACGGCGCCGCTGAGCACCATCACCGACAGCGCTCCCATGTGGCGGGCGAGCCCGACCTCGGCGGGCGAGTCGCCGACGACCGCGACCTGCTCGGGCGGTAGCCCCAGCTGTCGCAGCAGCGACTCGGCCAGGACGGCGGACGGCTTGCCGCCCACCATCGGGGAGCGGCCGGTGGCCCAGGTGATGCTCGCCGCGATCGCTCCCGAGACGGCCAGCGACCGGCCGAGGCCGCCGTGGAACCAGGGGGTTTCGACAGTGGTGTAGAACGCCGCGCCTGCGTCGACCGCGAGGGCGGCGGCGCTGAGGTCGGCGGCGGCGTACGACGGGGCGGCGCCGACCGCGACCACGTCGGCGAGCCCGTCGGCGAGCACGGTGTCGGCGGCCGAGGCCGGCGTGACGCCGAGGTCGCGCAGCGGCACCGTGATGCCCTCGTCACCGACGGCGAGGACGCGGGCACCCGGGTGGTGGGCGTGGATGTGCTCGGCGGTCGCGCTGCCGGCGGTCACGAACGCCTCGTCCTCGACCGCCAGGCCGATGTCACGCAGGTGGTCGGCGTACACGCCGGGGGCCTTCTCCGAGGCGTTGGTGCACACGATCACACGGTGCCCGGCGGCCTTGATCGCCGTCAGGAACTCCGCCGCCCCGGGGATCGCGGTGCCACCGCGCCCGCCGGCGCGACTGGTCCGGACCAGGCAGCCGTCGACGTCCAGGACCCAGCCGCGGATCGACTCCAGTGAGGTCATGAGACCGCCTCCGGTGCTCGCTCGATGGTGAACTTCGTGGTGCCGCTGCTGACCGCGACGCTCAGGCCGGGGCGCTTCTCGGCGGCCCGTAGCAGCCCCTTGAGGGCGGCGACCGGCGAGTCCTGCTTCGCGGCGACCATCGCGTCGACCTGCTCGCCGGGCATGACCGCCCGAAGCAGCAGCTCCTCCTCGGTGAGGTCCGCGCCGAAGCGACGCCGCAGGTCGGCGACGGTCACCTCCTCCTTGCCGTCGGACGCGGGGAGCCGGCCACGCCGGGTGGACATGGCCCTGTCGAGGAGGTCCTGGTCGACCTCGCCCGGCAGCGGCCCGAAGTCGCCGCGCAGCAGATCGATGACCTCGTCGCTGAGCTGCTTGTACCGCTCGCCGGTGATCACGTTCAGCGTCGCCTGCGTGACGATGTACTGCGCGAACGGGGTCATCACGATCGGCCAGCCCAGGTCGCGGCGCACGTTGACCGACTCCTCGATGACGGCGTCGAACAGCTCTGGACGGCCCAGCTCACGCAGTTGGCGGGTCAGCGTCGACTGGACGCCGCCGGGGATGGTGTGACGGTAGTACGCATCGTCGTACTCCAGCGGCGCACCGACCGGGAGGCGCTTGATCCTCGCCTGCCGCTGCAGGTACGCCGAGGCCCGCCGCATGGCCTCGACGTCGACGTCGACCTGGTGCCCGCGGGCACGCAGGTTGTGGACCAGGCGTGGGCCGGCCGGGTGGGACGTGCCGTTGGCCAGTGGTGGCAGGGCACAGTGCAGCTTGGTCATGCCCAGGTCGGCGGCCGCGAGCAGGGTCAGCGGCGAGAGGCCTGTGGTGGCGTGGCTGTGGATCTCGTCCAGGCGCAGCCGGTGCAGGGTCGACTGCAGGCGGGGCACGAGCGACCGCAGCCGCTCGGGAGTGAGCAGACCGGCGGGGTCCTTCAGGTAGACGCTGTCGATCGCGGCGCACTCGTCGAGCTCGGCGATCTTGGCGGCGTAGTAGTCGTCGGTGTGGACCGGGCTGGTCGTGTAGCAGATCCCGGCGACCACGTCGGTGAACCCGACCCGCTTGGCCATCTCTGCCATCCGTTTGGCCCCCTCCATGTCATGCATGGGGTCGACCACCCACAGCCGGCTGACGCCGTTGCGGACCAGCAGGGTGAAGGCGAGCTCGAAGAGGGACTCGGGGGTGCGGTAGAAGGTGATGAACCGCTTCCCGGTGGTCAGGAACGCCAGCGGCGTGTTGGGCATCAGCCGCTGGGCGGCCCGCAGCGTCTCCCAGGGGTCCTCTTTGTGGAAGCGCACCGATGTGGCGAGCAGTGTGCTGCTGGCCAGCTCGATCGCCCGGTAGCCGACCTTGTCGAGGTCAGGGGCCATGCCCTCGACCATGCGCCGGGTGATGCCGACCGCCCCCCACAGGCTCTGGTTGCCGTCGCGGATGGTGACGTCGACGAGGCTCACGGCGGTCATGCGGGCTCCCCTGTGAGGATCGTGTCGGCGAGCCAGTGCGTGGTGACCGAGTCGTCGGCGAAGTCGGGGTGGGCGACGATCCGGGCGAGCAGGTCGCGGGAGGTCACCAGACCGTCGATCTCGAAGCCGGCCAGTGCCTGCTCCATGCGTGTCCGGGCCGCGTCACGGTCGGTGCCCCAGACGACCAGCTTCGCCATCAGGGCGTCGTAGTAGGGCGGGAAGTCGTAGCCCTGGTAGATGTGGGAGTCCAGGCGGATGCCGCCGCCCACGGGTGGCCGCCAGCGCTTGACCGGGCCGGGGCTGGGCAGCAGTCCGCGGGCGGGATCCTGCGCGGTGATGCGGCACTCGATGGCGTGGCCCGTGACCGCGACATCGTCTTGGGCGACCGAGAGCGGCTCGCCGAGCGCGACCAGGATCTGCTCACGGACGAGGTCGATGCCGGTCACCTGCTCGGTAACCGGGTGCTCGACCTGGAGGCGTGGGTTGACCTCGAGGAAGGCGACCTCGCGGCGCGCCACGTCGTACAGGAACTCCACGGTGCCCAGGCCGACGTAGTCCAGCTCGCGGGCTATCGCGAGCGCGCTGGTGGTGAGCACGTCGCGGGTCGGCCGGTCGAGGGCGACGCAGGGCGACTCCTCGACGACCTTCTGGTACCGGTACTGCACCGAGCACTCCCGCTCCCCCAGGTGGATCTGGTGGCCGTGGCGGTCGCCCAGGATCTGGACCTCGACGTGCTTGGCGTCGGTGACGTAGCGCTCCAGGAAGACGGTGCCGTCACCGAAGGCGGCCTCGGCCTCCGACGAGGCCAGCGACCACGCCTCGGCCAGTTCCTCGGGCGTGGTGACCAGCTTCATCCCGCGACCGCCACCACCGTGGGCCGCCTTGACCAGGATCGGGAAGCCGACCTCGGCGCCGAGCTTCTCCACCTCCTCCAGCGAGGAGGCGGTGCCGCCCGGCGAGACCGGAACGCCGAGGCGGGTCGCCATGGCGCGAGCACTCAGCTTGTCGCCCAGCGCCTCGAGCGCCTCGGGAGAGGGGCCGATGAAGACGATGCCGTTGTCGGCGCAGGCCCGGGCGAGCTCCACACGCTCGGAGAGGAAGCCGTAGCCGGGGTGGAGCGCCGTGCAACCCGTCGCGACCGCCGCGTGGACCACACCGGCGACGGAGAGGTAGCTGTCGCGGGACTGCGGGCCGCCGAGGACGACGGACCGCGTCGCGCGCCGGGCGCCCAGCGTCGCCGTGTCGGCCCGCGAGACGCCGAGCACCGTCTCGAACCCGAGCCGGTCGCACGCCTCGATGATGCGGACGGCGATCTCGCCTCGGTTGGCGATGAAGATCCGGTGGGTCACGGCAGCCGCCGGATCACGAAGAGCGGCTGGTCGAACTCCACCAGCCCGGCGTCGGCGGCGAGCACCTGGGAGATCTCGCCGGCCACGCCCGCGGTCACGGAGTTCATCAGCTTCATGACCTCGACGATGCACAGCGCCGAGTCCGGCTCCACCTTGTCGCCGACCTCGACGAACGGCGGCTCCCCCGGCTTCGGGGAGCGGTAGAAGGTGCCGAGCAGCGGGGCCCGCACGACGATCTCGTCGGCCGCGAGCCGGCTCTCGTCGAAGCTCGCCGCGCTCGCCGTGGGTGTGGCCTGCGCGGGAGCGGGCCGCACGGTTACCGGCGTCGGCGCCTGGGCGCTCGCCGGGGCCGTCGTGACGGCCGGCACCGGGGGTGCCGCGTGGGCGGCGGGGTCGAGCGGCGCCCCACCCCGGCTGACCGCGATCCGCAGGTCCCCCTTCTCGAACCGGAACTGGGTGAACTCGGTCTTGTCGAGCAGCTCGATGATCGCTGCAAGCTCCTCGAGGTCAATGTCCACGAATCGCGTGCCCTTCCGTGCTTCACGTCACACGCTGCGTGTGGCGTGCAGACCATCGTGGAGGCAAATTGCGGGGAGCGCAATAAATCCATCAGACTTTCCGTCTGACGCAAAAAGGCCAGGTCGTGACGTGCGGCCACCGTCGAGGCGATCGCCGCCTCCCAGAACGAGCCCGCCGGAGACCCGGCCTGCGAGGCGGCGCGCGACGATCGCCGAGTGCGACCGGAGGCCGGAGGGGCACCGGGCGGCACTGGGCGGTACTGGGCGGCACTGGAAGCCCTGGGCGACAGCGCGAATCCGGCACGTCCCCGGCGCCGCGGGCGTGCCCGGCCGCCGCGAGCAGGTCGAGTTCGGTCAGCGCTTCGGCCATGCCTGCCCGTTTCGGGCCTTAGGTCAGGAGTTGCTGCACGTTTTCTCCCAGGGGGCCCTTGATTTCTTTGGTCTGGCCAACTTATGCTCCGATTGTCGAACCAACAGACCAAAACCTGGGGAGACGATCAGATGGGTATCACTCGGATGAACCACGCGGTCCTCTACGTGCGGGACGCGCGCGGGACCGCGGACTTCTACCGGCGGGTGCTGGATTTCAAGGTGATCATCGAGGGGCCGGCGGGGCAGTACGTGTTCCTGCGGGCTCCCGACTCCGGCAACCACCACGACCTGGCGCTGTTCACGATCGGGTCGTCCGCGGGTGACTCCCAGGCCGGTCGGCGGACCGTGGGCATGTACCACATCGCCTGGGAGGTCCCCACCCTGGAGGAGCTGGAGGCGGTCGGGGAGCGGCTGGCGCGCGAGGGCGCGCTGCACGGCGCCAGCGACCACGGGGCCAACAAGAGCCTGTACGCCAAGGACCCCGACGGCCTGGAGTTCGAGGTCATGTGGCTGGTCCCCGCCGAGTTCTGGGGCGAGGAGGAGCACGAGGCGATCATCCGGCCGCTGGACATCCCCGCCGAGCGCCGCCGCTTCGCCGCACTGATGGAAGGCGCCGGCTCGTGAACCGCCCCAGATTCGAGCCGGTGGCCCGGCGCATGCTCTCCGAGGAGATCCGCGACAGCCTCCTGGAGAGCATCGAGAGCGGCGTGCTGCCCCCGGGCGGCCGGCTGCCCTCCGAACGCGCGCTGTGCGAGGAGTTCGGCGTGGCCCGCACCTCGGTGCGGGAGGCGGTGCAGAGCCTGCTGGCCCTGGGCCGCATCCACAAGATCGGCAACCGCTTCCACGTCGCGGAGAAGCTGCCGGAGATCAGCGTCGACCCCCGTAAGAGCCGGGTGCGCGAGCTGTTCGAATGCCGCAGGGTCATCGAGGTGTCGATCGCCCGCTTCGCCGCGTCCCGGGCGACCCCCGCCGAACGCGACGAACTGCTACGGATCGCCGGGTCGTTCACCGAGGAGATGTCACTGGAGGACTTCCGCGCCTCCGACCGGCTCTTCCACTGGACGGTCGCCCGCGCCTGCGGCAACCCGACCCTGCAGGAGCTGTACGGCAAGGTCCTCGACGGCGTCTTCGCCTCCGAGGAGTTCCACACGCTACTCGACTCGACCACCAACGCCGCCGCGGTGCGCGAGGTGATCGCCGATTCGTGCGCCGCCCACCGGCGCATCGCCGAAGCGATCCAGGTCGGCGACGAGGACTGCGCGGCCCAGGCCGCCGAATTCCACCTCGGCCAGGTCGAGCATTCCATGATTGCCCGGATGGTCTGAAAGCCCCCCACGAGGGGTGCCGACAAGAACCGTGACACCCGCCACCAAGTAATTGATCATAGTTTTGGGACCATTTCCGGGGTTGTGATCGCCGTAGTGATCTGCGGCTGTGAATCCTTCCCCCCATCGCCGGACGATTTTGCGGACCGTCCATATGAGACGGCGTTCCCGCAGGTCGCCACCCTCGCACGCCCGCCGGAGAGTGCCTCGGTGCGCGAAGCCCTGACGGGACACCGGCACAGACTCCTGACCACCAATTCACAAACCTTCAAGATCAACTATTTGGCGGCCGGTGTCACGGTTCTTACCGACACCCCGACGACGGAGAGAACATGACCGACCATGTGTGGCGTTTCGACGACGCCGCCTTCAAGGAGATCAAGCCCGGTTTCAAGCGTCGCATCTACACCGGTGACGACCTGATGC
>NZ_JBFBCF010000048.1:0-56863 GCF_040683035.1 Streptosporangium sp. NPDC051022 | reverse complement strand
GTTCGAAGGCGCCGGGCAGGCCCGTTCCGGCCCTCGCCGTAGCGGCGCGGGGGAAGCACCACGAACCCGGTGAAGGTATGTGGTCACCGCACTAGCCACCGCCCGGTGACGCGACAGTGGTCGTTCACCGGGCCGGGCGCCGCTCACCGGCGCCGGTCCGCCCCGTTCCGTCCGCTCGCCGTACCGGCGCCCCGGACGACCACGGGTCCGGTGGGGCGCGACGGCCGCTCCGGGGAGCGGGGTCAGGGGATGAGGCGGAGGATCTCGGCGACGACCAGATCGGGCTCGTCCTGCGGGACCATGTGGCCGGAGCGCCGGGCCAGGACGTGGCGGCCGTGGGGCTGGGCCTCGGCGAGCCGCCGGTGGCTGGCGACGAGCTCGGGGCGGACGCGTCTTTCCACCCTGCTGGGGCTGAGCACGCCGCTGATGACCGTGACGGGGACCGGCGGCAGCGCGGCTTTCGAGGAACGCAGGCGGGCGAACCCCTCGGCCAGGGCGGCGTACTCCGCGAGCGTGGCGCGGAGCTCGGACGGGCGGGTCATCTCGGCCAGTGCCTCGGCCTGCATGTCCGGCGGGAACAGCGCGAGAATGCGGCGTAGCTCGGCCGGGACGATCTTGACGCCGAGCGCGGCGAGCCCGGCCATGACGGAATGGACCGCCATCGTCACGGCTCGTATCCCCTTCCGGTGGTAGAGGTCCAGCTCCTCGGCGGCCTGGTCGACGAGCACGAGCCCGGCGACCCGTTCCGGGTGGGCGGCCGCGTAGGAACGGATGATCGGCCCGCCCAGGCTGTGCCCGGCCAGGACGTACCGCTCCTCGCCCAGATGGTCGAGGAGGTGCCCCAGGTCCTCCACCATCCGCTCCAGGTGGCGGCGGTGCGGGTCACGGTCGCTGCGGCCGAGCCCGGCCCGGTCGTAGGCGACGACCCGGGTGCGCTCGGCGACCGCGGGCATGACCAGCCCCCACTCGACGCGGGAGGCCCCGAGCCCGGACTCCAGGACGACGACGGGCCGTCCCTCGCCCCGGCCGACATAGTGCAGCCGTCGCCCGTCCGGCAGGGGCGCGTACCCCACTTCGCCGAAGACGCTAGACATTGACGCTCTCCTCCCGGACGGGAATCAGGTCGTTACGGATGGTACGGGCAGTGGACGCGATGATCAGCCCGGCGGCCAGTCCGGGCAGGACGATCGAGGTGATCGCGCCCGCCGTGCCGTAGGCCTTCTCCACGGTGCTCAGCAGCGCCGCCCCGGCCAGCCCGCCCACCGCGAGGCCGACGCCGAACAGGCTGGCGGTGTAGCTGCGCCCGGCCGGAGCGGTCACCGCGACCATGATCAGTGTGATCATGGGGACGATCAGCGGGGTCAGGACCAGGCCGACGAAGAAGGCGGCCAGCGTCAGGGGCAGGGCCGGCGCGAGCGCGCCCGCCGCGAAGGCCGCGGCCGAGCAGGCCATGACCCACGCGACGACGGCGGGCACCCTCCGGGCGTCGGACTGGAAGATCGGGTCCAGCCGCCGCCCGAGCGTGACCAGCACGACGACGGCCCCGGCCGAGCAGCACGCCGTGAACAGGCCGCGGACGTCGGTGTCCAGACCCCAGCGTTCCTTGAGGTGGACCGACAGGAACGTCGCGGCCGGGACCAGGAGCATGCCGTAGGCGACGAAGGCGGCGAAGACGCGGCGCAGCGTCCGGGAGCGCAGCAGCCCTCCCCGGCCGGTCGGCACCTCGTCGTAGCGTCCGATCCCGGGGTCGCGCAGTCGTACCGCGGACAGGCAGCCCAGCATCGACAGCACACCGAGCACGGTGTAGACCGCCCGCCAGTCCAGGCCGAGCCATCCGGTCAGCGCCGAGACCGTGAGCGGGCTCAGGACCGCGCCGGCGGGCATCGCGGCGCCGTACAGGGCGAGGACCCGGCCGCGTACGGCGGGCGGATAGAGGTCGGCGAGCAGCGGCGAGTGCAGCGCGATCTGGCTGCCGTTGGCCAGGCCGCTGACCAGGAGCAGCGCGCCCAGCGTCCACAGGTCGCCGGCGAACGCGATCGCGAAGGTGGCGGCGCTCCACGCGAACCCGGTGACGATGGAGACCGCGGCACGGATCGGGCGGCCTCTGACCAGCGCGGACATGAGGAACGGGGCGACGCCGACGGCCAGGAGCTGGATCGCGAGCAGGGAGGTGAGCGCGCCGGTGGAGACGCCGAGCGATCCGGTGATGTCCGGCGCGAGCACGTTGAGCGCCTGGTTCACGAACGCGTCGGTGATCGCCAGCATGCCGACCGCGATCACGGGATAGAACCTCATGACGGATCGAAGACGATCGGCTTGACCTCGCCGCGGCTGTACAGCGCGGCCTGGCCGGGCATGGACACGCTCCACGAGCGCATGCCATACCCGCTCAGCGCGACGATCCTCAGGCAGGGACCTCCGGCGAAGGCCGTGCCCTCCGCGTAGTAGGTCGACCGCAGGGACACGTCGAGGTCCAGCGCGCCGCCGCGGCCCGGCACGCCCGGCAGGAGCTCGTGCCCCTCCCCGTAGGTTTCGTAGACCCCGTCGGGCACGGCCCGCGCGGCCTGTTCGACGGCGTCCAGGAGGTCGTCGCCGGAGATCCGCGTCCGCCACGAGATCCAGGCCGTCGCGTCCGCCGACTCCGGGCGGGCGCGGCCGTCGAAGGCGAGCAGCCGGTGCAGGAGCCGTCTGTGCCCGCCCGGCCAGCCGCGGATCCGGCCGGGCTCCGCGGACGCGGCGGCCAGGAGCCTCGCCTGCCAGGTCGCGGTGTCCGGCCACCGGTCGTCCAGCGCCCACGCGGTCGCCTCGGGGACATCGACGGCGAAGGCGCGGGGCAGCAGCTCGGCGAGGCGTCTTCCCCGGCTCGTGTCACGGCCCGGCTCGTCGTTGAAGACGTCCGGATGCCACCGTTGCGGCGCCAGGGCCGGATCGGGCGTGACCGTGTCGGGGGCGGTGTTGCAGTTCTGCAGGTATCCGGAGGCGGGATTGCCGATCTGGACCAGGTCGGACGCCGGGCGGACGCCGAGCCAGGAGGTGGCGGAGGTGTTGCCGTCCAGTACGCCGCCCTCGCCGGAGGACCTGACCGGCACCCGCCCCGCGCGCAGGTAGAAACAGTCGCCCGCGGCGTCGGCGGCCAGCACGTTCTGGGGCGGGAACGCGCACGCCTCGAACGCCGCGCGCAGCTCGGCGACGTCACGGGCGCGCACCATGGCCATGAACTGCTGCTCGGTCTCCCCGGCCAGCCCCATGTACGGCGTGCACACCACGTAGACCGCCTCGTCGTCCCTGGCCAGGACGGGCGCGACCACCCCGTTGTGGACGACGTACTCGTGGCCGTCGTGCCGCAGGACCTTCCTGGGCTCGCCGTCGTACAGGTAGACGTCGCCGTCCACGGCGATCCGGTAGGCGTCCGCGACCCGCGGTCCCCCGGTGGTCAGGCCCCAGGCGCAGGTCCGGTTGTGGGCCAGCGGGGGCAGCATGGCTCCGAGGAAGCCGAACCCGGTGTAGTGCAGGTCACCGGCCTTGACGACCGCCTCGTACATGGCGAAGGCGCCGCCGAAGGGCAGGTGCGGGTCGCTGACCACGATCGTCTCACCGGTCGCGGTCCGCCACGGCCGGATCACCCAGGCGTTGGAGCCGAGAGGGGCGTAGCCGACGTCCTTCTCCGAGGCCGGGGCGGCCGAGAGCGCACCGGACGCGCGGAGCGCCTCGACGCCGTCGGTGATGATCCAGAACAGCATGACCGCGCGGTTGACGCCGATCGGCAGGGCGGGCTCCAGCGGCGGCGCCCAGGCGGGGACGCGCTCGGGATGCTCGTCCATCCAGGCGCCGATCCCGGCGACGAAGGCCTCGTAGCAGACGCGCAGCCCGGCGGGGAGGGCGTCGAAGCCGCGCCGGGCCTCCTCCAGCACCTGCCAGCGCCGGTGGACGGCGTCCCGCTCCGGGTCGCCGAGCTCGCCGCGGACCAGCAGGTACTGCCTGAGCACACCGTGCAGGTCGTCCTCGGCCTGCGCGTAGCCGAGCCCGTAGTAGGCGGCGGGTTCGCTGGACGCGTCGAGGAGCGGCATGCCGTACGCGTCCCGGTGGATCCGCACCGATCCCCAGGAATTGTTCATGCGCCAACCTTGGGTGAAGACCAGCCGTAATTCCTTGTCCGATCGGATGAGGAATCGTTACGGCCTTTGGCCGATACTTCACGGATGAACCAGGTCGAATACCTCGAACCATCACTCGCCCAGGTGGTCGAGCGGATCGGGGCCGGCTACGTGACGGTCGTCGCCGCGCCGCGCGGGACCGAGATCCCGGTCTCCGGGCCCGCGATCCACGATCCGCTGAGCGGCGCGCCGCCCCGCCCCGGGTCGATGGTGCTGCTGGTCGGGCTGACCGCGGGGACGCCCGGCGCCGCCCGGGTGCTCCGCGGGCTCGGCGGTGCGGCGGCGGCCGTACTCCGGTCCGACGCGGCGAGCGCCGCGCCGCTGGCCGAGGCCGCGGCCGAGGCGGGGGTCGCCCTGGTCGCGCTGGAGTCGGCGATGTCCTGGAGCCACCTGCACACCCTGGTCGAGGACACGGTCCCGCTGGGCGAGAACCTGGTCGCGGTGCCCGGCCGTGACCTCGGCAGCGTCGCGGTGCCCGGCCGCGACCTCGGCAGCGTCTCGGTCGGCGACCTGAACGCGCTGGTCAACGTCATCGCCGAGACGCTCGACCGGCCGGTGGGGATCGTGGACACGCAGTGGCGGCTGCTCGCCTACTCGGCCGTGCCCGGCCAGGTCAACGACGACCTGCAGCGGGACGTCATCATGCACAGGGTCGTGCCCGCCAGGAACGCCCCGCGGGAGACACGGCGGCTGCTGCTGACCACCGGCCGCGCGCTGCGCTTCCTCACCAACGCGCCGTACGACACCGCCGAGTACACGATCTGGCGGGTGGGCGCGGGCATCCGCAACGGCCTTGAGCCGCTCGGCATGCTGTGGGTCCTGGAGGGGCGGGACCAGCTCCCCGACGACAGGCTGGTGCTCGTCGAGGAGTTCGCCCGGCTGGCGGCCGTCCACCTGCTGCGGGCGCGAACGGCCAGGAGCGTCGACCGCGAGCGCCGCGGCGAGCTGGTCGGGCAGGCCCTGGACGGCACGAACCCGCGGGCCGCCTGCCGCCGCCTCGGCCTCGATCCGGACTCGGGGATCGCGGTGCTGGCCGTGGCCGAGACGGCCGATGGGAACGGTCCATCGGGTGAGCACCTCCTCGACGGCGTCGCGACCTACTTCGACGCCTACCGGCGCTCGGCCGCGTGCGTGCTGCGCGACGACACCGTCTACTGCCTGATGCCCACGCCGGACCTCGCCGTGCTCAGGGAGATCGCCTCCGACCTCACCCGGAGGCTCAGCCCGCGCCGCCGCCCGGTGGTGGCCGTCGGCGGCCGGGGGAGCGCGGACGATCTGCCGCGCTCCCGTCGCCAGGCGGATCTGGTCCTGGCCGCGCTGCGGGGCTCGGGCACGGCCGTGGCCACGATCGACGATGTCCGCGCGGCGGCGACGCTCATCGAGGTGGGCTCCCTTCTCGACGACCATCCCGGCCTGCTCCTGCACGAGGAGGATCCGGCGTCGGGCGACGTCGCGGACTCCGCGCTGGCGTGGATCGAGTGCCACGGGGACGTCCGCGCCGCCGCCCGGCGTCTGGGCGTGCACCCCAACACGCTCCGCTACCGGATCCGCAGGCTCGCCGCCGGAGGTCTCGACCTGGCCGATCCGGACACCCGCCTGGTCACCTGGCTCCGGCTCCGGCTCCGGCGAGGAGGGCCGGGGCCGGCCGGTCAGGAGTGAGGACCGGGCAGCGGTGTCAGGAGTGAGGACCAGGCCGCGGTGCGGGGCGTGAGGACCGGGCCGCTGTGTCAGGCGGCGGATCCGGCCATGCCCGCGCCGAGCAGGGCGAACGCCCGTTCCGCGTCCGCGACGGCCTCGGGGTGGACCTCGTCCGCGGTGCGCCCGGCCACGAGCTTGCGCCAGTTCTCGCGGGAGAGCACCTGGTGGACGGCGACGAGCTGGGCGGCGGCCAGCCGCGGGAGCAGGTCGTGCGGCCCGGCGGCCGTCGCCTCGCGCAGGGCCTCGGCCAGGGCCTCCTCGTCCCGCGCGAGGTAGCGCACGACGCTCGTCAGCAGGGCCGGGGTGGAGTACACCAGGTTGTGGAAGCTCAGCACCGCGGGATGGTCGTTGAGGCCGGTGACGGGCTCCCGCTCGCGCAGCCCGGTCAGGAAGTGGCGGCGCAGCGCGGTCAGCGGCGGCTCACCGGGGGCGCGGCCGCGCACGACACGGGCCCACTCCCCCTGGTGGTCGGCGATCCGGTGCAGCACCAGGTCTTCCTTGCTCGGAAAGTAGCGAAACAGCGTCGGCTTGGAGACCTCGGCCGCCGCGGCGATGTCGGCCACCGAGACCCGGTCGAAACCGTGGGTCAGGAACAGTGAGATCGCGGCATCCGAGATGGCCTGGTGTGTCCGCTCCTTTTTGCGTGCTCGCAACCCTGTCCGCTCGTCCACGCCGTTCACCGTATCACCTTGCACAACCGAGCCTCTTTTCTTACTCAGTTGCTTTTTTAACCTGGTTGCGTTTTTGTGGTGGCCGGACACGAGACGTCCACGGAGACGAGGAGACGAGCATGACCGATGTGCTGATCGTGGGAGCCGGACCGACCGGGCTGACCCTGGCCTGTGACCTCGCCAGGCGCGGCGTCGCCGTACGGATCATCGACAGGGCACCCGGGTCCACGGCCGGCTCGCG
Source organism: Streptosporangium sp. NPDC051022 (assembly GCF_040683035.1). Taxonomy (NCBI): domain Bacteria; kingdom Bacillati; phylum Actinomycetota; class Actinomycetes; order Streptosporangiales; family Streptosporangiaceae; genus Streptosporangium; species Streptosporangium sp. NPDC051022. Next base: position 50,099 of record NZ_JBFBCF010000048.1, on the reverse strand, counting down.
CGCCAAGGGGCCCAACCCCCGCAGCCTTGAGATCCTGGCGGACCTGGGCGTCGTCGAGGCGATCCTCGCCTCCGGCGTCGCGCCGCTGCCCATGCGCAAGTACCGGGACGGCCGGCCGATCACCGACACCGACCCCCACGAGGGATCCGTCCCGGCTCCCGGCGCCCCCTACGACCGGGGGTGGCTCATCCCGCAGTGGCGGGTGGAGGAGATCCTGCGGGACCGCCTGGCCGAGTACGGCGTCGGCGTCGAGACGGGCACCGAGCTGACGGGGTTCGAACAGGACGGCGACGGGGTCGTCGCCACGCTCGCCGGCGGCGGACACGTCGCGGCGTCCTACCTGGTGGGCTGCGACGGAGGGCACAGCGGCGTCCGCAAGGCGCTGGGCCTGAGCTTCGACGGCGAGACCGACCGGACGCAGGTGATGGTCTGCGGCGACGTCGAGGCGGACGGGCTGGACCGCGGCTACTGGCACCAGTGGTTCGACGAGGACGGCGGCGTGCTGCTGTGCCCGATGCCCGGCACGTCCTCGTGGCAGTTCCAGGCCACCCCCGAGCGGGACGCCGGGGGCGGTCTCGTCGAGCCGTCGCTGGAGAGCTTCCAGCGGCTCTTCGACCGGTACACCCGGGTCCCCGGCGTCCGCCTGGCCAACGCCACCTGGCTGTCGACCTACCGGGTCAACGTGCGCATGGTCGACCGTTACCGGGTGGGACGCGTCCTGCTGGCGGGCGACGCCGCGCACGTCCACCCCATCGCCGGCGGGCTGGGCATGAGCACCGGCATCCAGGACGCCTTCAACCTCGGCTGGAAGCTCGCGCTGGTCGTGACCGGCCAGGCGGGGGCCGGCCTGCTCGACACCTACGAGGAGGAGCGCCTGCCCGTCGCCGCCTGGACGCTGGACATCACCTCAGACCGCCTGCGCGCGGCCATGGAGGCGATCAGGGAGCCGGGCGGCGGCCTGGACGTGGTGGTCACCCGGGAGACGACCAACCTGGACCTGGGATACCGGTGGAGCTCGCTGTCCCGGCAGCCGGACGGGTACGACGGCCGGCTCCGGGCCGGTGACCGCGCCCCGGACGCGCCCTGCCGGGACGCCCGCACCGGCGCCCCGGTGCGCCTGTTCGAGGTGTTCGCCGGGCCGCACTTCACCCTGCTCGGTTTCGGCGCGGACACGGCCGGAGCACTGCGGGAGGTGGCCGCGGCGCGCGGCGACGCCGTACGGGCCTGCCCGGTGGGGGCGGGACCGGAGGGGCTGCTCGACGACCGGGGACACGCCCGGTCGGCCTACGGGACGACCGGCGCGCTGGTGCTGGTCCGGCCCGACGGCCACGTGGGGCTGATCGCGCCCGCCGGTGACTCCCGGGCGGTGCTCGGCTATCTGGACGGCCTCGGCCGCTGACGGGGCGAGAGGGCCCGAAGGGAGCCGAGAGGCGTCGGCGGGAGGAGGGCGGGCACCCCCGGCGGGTCAGAGCCGGGGGCGGGCGCCCAGGTGGGCGATGGCCTTGGCGGCCAGGCGGCAGCCGGAGGCGAGGGCGTCAGCGGGGGGCTTGCCCTCCAGCCAGGCGGGCAGGAAGCCCGCGGTGAACGCGTCACCGGCGCCGGTGCCGTCGACCACGCGCTCCACGGTCTCGGCGGGCGCCTTGACCGGCTCGGCGTGGCTGTTGGTGTACCACAGCGCGCCCTTGTCGTTGAGCTTGACGACGACCTGCGGGAACCAGGCGGTCAGCACCTTGGCGGCGGCCGCCGGGTCATCCCGGCCCGTCAGGACCTTGGCCTGGTCGGCGTTGGCGAACAGCAGCTTGGCGTTCTGGGTCCACTCCAGGAACGGCTCGGCCCCGGTCCGCTCCAGGGGGGCGGAGGAGGAGCAGTCGACCGAGACGGACATGCCGGCACGGCGGGCCAGCTCCAGCGCGGCCAGGCCCGCCTCGCGGGAACCCTCGTTGATGAGGGTGTAGCCGGAAAGGTGCAGGTGACCGCCCTGGACGAACAGGTCGCGGGGCAGGTCCTCCGGGGACAGGGCGGCGTTCGCCCCCGGGTCGGACAGCATGGTGCGCTCGCCCTTGTGGGTGACGAGCACCACGCAGGTGCCGGTGGGCCGTTCGGGGTCCATGACGAGACGCGCGTCGACGCCGTAGCCCATCAGCTCCATGTCGCGGTTACGCCCGGTGATGTCGGCACCGCGCCGGCCGATGAAGGCCACCTCGGCGCCCTCGACCGCCAGCCAGGAGGCGATGTTCGCCCCCGAACCGCCGCCGTGCATGGTGACGATCGCCGGTGTGTCGCTGGCCCTGGCCAATGGGTAGCGGGCCCTCGCGACCGCGTCGGTCATGAGATCGCCCACCACGACCACCCGCGTCATGATGTCACCACCTTGCTGCCTTCGATGCTGACGTACCTCTAGCCGCGAAAAACTTAACAGCTTCCGGCCAGCGTATGGGGTCCGGACCGGACAGCGCGCCACAGTCGATGCACAAGCGTTGCGTTAACCTGCCCTAATCTGCCCGGTCGGCCGGAGATATGTGATTGCCGTCTACTCTCGGGACTGTGGAGGCTGCTCAGTATCCCGCTCACTGGGAGGCGGACGTCGTCCTGTCGGACGGCGGCACCGCTCACGTACGCCCGATCCGGCCGGCCGACGCCGACCGGTTGCGTTCCTTCTACTCCAGGCTCTCCGAGGAGTCGATCTACTTCCGCTTCTTCGGTCCCCGGCCCCGCCTCTCCGAGCGGGAGATCACCCGCTTCACCAACGTCGACTACGTCGACCGCGTCGCGCTGATCGCGCTGATCGGCACGGAGATGGTGGCGGTGATCCGCTACGACCGGATCGAGCCGGGGGAGGCCGAGGTGGCCTTCCTGGTCGAGGACGCCCACCAGGGACGCGGGGTCGCCTCGGTGCTGCTGGAGCACCTGGCCGAGACGGCCCGGGAGCGGGGCATCACCCGCTTCGTCGCCGACGTGCTGCCCGCCAACCGCAAGATGATGGCCGTGCTCAAGCAGGTGGGCTACACCGCGCAGAGCCGGTTCGCCGACGGCGTGGTCCGGATGACCCTCGACCTCACCCCGACCGAGACCTCCCAGGAGGTCACGGCCTCCCGCGAGCACCGGGCCGAGTCCCGCTCGATCGAGCGGCTGCTGTCGCCCGGCTCGGTCGCGGTCGTCGGCGCGGGCCGGGAGCCGGGCGGCGTCGGCCAGACCGTGCTGCGCAACCTGCTCGCCGCCGACTTCACCGGCCCCGTCTACCCGGTGCACCGCGAGGCGCGGGCCGTGGCCGGGGTTCGGGCCTACCCCAGCGTGACGGCCATCGACGGCGAGGTGGACCTCGCGGTGCTGGCCGTACCCGCGGACGGGGTGATCGAGGTGGTGAAGGAGTGCGCGGAGAAGGGGGTGCGCGGGCTCATCGTGGTCTCCTCCGGGTTCGGCGAGACCGGTCCCGAGGGGCGGGCCAGGCAGGACGAGATGGTCCGCATCGCCCGCGCGTACGGCCTGCGCGTCGTCGGCCCCAACTGCCTCGGGGTCGCCAACACCGACTCGGCGGTCCGGCTGAACGCCACGCTGGCCGCGACCATCCCGGGACAGGGCAGGGTCGGCTTCTTCAGCCAGTCGGGCGCCCTGGGCACCGCGCTGCTGCAGCGGGTCGCCCAGCGAGGCATGGGCATCTCCTCGTTCGTCTCCGCGGGCAACCGCGCCGACGTCTCGGGCAACGACCTCCTGCAGTACTGGGAGGAGGACCCGAGGACCGACGTGATCCTGCTCTATCTGGAGTCGCTGGGAAACCCCCGCAAGTTCGCCCGCCTCGCGCGGCGGATCTCCCGGCGCAAGCCGATCGTGGTGGTCAAGAGCGGCGGCACCACCCAGGGGGTGCCCACCGGCCACGCCGCGCCCGTCCTCGGCCTGCCCGACACCGCGCTGAGCTCGCTGTTCGAGCAGGCGGGGGTGATCCGGGTCGACGACCTGATGCAGCAGTTCGACGTGGCGCAGCTGCTGGCCTACCAGCCGCTGCCCACCGGGCCGAGGGTCGGCCTGGTCAGCAACTCCGACGCGCTGGCGCTGCTCGCGGTCGACGCCTGCGTGCAGGCCGGGCTCGACCCCAGGCCTCCGGTCAACCTGGGCGCGCGGGCGGGCGCGGTGGAGTTCGGCGCGGCCCTGACGTCGGTGATCCCGGACGTGGACGCGGTGGTCGTCATCTACATGCCGCCGATCCCCGGCCCTGCCGAGGAGGTCGCCGCCGAGCTGCTGAGGGTCTCGCACGACTGCGGCAAGCCCGTGCTGGCCACGTTCGAGGGGAAGATCGGCGTGCCGCGCGGCCTGCGGACCGGCGCCGTCCCCGGGCGGGGGTCGATCCCCTCCTACGCCGCGCCCGAGGAGGCGGTCCGCGCGCTGGCCCACGTGGTACGGCACGCGCGCTGGCGGCAGCGGCCCGCGGGCCAGCCCGAGGAGATCGAGGGCGTCGACACCTCCGGGGCGCGGCGGCTGGTGCTGGCGAGGCTGCGGGAGGCGGGCCTGGAGGACCGGGTGGAGAGCAGGGTCGAGATCGACCCCGCCGAGCTGCTCGCCTGCTACGGGCTGACCGTCTGGTCCGCCGAGGTGGTGCACTCCCCCGAGGAGGCCGTGGCGGTCGCCGAGCGGCTGGGCTGGCCGGTCGTGCTGAAGGCGGCCGACCCGGAGGCGGCCAAGCGCGCGGGGACGGTCCGGCTCGGGCTGGCGGGGCCCGACGGAGTGCGCGAGGCGTTCTCGGGCCTGAAGGAGCAGCTCGGCCGGGACGCGGTGCTCGCCGTACAGCGGATGGCCCCGCAGCCCGCGGTGCCGACCGTGGTCAGCGTCATCGAGGACTCCGCGTTCGGCGCGGTCGTCTCGTTCGGGCTGGGCGAGGTCACCGCGCGCCTGCTGCGGGACAAGGCCTACCGCCTCGCCCCGCTGACCCGCGAGGACGCGGCGACGCTGGTCAGGGCGCCGCACGCGGCCCCGCTGCTCTTCGGCGAGTACGGCTACCCGCCGGTCGCGGTCGAGGCGTTGCGGGAGCTGCTGGTCCGGGTCGGGCGGCTGGCGGACGATCTCCCCGAGGTGGCCAGGCTGGACCTCGATCCGGTGCTGGTGGGAGAGTCCGAGGTGATCGTGCTGGGGGCGCGCGCGGTGCTGAGCAGCATGCAGGGACCCAGGGTCGACGCGGGGCCGCGCCGTCTCGGCGCCGTCCCGGTCGAATCTCCTCCGGACGGACCGGTGCGGCCTCGGCGGGGGACCGATCAATCGTAATTACGGCAAATTTGCAAATTGGCCACTTAAACCTTCAAAGCAGTCGCATTTGGTCGGGAGCGTATTTTTCGCCGAGGGCCGAACCTCGTGCGCTCCAGGCGAAAGCGCTGCCCCGGACAGGGCAGGATGGACCCATGAGGGAAACCCGACTCTCGGCCGCCGGCCTGCGTGACGCCATCGATCGCAGCGGCTACTATCCCGACCTGGTCGCCGACGCGGTCGACTCCGCACTGGGCAAGGAGCAGGTGAACGCCTATGTGGTGCACCACGAGGCCACCTTCGACCCGGCCATGGAAGTGCGCAGGCACGTCACCGTGCTGGTGCTCTCCCCGACCCGCCTGCTCGTCTGCCACACCGACGAGCACTCGCCGGTCGAGGGGGTCTCGGTCTCGCACGCGTCCACGACCACCGAGGCCGTGCGCCTGAGCAGGATCCAGTCGGTCGCCGTCACCCGGGTCGTCCCCGACCCCGCCTCCTACGTGCCGGGCGTTCCGCCGACCGAGGTCACGCTCACGATCGGCTGGGGCGCCATCTCCCACGTCGACCTGGAGCCGGCCACCTGCGGCGACGAGAACTGCGAGGCCGACCACGGATACACCGGCGCCATCACGGCCGACGACCTCTCCCTGCGGGTGAGCGAGGCGGCGGACGGCCCCGAAGCCGTCTCCCACGTGCTGGCCTTCGCCAAGGCACTGTCGGAGGCCACCGCCCGCGACGCCTCATGACCGCCCCGCTGATCCCCGCGTACGGCGAGGCCTCGCTGGCCGACCTGTCTTCCTCGCTCCTGGCCGTGCTGGGAATGAAGACGGACGGGACGGGGAGCACGGGCGGGGGAACGGGCAACCCGCTGGGCCTCGAACCCGCCGGGCGTGTCCTGCTGTTCCTCGTCGACGGCCTGGGCGCCGAGCTGCTGCGCGCCCACCCGGAGACGGCCCCCTTCCTGTCCGCCAGGCCGGGCAGGGTGCTCACCGCGGGTTTTCCGGCCACCACGGCGACCAGCCTCGGCACGCTGGGCACCGGCCTGGCCCCGGGAGAGCACGGCATGCTCGGCTACCGGCTCGCCGTGCCCGGCGCCGGATACCTGCTCAACTGCCTGCGCTGGACCGCCTCGGGCCCGCTGATCCCGCCCGACGAGTGGCAGCCGACCCCGACGGTCTTCGAGCGCGCCGCGGCGGCCGGGATCCCCGTGAGCTACGTCGCCCCGTCCGCGTTCGGGCCGACGCCGTTCAACCGGGCCGTCTACCGGGGCGTCGGCTTCGTCGGCGCCGACACGCTCGACGACCGGGTCGAGGGGGTGCGCGCGGCGCTGGCCGAGCCCCGCGCCCACGTGACGGTCTACTACGGCGACCTCGACGCCGCCGGTCACCGTTTCGGCTGGGGCTCCCCGGAGTGGCTCGAACAGCTCGCCGTCGTCGACGGGCTGGCCGAGCGTCTGGCCGGCACGCTCCCGCCCGGGTCGGCCATGTACGTCACCGCCGACCACGGCATGGTCAACATCACCGAGCGGATCGACGTGGACGACGCCGCCGACTGGGCCGCCGCGCTGCGCGAGGGCGTCGCCCTGCTCGGCGGGGACGGCCGGGCCCGTCACGTCTACACCGCCCCGGGCGCGGCCGGGGCCGTCCTCGACACCTGGCGCGGCGTCCTCGCGGGCAAGGCGTGGGTCGTCTCCCGGGAGGAGGCCGTCGAGTCGGGCTGGTTCGGGCCGCGCGTGCGGTCCGGCTGGCTGCCCAGGATCGGCGACGTCCTCGCGGTGCCCCACACCGACTGCGCGATCGTCGCCTCGGTCGCCGAGCCGGTCGAGTCGTCGTTCGTCGGTGCGCACGGTTCCCTGACCGCCGCCGAGCAGCATGTTCCTCTGTTGGAGGTAAGCACCCGATGAGCCCGCTGATCACTCCGTCCGAGCTGGCCGAGCTGGCCGGGCCGGCGATCCTGGACGTGCGCTGGAAGCTCGGCGGCCCGCCCGGGGCCGAGTCCTACCGCGAAGGACACGTCCCCGGCGCCGTCTTCTGCGACCTGAACGCCGACCTCGCAGCCCCGGCGGGACCGCTGGGCCGCCATCCGCTGCCCGCGCCCGGCGCCTTCCAGGACGCGATGCGCCGCCTGGGCGTCTCCGGCTCCCGCACCGTGGTGGTCTACGACGAGGCCGACTCGACCGCCGCCGCGCGGGCCTGGTGGACGCTGCGTTACTTCGGCCACTCCGACGTCCGGGTCCTGGACGGCGGGCTGCGCGCGTGGATCTCGGCGGGCCTGCCCGTCGCCGAGGGCGAGGAGCGGGCCGCGGCGCCCGGCGACTTCGTCGCGCGCCCGGACGGGATGCCCGTGCTCGACGCCGGGCAGGCTCAGGAGCTCGCCGCCGACGGGGTGCTCCTGGACGCCCGCGCCGCCGAGCGCTACCGGGGAGAGGTCGAGCCGATCGACCCCGTGGCCGGGCACATCCCCGGCGCGATCAGCGCTCCGACGAGCGAGAACGTCGATCCGGCCGGGCGCTTCCACCTGCCCGACTTCCTGCGCGAACGCTTCAACACCCTCGGCGCCGTTCCCGGCGTGCGGGTCGGCGTCTACTGCGGCTCCGGGGTGACGGCGGCCCACGAGGCGCTCGCCCTGGAGGTGGCCGGCATCCAGAGCGCCCTCTACGTCGGTTCCTGGTCCAACTGGGTCGCCGACCCCGCGAGGCCCGTCGCGACCGGCTGACCGCCGGCCACCGTACCGGCGGCCCACCGGATCACCGGGCGACCGGCTCCGTGCCGTCCGTCGCCGTGGGCGGGTCCACGGGCGGGCCGCCGTAGCCGAAGCAGACGAAACCGGCCACTTCCGTCTTGACGCTCGCCGTGGCGAGCGCCTCGGCGGGGGAGTGGCCGGTGGCCAGCAGCTCGTGGAAGACCGTCATGAGCGTCAGGGTCTCCTCGTCGCGCACCGGCACCAGGCTGGCCACCACGCACTGCGTGCCCAGTGACAGGAAGGTGCCCGCCAGTCCCAGCGGCGCCCCGTCCGCCGGGGCGTGCGCCATGCCCGCCTCACACGCCGACAGCACGACCAGCCGGGGCGGGGTGCGCAACCGCAGCAGGTCGTAGGCCATCAACCGGCCGTCGTCGAGGTCGATGCCCGACAGCAGCGGGCTGCGCGGGCAGAACGTCCCGTGCGCGGCCAGATGCGCCACCTCGGCCCGCTCCAGCGCCGCGATCACCGCGGGGCGCAGCGCCGCGACCCGTTCCGTCCCCGGATGGAGGTCGCCGACCATGTCCGCCTCGGCCTCCGCGCACCGCAGTCCGGGACCGGTCACCGCCACGACCCTCCCGTTCCGCGTGGTCCGCGCCCGCCGCCCGGCGAGCCAGGCGGCGGCCCCCGAGGCCACCGAGACCTGACGCCCGGTGTTCATCGGCAGGACGGGCCAGGGCAGGGTGTGCAGCGCCCCGGTCGGCACGACGACCAGGGGCCGGTCGCCGAGACGGCCGAGCAGCGGGCCGAAGAGCAGCCGTTCCAGCAGCGACGCCTCCCCGGCCACGCCGGGTCTCCTCCCGTCGCGCAGGTGCGCCCGGCGCAGGCCGTACCTGAGCCGGACCGTGGCCTCCGCGGCGGCGGTGAAGGAGCCCAGGCGGCGCAGCAGGACGCGCTCCGGGGTGACCGCGACGGCGACCAGCTCGTCGTCGTGCCGGGCGAACTCCACCAGGACCGCGTCGCCGAGCGCGGCCCTGAGCTCGTCCACCCCGGGGGCGACGGGCCGCGCCGCGCCTCCCACGACCGACCGCCACCGCTCGGCCCAGGCCAGGAGCGTCCTGGCCCGTCCGGTCCGCAGGGCCAGGGCCAGGCCGAACCCGGCCAGCGGCTCACCGGTCCTGACGGCGTGGGCGCGCACCGCCGGGTCGCCGACCCCCGCCGCCTTCGCGCCGGCCTCGGCCAGTCCCGCCCGCACGGCCGCGAAGGCTCCGCGCCGGTCTCCCGCCAGCTCCCGCAGGAGCGCCGTGGCGTGACGGGAGACCGTCCCGGGGCCGAGGCGGGTGAGGCGGGTGAGGCGGGTGAGCTGGTCTCGGGCGCTCTCCCGGTCGCCGATCCGCAGCGCGGTCTCGGCCGCGGTGAGCCTGAGCGCCGCCGAGACCTCCCGATGCCCCGCGCCGCCGAGGGCGTCGGCGCACGACAGCATCCCGGCCAGCAGCCCGCCGTCCGGGGGGCCGAGCGCCAGCCGGGCCCGCAGGAGGATCTCGGTGGCGAGCGGCACCAGGGCGGTACGGCCCTGCGCCGCGAGGTCCGCGGCGGCCCGCCGCGCGCTCTGCCCGGCGCGGTGGGGGTCTCCGGCGCGCAACTCGGCCCTGGCCAGCAGGAGACGGGCCTCGGCCAGAGCCACCTCCGCGCCCGCCGCGGCCAGTTCCGGCACCGCCAGGTCGAGCAGCGTCCGCGCCTCGCCGGGCAGATGGGCCGCGATCAGCGCCTCGGCCAGGTCGCAGCGCATCGCCGCCAGCCGCTCCGGATAGCCGAACAGGCTGCTCTCGGCCCGCCGGTAGGCCGAGAACGCGGCGGGCAGGTCTCCGCGCCGCGCGGCCAGGAAGGGCAGGTTCCCCTCGGCGAGCACGAGCACGTGGTCCAGCCCCGCCTCCGCGGCCAGCTCCGCGCACCGGGTCAGATCGGCCTCCGCGGTGTCGAACTCGCCGAGGAACACCCGGGCCAGCCCACGGTTCAGCATCGCCCCGGCCAGGAACCTGGTGTCGTCTCCGAGGAGACCGACCGCGCGGTCGCAGTGGTCGGCGGCCTCGGCGTAGCGGCCCAGCCTGACCAGGGCCACGGCCCGGTGGACGCCGAGCTTGGCCACCTCGACCGGGCTGAGATGGGGCTCGGCGGCCTCGGCGACGGCCAGGGCCTGCCGGGGGCGGCCGAGCTCGGCGCTGACGTGGACCAGCGAAAGGCGCGCCTGCGCCGCCCTGCGCGGCAGACCGGCGGACAGCGCGATGCTCACCGCCCGGTGCAGGTGCTCCTCGGCCAGCGGCAGGTCCCCCAGCTCCCTGGCGGCCACCGCCAGCGCCCGGTGGGCGATCGCCGCGGCCTCTCCCGCCGTCGCCGCCGAACGCAGCACCGCGTGTGCCGCGGCCCTGGCCCGCGCCGGGTCGCTGCCCGACAGCTCCAGCGCGCGCTCCGCGGCGGCTATCGCGTCGTGGCGGCCCACCTACGGGCGGATCCGGGTCCAGCTGGTGACGACCGGGCACTCCTCGGGCCGCCTGCACACCACGCTGAACCAGCCGGGAGGCAGCCCGGTGACGGCGAACTGGCCCGTCGCCGAGACCTCGCGCGACTGGGTGAGGTGCGGCGTGCGGACCTCGACCGTCGTGCCCGCCTCGGGGAGAGGCGACACCTGCCCCGCCAGGTCGACCAGGCCGTCCACCGAGGTGATCTCCAGCTCCACCGTGAGCTCGGCGGCCGTGAAGCGCAACAGCCGTCCCTCCTCCGCCGACCGGACGCCAAGCGGGGCGGGCACGGCCACCGGCAGGGCCGTCGAGGCGCCGGGCAGCCGCAGGCCGAAGGCCGCCCTGGCCGAGGCGGAGACGTGGGCGGGCACGGGGTCCCTGCCCGCCGTCAGGCGGAGCGCGGCGACCAGGGACTCGTCGTCGATCGCGGGTGGGCGTCGGGTCACGGTTTCGCCTCCTGGGCGGTGAGCATGATGCGTAGCCGGTTCAGGCAGCGGCCCCGGGTGGGACCGTAACTGCCGCTGGGCATGCCCAGCCGTCCGGCCAGCTGGTGGACTCCCGCGTCGGGCGCCGTGGCCATCAGCAGGAGCAGCGAACGGCAGGGTTCGTGCATCGCCTCGACGGCCTGCCACAACCGGCGGCCCTCGTCTGCGGAGAGCACGGTCAGTGCCGGATCGGGATGGACCTGCCCGGCCGGTGCCCGGCCGGAGGCGGCGTGCTCGTCGTCGGCCGGATCCGCGACGAGCCGTTCGCCCCGGGTGCGCCTGCTCAGGAGGGAGGCTTCGCGTCTGAGCGTGGTGAGCAGCCATGCGCCGATCCGCTCGGGATCGCGAACGGTGTGCAGGCTCTCGACCAGCCTCAGCCACGTCCCCTGCACCGCGTCGGCCGCGTCCGCGGCGCTCAGGCCGTGGGCGCGTGCCACCGCCCAGAGACGACCGGAGAACCGGGTGACCAGCGCGTCCCACGCCGCCTGGTCTCCCGCCAGTGCGGCGTCGATCGTCTGCTGGTCACTCACCGGCGCCTCCGAGATCACGTCGAACACCCTGGGTGTTCGCGCGAAGACTTTGGGTGAGACTTTACCTCGGCGTGGGCACGACAACCCCCAGATCGGGAATTTGCCGGGTCCTCAGCGGATCGAGAACGCGCGCCACGGCCTCCTTCGGGGGCAGGCTCCGCGCCGCCGCCGCGATCGCCCCGCTGACCGCGGCGGCGGCGAAGGAGGTCCCGCTCCACCGCGCGTAGCCCTGGAACGCTCCGTGATGGAGGAAGGCGCTCGCCGGCCATTCGCCCCGGGCACAGGCGTCCACCCAGGGGCCGTAGGCGGAGAACGGCGCCCTGCTCTCCTCCGCCGCGTCCAGCGCGCCGACGGCGACGACCCCGGGCAGCGCGGCGGGCCAGAACGGGCGCGCCGAGGCCGTGTTCCCGGCGCAGGCCACCACGGCGGTGCCGGTCAGACCGGCCAGCGCGGCCTCGACCAGCGGTGAGGGCCGGTCGTCGAAGGTGTGGCCGCCGAGGGAGAGGTTGAGCACCCCGGGTGGATCGTTCCCGAGCCTGCCCAGGACGCGCAGCAGTCCCGCCTCGTCCCCGACGCCGCTGCCGTCCAGCACCCGCAGCGGGCGGATCCACGCGGCCGGGGCCGCCCGCAGGATCAGGCCGGTGACGAAGGTGCCGTGCCCGGCCTGGGCGTCCAGCAGGCCGTCGCCGTCCGAGTCGGGTGTTTCCGCGGCCTCGTGCCGCTGCTCCTCGAACCAGGGGCGCTCCCGCCACCAGGGGTGCGCGCTCAGGCCGGTGTCGGCCACCGCCACGGTCACCGTCTCGCCGCCGGGCTCACCCGCCTCGGGGGCGGGCGGAGGATCGGCGGGGAAGGGACGGGAGGCGGGACCCCCGAAGAAGAGCGGCTGGCCCGCCAGCACGTGGTTGGGGGAGGCGGCGTGCCCCCGGTCGCGCAGTGCGGTCACCAGGTCGCAGACGTCGACCCCGGGAGAGAGCCGTATGCGGAAGACCCCGCCGGCCTCGGCCGCGGCGGCGGTCCACCGGGCGGCGGCGGCCGCGCCGGAGGCGTCGGTGAGCAGCTGGCCGGGCCTGATGAGCGCGGGCGCTCCGGTGACGGGCTCTACCCTTTTGATATCGGCGTCCATCCGGCACTCCAGGGGTGATCGCCAGGTCGATGGGTGTCTTCCTTTCAGAGGATGCCGTAGTCGCGCCCGCGCGTCGCAACATCTCGGTATGACCCTCCTCTGGTGCCGCGTCGCGACCGACGGTAGTCTCTCCTTCAGTCACTTGTGATCATCCTGGCGAGGCCGTTGGGGAAGGCGCACCTCGTACGAAACGGGAGGTCCGGTGTCTGCTCGTGGCGTGCTTTACGTCCACTCAGCTCAGCCTGCGCTGTGCCCGCATATCGAATGGGCGGTCGCAGGTGTCCTTGGCGTCCCCGTAGACCTGACCTGGACGCCACAGCCTGCCGCGCCCGGTCACGTGCGCGCACAGGCCGAGTGGGAGGGCCGGCAGGGGATCGCGGCGGCCATCACCTCATCCCTGATGGGCTGGCAGCGGATCCGCTTCGAGGTCACCGAGGACGCCTCACCGGGTGTCGACGGATCACGGCACGCCTACACTCCGTCACTGGGCGCCTTCACGGCGGTGATCGGGGCCACGGGCGACATCCTGATCCCCGAGGACCGGCTGCGCTCGGCCATGCTGATGGCACGGCAGGGCCGGGTGGTGCTGGAGGAGGAACTGGACCGCATGCTCGGCAGGCAGTGGGACGCCGAGCTGGAGTCCTTCCGCTACGCGGGCGAGGGCGCGCCGGTCCGCTGGCTGCACGCCGCCGTGTGACGGCGGGCACGGCCGGTCCGTGCCCTGTCGTCCCCTCGTGTGCCGCTGTGCGCCTCCCTGTGCCGTCGTGAGCCGCCGCGCGCCGTCTCCCGCCGGGGAAAGATCGGGCCGGGGTCCCGGCCTCCGTACGGCGGGCTCAGGGCGCCGTCCCGCGGGCGGGGGATCCCGGGGCGGAGACGGCGGCGGTCACGTTCGGTGACCGGCCGCCGGGGCGGGTGTCCGGGTCCGGGCCGCCGCCGGAGGGGCGCGGCCGTCGCGGGAGGCCGTCACGGAAGAGCACGACGCCCCCGTACGGCGGGGCCGTACGGGGGCGTCGTGGAACGGTTCAGAGCGGGATGTTGCCGTGGGCGCCGCGGGCCGGGGTGGCCTGGGCCAGGACCCTGGCGATCGCCCCACGGGTCTCCTCGGGCCTGATGACCTCGTCGACCACGCCGAGCTCCATGGCGCGCTGGAGACCGCCGGCGAGGATCTCGTGCTCCTCGGCGAGCCTGGCCTCCAGGGCCGCGCGCTCCTCCTCCGGCGCGGCGGCCAGCTCACGGCGCTTGAGGACGCGGACGGCGGCGACCGCGCCCATGACCGCGATCTGGGCGGTCGGCCAGCCGAAGACCCTGGTGGCGCCCAGCGAGCGGGAGTTCATCGCGACGTAGGCGCCGCCGTACGCCTTGCGGGTCACCAGGGTGACCCTCGGCACCGAGGCCTCGGCGAAGGCGTGCAGGAGCTTGGCGCCGCGGCGGACCACCCCGCCGTGCTCCTGGCCGACGCCCGGCAGGTAGCCGGGCACGTCGACCAGCACGACCAGCGGCACCCCGAAGGCATCGCACATACGGACGAACCGCGCCGCCTTCTCCGCCGAGGCGGAATCCAGGCAGCCGGCCAGCCGTATCGGGTTGTTGGCGATCACACCGACGGTCCGGCCGCCGAGCCGGCCCAGCGTGGTGACGACGTTGGGCGCCCACTTGGCGTGCAACTCGACGCCCGGCTCATCGAGCAGGCCCGCGACCAGCGGCTTCACGTCGTATGCGCGGCGGGCGTTCTCCGGCAGCAGGCCGGAGAAGTCGATCTCCTCGACCTCGGCGCGGATCCGGCCCTGGTGGCCGAGGAGCACCGTCAGGCGCCGGGCCTGGACGTAGGCGTCGCTCTCGGTCTTGGTGACCACGTGGACGACGCCGCTGCGCCTGCTGTGCGGCTCGGGGCCGCCGAGCCCGGCCATGTCGATCTGCTCGCCGGTGACGCTGCGGACCACGTCGGGGCCGGTGACGAAGATGCGGCCCTCGTCGGCCAGGATCACGACGTCGGTCAGCGCCGGGCCGTACGCGGCGCCGCCGGCCGCGGGGCCGACCACCACCGAGAGCTGCGGGACCGTGCCGGAGGCCCGGGTCATCGCGGCGAAGACGCGGCCGACGGCGTGCAGCGACTCCACGCCCTCGGCGAGCCGGGCGCCGCCGGAGTGCCACACGCCGATGATCGGGATCCGCTCGCGGACCGCGACGTCGTAGGCGTGCACGATGTGCTCGCAGCCCTCGCCGCCCATGGCGCCGCCCTGGACGCGGGCGTCGCTGACGAACGCCACGACCGGCACGCCCTCCACGCGGCCCGTCGCGGAGAGCACGCCGCTGCGGTCCACGGGAGAGATCAGCCGGACCGAGCCCTCGTCGAGGAGGGACGCGAGACGCACCTGGGGGTCTCGGGGATCGGTGTCCTCCCCGTCGGAGACACCGGTCACCACCCCATCGTCGAGCACGGTCATCGCGGGGTTCCCGTCAGACGCTGGTGAAGGCGACGGCGACGTCGTGCCCGCCGAACCCGAAGGAGTTGTTGATCGCGGCGATCTGGCCGTCGGGCAGCGCGCGCGGCTTGTCGCGCACGATGTCCACCTCGACGCTGTCGTCGAGCTCGTCGATGTTGATCGTGGCCGGTGCGATCCGCTCGTGCAGCGCGAGGATGGTGAAGACCGACTCGATGCCGCCCGCGCCACCGAGCAGGTGACCGGTCATCGACTTGGTGCTGGTGACCAGCGGGTGAGCGCCGATGACCTCGTTGATCGCGAGCGTCTCCACCACGTCGCCCGCGGGCGTGGAGGTGGAGTGCGCGTTGACGTGCTTGATGTCGGCTCCGGTGAGGCCGGAGTTCTCCAGGGCGCGGCGCATGGCCAGGATGACCCCGGCGCCGGTCGGCTCGGGCTGGGCGATGTGGTGGGCGTCCGCCGAGTAACCGACGCCCGCGGCCACCGCGTAGATCTTGGCGCCACGCGCGAGGGCGTGCTCCTCGGACTCCAGCACCACGATGCCTGCGCCCTCGCCCAGCACGAACCCGTCGCGGGCCTTGTCCCACGGCCTGGAGGCGAGCTGGGGCTCGTCGTTGCGGGTGGACATCGCGCGCATGGCGGCGAAGGAGCCGATGTTCAGCGGGTGGATGGCCGCCTCGGTACCGCCCGCGACGACCACGTCGGCCCGGCCGGAGCGGATCATCTCGATGGCGTAGCCGATCGACTCGGCGCCGGTGGCGCAGGCGCTCACGGTGGCGTGCACGCCGGCGCGGGCGCCGACCTCGATGCCGATCCAGCCGGCGGAGCCGTTGGGCATCAGCATCGGCACGGTGAACGGCGAGAGCCGCTGCCAGCCCCTCTCCTTGAAGGTGTCGTAGGCGGCCAGGATCGTGGTGATGCCACCGATCCCGCTGCCCACGACCACGCCCAGGCGCTCCGGATCGACCTTGTCGATCGCGGCGTGCGCCCAGGCCTCACGGGCGGCGACCAGGGCGAACTGCTCGGCCCGGTCCAGCCGCCGTGATTCCGGCCGGGGCAGCACCTCGGTCGGGTCCACGGCGGCCACGGCGGCGAACTTCACCGGGACGGAGTCGACCCAGTCCTCGGTGAGGTTGCGGACCCCGGACTGACCGGCGAGGAGCGCCGACCAGGTCGAGGCGACGTCCCCACCGAGGGGCGTGGTCGCGCCGAGCCCGGTGACGACGACACGTACCTGGTCTGTGTTCACGTTCTTGCGCTCCTTGTGAATCGCGGGTCAAAACCGGTTGGTTCCCAGAGGACTTTTCAGTTCTGGATGAAGTTGATGACGTCCTTGACGGTCTTGAGGTGCTTGAGCTGCTCGTCGGGGATCTCGACGCCGAACTCGTCCTGGGCGGCGACGGCGATCTCGACCATCGACAGCGAGTCGATGTCGAGGTCGTCCACGAAGCTCTTCTCCGGGCTGACCTCGGAAGCCGGGATCCCGGTGATCTCGTTGATGATCTTGCCGATGCCGGCGAGGATCTCCTGCTCGGTCAGGGCCATGTCGAGGTTCTCCTTGAATAGGGTGACAGATCGGTGTTCTTTGGGTGTTGCACGGCTGGGCCGTACAAGTTCTAGGGGATCTCGATGACCTGACCGGCGTAGGTCAGGCCCGCGCCGAAGCCCAGCAGCAGGGCGAGCCCGCCCGACTGGACCTCACCGCGTTCGATCATCCGGGACAGGGCCAGAGGGACCGAGGCGGCGGAGGTGTTGCCCGCCAGCACGATGTCCCGGGCGATGACGGCGTTGTTGGCGCCGATCTTGCGCGCGATGGCCTCGATGATGCGCAGGTTGGCCTGGTGGGGCACGAAGGCCGCCAGGTCCGCGGGGTCGACCCCGGCCCGCTCGCAGATCTCCCTGGCCACCGGGTGGAGCGCCGTGGTGGCCCAGCGGAACACCGTCTGGCCCTCCTGGCTCAGGAAGGAGTCGCGATCCTTGATCATGATCGCCTCGGACTTGTCGCCCGCGCTGCCCCACACCACCGGGCCGATTCCCGGGGTGTCGGAGGGGCCGACCACCGCGGCGCCCGCGCCGTCGGCGAAGATCACGGCGGTGGCCCGGTCGGTCCAGTCGATCCACTGGGAGAGCTTCTCGGTGCCGATGACCAGCACGTTGGTGGCCGAACCCGCGCGGACGGCGTCGTTGGCGACGGCCAGGGCGTAGCAGAAGCCGGAGCAGGCGGTGTTCACGTCGAACGCGCCGGGGGCGTCGATGCCGAGGCGGGTGGCCACCCGGGCGGCGGCGTTGGGGATCTGGGTCTCGAGCGTGCAGGTGGCGACGATCACCAGGTCGATGTCGGAGACCGACAGGCCGCTCGCGGCGAGGGCCTTGCCACCGGCCTGGACGGCCAGGTCGATCTCGGACTCGGTGGCCGGGGCGATCCGGCGTTCTTTGATGCCGACCCGGCTCTGGATCCACTCGTCGTTGGTCTCCATGGTCGCCGACAGGTCGTCGTTGGTGACCACGTTGGACGGCTGGTAGTGGCCGAAGGCCAGGATCCGCGCGCCGGGGGCGCCCTGCTGCACTCTCACTTGACGGCCTCCCGGGCGGTGTCGAGGTCGTCGGGGGTCTTCAGGGCGACCGTCTTGACCCCGCGCAGTGCGCGCTTGGCCAGGCCGGTCAGGGTGCCGCCGGGAGTCAGCTCGATCATGGTGGTGACTCCCAGGCCGGCCATCGTCGCCATGCAGGCGTCCCAGCGGACCGGGTTGGCGACCTGCCTGACCAGGCGGTCGACGAACTCGGCGCCGTCGGCGACCGCGGCGCCGTCGGAGTTGGACAGCAGCGTGACGGCCGGGGCGCCCGGCGTGATGGCCGAGGCGGCCGCGCGCAGCCGGTCGACCGCCGGAGCCATGTGCACGGTGTGGAAGGCGCCCGCGACCGACAGCGCGATCAGCCTGGCCCTCGGGGGAGGATCGGTCTTGAACTCCTCGAGCTGCGCGAGGGTGCCGCCGGCCACGATCTGCCCCGCGCCGTTGACGTTGGCGGGGGTGAGGCCGTGCTTGCCGATGTAGGAGAGCACCTCCTCCTCGTCGCCGCCGAGAACGGCGAGCATGCCGGTCTCGGTGACCGCGGCGGCCTCGGCCATGGCCAGGCCGCGCTCGCGCACGAGGGTCAGGGCCTGCTCGGCGGTCACCACTCCGGCCAGGGCCGCGGCGGTCAGCTCCCCGACGCTGTGCCCGGCGACGACGTCGGGGGAGACCCCGAGGATCTCGGCGACGGCCAGGCCGGTGGCTACGAGCAGTGGCTGCGCCACCGCGGTGTCGCGGATCTCGTCCGCGTCGGCGGTGGTGCCGTAGGAGATCAGGTCGAGTCCCACCAGATCGGACCATGCGGACAGACGGTCCGCCAGACCCGGTATCTCGAGCCACGGGGTCAGGAAACCTGGAGTCTGGGCGCCTTGGCCCGGCGCGACGAGTACGAGCACGAACCCCAGCGTGCCCTGTAGAAGTTCACTACATGGCTAGGGATCCTGACGAAGTTTGTGAGTAAAATCTTGTAGGAATCCTACAGCTTAGGTTTCGGTGAGGTTTCGCGGGGCCGACTACGTCGTGGATGTCTCCGCCAGGCGGCCGAGGATGAGACCCACCTGCAGGGTGAAGGCCGAACGCCCCTCGGTCGGCTGGTAGCCCGTCAGTTCGGTGATCTTGCGGAGCCGGTAGCGAACCGTGTTGGGGTGCACGAACAGTAACCGGGCGGTGGCCTCCAAGGACGTGCCCTGCTCCAGATAGGTCGCCAGCGTGTCGAGCAGCGGCGTGCCCGCCAGCGGCACGTAGACGCTCTCGATCAGCTGGCTCCTGGCGTCGGCGTCGCCGTCGATGGCCCTCTCGGCCAGCAGGTCCTCGGCGTGGACGGGCCTGGGCGCGTCGGGCCACCCGGCGGCGGCGCGCAGCCCGGCTATCGCCGCCCGCGCCGAGCTCGCGGCCGCCTGCAGGTCGTTCACCTCGGGCCCGATCACGATGGGACCCGGGCCGAAGCGCGGCACCACGTGCTTGGCCGCGGCGCTGACGCTGTCGGCGCCGCCCACGATCACGATCAGCCGCCCGCCCTGGACCCCGGCCAGCATGTCGAGCCCGGAACGGCGCCCCCGGTCGCGCAGCCCGTCGATCACCGCCTGCGGGTCGTCGTCGGGAGTCTGCCCCGCCAGCACCACGATGGGGGAGGAGGTCCAGCCGAGCGCGGCGGCCCAGGAGTGCAGGCCGTCGTCGACCTCGCCCCGGACCAGCGCGTCCACGATGAGCGCCTCGAGGCGCGCGTCCCAGGCGCCGCGCGCCTCGGCCTCCCGCGCGTAGACCTGGGCGGCGGCGAAGGCCACGTCGCGGGTGTAGCGCAGCATCGCCTGCTGGAGCTGGTCCTCCCCGCCGGGCGCGGCCAGTTCCCCGGTCTGCGCCTCGACCACCTCGACCACGATTCGGACGATGTCCACCGTCTGCTGCAGCGAGATGGAGCGCTTCAGCTCCCGGGGCGCGGTGCCGAAGAACTCGATGCTGGGAGTCCGGCGCCCCCGGCCGGCGTGCTGGAACCACTCGACGAACGCGGCGATCCCCGCCTGGGCCACCAGGCCGACCCAGGACCGGTCCTCGGCCGACAGGGCGCGGAACCACATCAGCCGGTCGTCCATCCTGGCCATGGCGGCGGTCCCCAGCGCGCCCATGGCCCGCTCCAGCCTGCGCGTGGTGTCCTGCCGTATCCGGTCGGAGCCGAGCCCTCCCTCCCCGGCCTCGACCGCGACGTCGTTGTGTCTGCTGGCTCGCTCGCTCCGTTCCCTCACCTCACTAAGAGTGCCAGGTCGGACGAGATGCGCCAGCCGCCGATCCGATCGGGCGGGCTCAGATGACGGCGACGGCGGTGATCAGACCGATGACCACGTGGGTGACCGCGAGCAGCCGCGTGCCCGGCTGCAGGTCGGACTCCTTGACCAGTTCGCGGACCGAGATCCCCACCACCTTGTCGAATGCGACCATCGCCACGGTCTGTACGGCGATGCCCACCAGCCCGAAGGCCGCGGTCGCCAGCAGGCCCTCGTGCAGCGCCCCGCCGGAGGACCAGATGGAGGCCGCGACGATCAGCCCGACGGCGGCCAGCCCGGAGCCGGTGAGCATGGTGGCGTTGGGGTTGCGGTCGACCTTGATCAGCCGGCTGAGCTTGCCCGGGATGGCCATGTCGATCACGTAGAAGCCGATGATCATCAGGATCACGCCGAGCGCGGCGTAGGAGGCGATGGCGAGGGCGCCGCGGCCGAGGGTCTCGGCGAGCGAGATCGTGTCCGCGCCCGTCACGGTCGGCGCTGCCTGGGGGGTGGGGATCATGGCTGTTCTCTCTTCGGGAAAGGGCTCAGAGTTCGATGCGGTGCGGGACGAAGGACGACGTGTCGTCGGTGACGAACCCCGAGGTCTCGCGGATGCCGACCCCGGCCGCCTCGTCGTGGACGACCCAGGCGCCGAGCACGGGACGCCAGCCGTCGAAGACCGGCAGCGCCTGGAACTCCTGGTAGACGTGTCCTTCGGCGCCGTAGTCGCCCGGGGTCTCGACGTGGTCGCCGGGGGTGACGATCCGCATGCTCGCGCCCTCCCGGCCGAGCAGCGGTTTGACGATGTAGGAGGACATCCCACGCGGCCCGTCGAGATAGGCGGGCAGCAGGTTCGGATGGCCGGGATACAGCTCCCAGAGCAGCGCGAGCAGCGCCTTGTTGGACAGCAGCATCTTCCACAGCGGTTCGATCCAGGTGCTGGAGACCTGCTGGCGCACCGCATGGGCGCCGAACGGGTCGGCGACCGCCCACTCCCACGGGTACAGCTTGCACAGCGAGCGGATCACCCGGCGTTCCATGTCGACGAAGCGCAGGTTGAGGCCGTCCCAGCCGATGTCCTCCATGGCCACGGCGATCGTGTTCAGCCCGGCCTGGTCGGCGGTCTCCTGGAGGTAGGCGATCGTCATCGCCTCCTCGCCGGTCTCGTCCATCCTGGTCCAGGCGAAGTGCGCGGGCCCGGTCGGCAGCCCGGCCGCTATCTTCCGCCACCGGTCGATCAGCCGCTCGTGGATGGAGTTCCACTGGTCGTCGTCCGGATGACGGTCGCGCAGCCAGAACCACTGCACGACCGAGCTCTCCAGCAGGCTGGTCGGGGTGTCGGCGTTGTACTCCAGCAGCTTGGCGGGGCCGGTCCCGTCGTAGCGCAGGTCGAAACGGCCGAACAGGTGGGGGTCGCCGCGCCTCCAGGAGGCGGCGATCTCCGGCGCGGCCCAGGCGGGCACGGCGAAGTCGGCGTAGCGGTCGTGCTCGACGACGTGCTCGACCACGTGCAGGCACATCCGGTGCAGCTCCTCCACCTGCTCCTCGAGGCGGAGCACCTCGTCCATGGAGAAGACGTACTGCACGCTCTCGTCCCAGTAGGGGCGGCCGAGGCCCTGCGGATGGGCGGTGCGGTGGTAGGCCAGGCCCTGGCCCTCGATGATGCCCTCCCAGCCGTCGCGGGGGAGCGAGGTCTCACGTCTCATCTGCCGGAGGTCAGCTCCCGCCGCCCCAGTGGCTCCCGAAGCCGCCACGCTGGATGACCGTGCCCTTGCGGGTCACGATCTGGACGTCCGAGGGACGCACCGTGGTGCCGTGCCCGATCCTGCTTCCCGACCTCGTGCCGCCGTAGTACCACCCGTAGGCCCCGTGGGACCCGTGGTAGTGGCTGCCGGAGTCGTCGCAGTAGTCGTCGTCGACGATCGTGTAGGAGCCGTCCTCCTGGTAGCTGTTGACGTCGACGCACTCGGCGCCGACCTCCTCGTAGTCGTCCTGCGCCGAGCAGTAGGCGATGAGGAGCAGCGAGACGACACCTATCCCCGTGAGCGTGATGACCTTCGACGCCTTGGAACCCGAGGGCTTGGCGGGCTGGTGGCCGACGCTCTGTCCGGCGGCCAGCGGGTGTTTCGGACTTGCGGCCATCGAGCTCCAATGAGATGTGTCGCCACAGGGTATCGATGCTGTTTTGTCGGTTCAACTGCTGACCGGGGATGATTGCGCCTCCAGACTGTCGGTATCGGCGCGTAACGTCGCAAGTGTGAACCGTATCGATCGGCTGTACGCCCTGGTCGACGGGCTTCGCGCCGCCGCTCCCGGGGCCCGCTCCGTCCGCGAGCTGGCCGCCGGGCTCGGGGTGAGCGCCCGCACGGTCGAGCGGGACATATCCGCCCTGCGGGGATGCGGGGTGCCGATCCGCGCCGAGCCGGGCGGGGGCGGCGGCTACGTCCTCGACGAGAGCGTGCCCCCGCTGCCGCTCGGCCTCACCCCGGCCGAGGCGGCGGCGGTCGCCGTCGTGCTCGGCGGCTCGGAGGACGGCCCGCGCGACGCCCACGCCCGTAGCGCCCTGCGCAAGCTGGTGGCCGCGATGCCGCCGGTCGAGGGGGAGCCCGGGGAAGCCGGGAGCGGGGAGTTCGCCGGACGGTCCCGGGCGGCCGCCGAGCCCGAGCCGTACCCCCGGGTGGCGAAGGTGATCGAGCGGTCGCTGCTGCACCGGCGGGTGCTGCGGATCGAGTACGAGGACCGCAAGGGCCGCAGGACCCTGCGCGAGGTGGAGCCGACGGTCTTCGTGGGCGGCCAGGGCGGTCACTGGTATCTCGTCGGAATGTGCAGGCTCAGGCGGGACGTGCGCGTCTTCAGGCTCGATCGCATCCGCCGGGCCGAGGAGACCGGGGAGAGCTCGCCGGAGCATCCGCCCGGGGAGTTCTCCGCGAGGCTCCCCGGCCTGTTCCCCGGAGATCCCGGCTCCGGCTGAGAGCCTCCCCGCCGGGAGTCCGGCCGCGGGCCGCCGCCGGTCGCCGTGGGAGTGCGCTGTCGCCGGTCGCTCCGCCGTCCGCCCGGAGCGCCACGCCTCCCGGCGGCGCGGGCGCGCTCAGCCCCGGCGGGAGCCGCCCGCCCGGTCCCCGAGCGCGAGCAGCACCTCGCGCAGCAGTCCCGCCAGGGCCAGGGAGGTGTCCTCGGGGACGTCCGCGAGCAGGTCCCGGTGAGCCTCGGTGGTGGCCAGGGCGAGCTCCTCGGCCCGCCGGGCGCCCAGCGGGGTCAGGCGGACCCAGGAGCTCCTGCCGTCCGCGGGATCGGGCTCGCGCTCGACGAGACCGGCGGTGGTGAGCCGCTGCAGGATGTTGCTCGTGCCCCCGGTGGTCAGCGAGGAGCGGGCGGCGAGCAGGCTGGGCTTGAGACGGTAGGGGCTGCCGGCCCTGCGCAGCGTCGCCAGGACGTCGAACTCGGCGTAGGTCAGTCCGTACTCACCGAGCACGGACTGCGTGACCTCCTCGATGAGGGCCTTCAGCCGCCCGGCACGTTTGACGATCTCCAGCTGGACGGTGGCGGCCTCGGGCAGCTCCGCCCGCCACCCCTCCATCATCTCGTCGACGTGGTCCCGTCCCGCGGTGTCTCCCCGTGCCATGGGATTGAGGATAGCTCTCCCGCCTGATAGCTTTTGGAAAAGCTTTTTGAATTGCTTTCTGAACGGAGAGATTTGCCGTGCGCATGCTCATCGCCAACGGGACCGTGATCGACACCGATCCTGAGCCGCGCGTCATGATCGGAACGGATGTCCTCGTCGAGGACGGGACGATCGCCGCCGTGGGGCGCGGGCTCGACGCCGGAGACGCCGAGATCCTCGACGCGACCGGCCGGATCGTGCTGCCCGGCTTCGTGGACACCCACCGGCACGTCTGGCAGGGCGTCCTGCGCTCCGTCGCGGCCGACGCGACCCTGGGGGACTACCTCGACCTCGTTCTGGGCAGGCTCACCCCCGTCTTCCGGGCGGAGGACGTTTACGCGGCCAACCTGTGGGGCGCGCTGGAGGCGCTCGACTCCGGGATCACCACCCTCTGCGACTGGTCCCACATCCAGCTCACCCCCGCCCACACCGACGCCGCGCTCGACGCCCTGCGCGAGTCGGGGATCCGCGCCGTCTTCGCCTACGCCCACCCGGGGCCCGGCGACGACTCCCGCCGCGAGGACGAGGTACGGCGGATCGCCTCACCGGGCCCCTCCGGCCTGGTGACCCCGGCCCTGGCGGCCTGGGGCCCGGTCTACGGCTCGGTCGAGGCGGCCGAGGCCGACTGGCGGCTGGCCCGCGAGCTCGGCCTCCGGATCAGCCTGCACGCGACCGGCACCGGAGCCGTCGAACGGCTGCACCGCCACGGGCTCCTCGGGCCCGACGTGATGTTCGTGCACGGCAACGGCTTCACCGACGAGGCGATGAGGCTCGTCGCCGACAGCGGCGGCACCGCCTCGGTCGCCCCGGCGGTCGAGTCCCAGATGGGGCACGGGCGTCCGGAGACCGGCAGGTTCCGCGCGTTCGGGATCACGACGGGACTCGGCGTCGACACGGTGACCGACACGCCCGGCGACATGTTCGCCCTCATGCGCGCCGCGTTCGCCGCCGAGCGGGCCGGGGGCGGATCGCTCACCGCGGCCGAGGTACTGCGGATGGCCACCGCCGAGGGGGCGGCGGCCCTCGGCATGGACGATCTGGTCGGGTCGCTGCGGCCCGGCGGGCAGGCGGACATCGTCATGCTCCGCGCCGGCGACCTCGGCCTCGCGCCCGTGCACGATCCGATCGGCGCCGTGGTGACCGCCGCGGGCCCGGCCAACGTGGACACCGTGCTCGTCGCGGGCCGCGTCGTGAAGCGGGAGGGGCGCCTGGTCGGCGTGGACACGCGCGGGGCCCTTGACCTCGTGTCCCGCTCGGCGGAGCGGATCGCCGGGGCCGCCGGGCTCCCGGCGCCGGTCGCCGGCTGAACGGCCCGGATCCCACCGGGCGCGGCCGACCGGGACCGCGACGGCCGGCAGGGACCGCGACGGCCGGTGGGTGGCGGCGGGCGACCGGTGCGAGGCCGGGGGCTCAGCGCAGCGCGTTCAGCACCGCGTCGAGCAGGCCGGGGAAGCGCGCGTTCAGGTCGTCCCGGCGCAACCTGACCAGCCGGGACCTTCCCTCCATCGTGGTCAGCGTGATCCCGGCCTCGCGGAGCACCCGGTAGTGGTGCGACATCGTGGACTTGTGCACGTCGATGCCGCTGCCGATGTCTCCGCAGTTCTCCCCGTCGCTCTCGGCCAGGCGTGACAGGATCTCCAGGCGTACCGGATCCGCCAGCGCGTGCATGACCTCGGCCAGCTTGATGTCCTCCGCCGCGGGGTGCCAGGGCTCCCGCATCAGTTCGCCTGCGCCTTCACGGCCCCATCCTAGCCCGCCGTTGGACAGTTGGATGATCATCCAACTCTGCCTTCGTCTCGATTGATGGTCGGTCCGCGGGAAAGCGGTGATCTACACCGTCCGGATGTGTAATCTCCGGGTAAGGGGGCCGTATACGAGGGGTCGGCAATGCCGGAAATCAGACCGCTGCGGCCAGGGGATCCACCGCGGCTGGGGGATTACACGCTCAAGGGCAGGCTGGGGGAGGGCGGTCAGGGGGTCGTCTACCTCGGGGAGTCCGAGGACGGGGAACGCGCCGCGGTCAAGCTGCTGCACGTGCGCTTCACCGGGGAGGACCACGCGCGCTCCCGCTTCGCGCGGGAGCTCGCCGCGGCCGGGAGGGTGGCGGCCTTCTGCACCGCCCGGGTGCTCGGCGCCGACCTCGACGGCGAGACGCCGTACATCGCGAGCGAGCTGATCGACGGGCCGTCACTGCGCCATGTCGTGGAGCGCGAGGGCCCGCTGTCGGGGGAGAAGCTCGAACGGCTGGCGATCGGCACGATCACCGCGCTGACCGCGATCCACCGGGCGGGGATCGCGCACCGCGACTTCAAGCCGGACAACGTACTGCTGGCCGCGGACGGTCCCCGGGTCGTCGACTTCGGCATCGCCAAGATCATCGACGAGAGCGGGACGATCACCACCCGCGCGGTCGGAACCCCCGCCTACATGGCCCCCGAGCAGATCTCCGACGAGGACGTCGGCTTCCCCGCCGACGTGTTCGCCTGGGGGTCGACCATGATCTTCACCGCGACGGGCAGGGCGCCCTTCGCCGGGGACACGATCGTGGCGACCCTCAACCGCGTCATCAACCAGGAGGCCGACCTGAGCGCGCTTCCCGGCGGTCTGCGTGAGATCGTCGGGCTCTGCCTGAGCAAGGACCAGGCGCTCAGACCGACGGCCGACGAGGTGCTGAAACGGCTGCTGGGTCACCCGGCGGACGAGGCCGAGGCCTCGGCGGAGGAACTCGCCGAAGGCGTCCAGGCCGCCACGATCGACCTGACCCGGCCGGGGCGGCCCGCTCCCGTCCGACGGCGCCGGGCCCTGGCCGCCGGGCTCGTGGTCCTCGGCGTGGCCGCGGCGGCCTTCCTGGTCGTCCAGTTCGCCCCGCTGCCGAGCAGGGGCGCCGCGTCCTCCTCGCCGCGGGCCGTCTCCCCGAGCCCGACGCCGACTCCCACCCCGACGCCCTCCACGGGGTCGGCCCTGCTCGACCGGATCAGGGCCAAGCACGTGATCAGGGTGGGCTACCGCGACGGGCTGCCCGGGGTCTCCCTGGGCAGACCCCCGCGCGGGTTCGAGGCCGACGTCGCCGAGTACGTCGCGCGCGCCCTGGGGGTGCCCGAGGGCGGGGTCAGGTTCGTGCCCGTCCGCCTCGGCGACCGGGAGACGGCGGTCGAGCGGGGCGAGGTGGACCTGGTGATCGCCAACTTCTCGATCGACGACGCCTCTCGCGAGCGGGTCGCGTTCGCCGGGCCGTACTACGTCGCCCACCGCGACGTGCTCGTCCGGCAGGGCGCGAGGATCTCCAAGCTGAGGCATCTGAACGGCAGGACCGTCTGCGTCTCGCCCGGCCTGACCACCGCCGCGATGATCCGCGACAGGGGCGTCGGCTTCGTCCCCCTGGAGGAGGAGGACATGTCCAGGTGCGCGACCCGGGTGGCCGACGGCACCGCCGACGCCCTGCCCGGCGACGACCTGGTGCTGGCCGGGTTCGGCGCCCGCCTGCCCGGAGCCGGACTCAAGATCGCCGGGCTCCGGCTCACCTCCGAGCGGTACGGCGTGGCGCTCAGACGCGGCGACCCCGTGGCCTGCCGGGCGATCAACGAGGCCATCGGCTCCATGTACGAGGACGGGACCCTGAAGCGGCTGCTCTCCAGGCACTTCGGCCGGGTCGACTTCCGCTCCGAGACCGGGACGCCCCGCCTGGAGCACTGCCGGTGACGGCGCGGCCCGCCGCCGGGTCTCCCGCGCGGGCGCGGGCGCTGCGGTTCGTGACAGTCTCGAACAGCTCAGCCGTGAGGGTCTCCCGCGCGGGCGCCGCGATCACGGCGAGGGGCAGACGGTGCCGTTCGCGGGCACCTTGCCGTCGAGCAGGTAGCCGTCCGTCATCTTCTTGACGCACGCGTCGCCGGACAGGTAGGCGCCGTGGCCCTCGCCCTTGTAGGTGACCAGCACACCGGTCTTGAGCTGCGACGTCAGCCTCGGCGCCCACTCGTACGGCGTGGCCGGGTCGCCCGTGCCGCCGATGACCACGATCGGGGCCGAGCCCGTGGCGTCGATCTTCCTGGCCTCGTTGCTGCCGGGCACCGGCCACACCGCGCAGATGGAGCCCATGCCTATGCCGCCGAACAGCGGAGAGATCTTCACGGAGGCCGCCTCGGTCTTGTCCAGCTCCTGACGGGTCGGCCGCTCGGCGGTGTCCACGCAGGTGATGGCAGGGAAGCTGCTCATGATGGTCGCGTAGGACCCGTCGGGCATGCGCGCGTTGTAGGCGTCGGCCAGATACAGCAGGATCCGGCCGTCTCCCTTGAAGGCCCGGCTCAGCCCCTGCTCCAGCAGCGGCCAGGTCAGATCCGAGTACAGCGCGGCGGCGATGCCGGTCACGGCCAGGCCCTGGGTGAGCTTGCGGTCGCCGACCGGCAGCGGATTGATCCTCAGGTCGTCGAGGAAGGTATCGACGTGCTTGTTCGCCAGGGATACGTCCGCGCCGACCTCGCACTCCCCGGGACCCTTGATGCAGTCCTTCAGGAAGGAGTCGTAGGAGTGCTGGAAGGCGGTCGTCTGGGCCAGCGAGCGCTGCTCCAGCGTGGCGCTCGGGTCCAGCGGCCCGTCCAGCATGAAGCGGTGCACCTTCTTGGGGAACAGGGTCGCGTAGACCGCGCCGAGCTGCGTGCCGTACGAGATGCCGAAGTAGTTGAGCTGCTTGTCGCCCAGCGCCTCGCGGAGCCGGTCCATGCTGCGGGCGGCGTTGACCGTGCCGATGTACGGAAGGACCTTGCCGGAGGTCCGCTCACAGGCGTCGGCGAAGTTCTTGATCGTCCTGTTCTGCTCGGCCCGTTCGGCCGGGTTCGTCGCCTGGGTGTCCATGGCGAGGTACTTGTCCATCTCCCGGTCGGTGCCGCACCGGACGCCCGCGGTGCGCTCCACCCCCGGCGGGTCGAAGCTGACCAGGTCGTAGCGGGTGTTCAGGCTGCCGAAGAGCTTGTAGGACTGGGCCATGGTGTCGATGCCCGACGCGCCGGGGCCGCCGAAGTTGAACACCAGTGAGCCGAGCCGTTTGCCGGGTTCGGCGGCCTGGATCCGGATCACCGCCATGTCCAGCGAGTCGCCGTCCGGCTTGCTGTAGTCCAGCGGGACCTTCAGCTTCCCGCACTGGAAGCGAGGGTCGGGACGCGGGGTCGCGCCGTCCGGGCGTTTGATGTCGGTGCACGGTCCCCACGCGATCCTGTCCGGCATGGCCGCGCCCGGTGAGGTGCCGACGGCCGACGGCCCGGACGCGCTCGGCACGGGACTCGGCTCGGTGACGGCCACGGCGCCGTAGCCGCCGGGCCCGCCGGAGCCGCCGCAGGCGGCCAGGGCGGTGGAAAAGACCGTCGTCACGGTGACGGCCGTCAGGATTCTTCGCATGAAGCGCCCCCCTCGGATCGGACTGTTCGCCGGGGGAAGCGTTTTCACACTAACCGGGCGAGGCCTTCCATAGGAGAAGGACCCGCCCGGCAGTGGTCACATCGTCACAGTCCCATGGACTGTGTGTCGTTGCTCTCGACGCCGCCGGCCTCGGTGACGCCGTTCTTCAGGTGGTACTTGGCGATGGCCTCCTTCAGCACCCGCGCGTCGAGCTCACCGCGCTTGACCAGCTGGGTGAGCACGGCCAGCGTGATCGAGGCCGCGTCCACGTGGAAGTGGCGGCGCAGCGCCGAGCGGGTGTCCGACAGGCCGAAGCCGTCGGTGCCGAGCGAGGTCCAGTCACCCGGAACCCACTGGGCGATCTGGTCCTGTACCGCGCGCATGTAGTCGCTGACGCCGACGAACGGCCCCTCGGCCGCCGACAGCGCCTGGGTGACGTACGGCACGCGCTGCTCGGAGTCGGGGTTGAGCAGGTTGTGCTCCTCGACGGCCAGCGCCTCGCGGCGCAGCTCCGTCCAGGAGGTCGCCGACCAGACCTCGGCCGCCACGCCCCACTCCTCGGCCAGCATCCGCTGGGCCTCGATCGCCCACGGGCCGGCCACGCCGGAGGCCAGGATGTTGGCCTTCGGACCGGCCGTGGCGGGGGCGGGGGCGAAGCGGTACAGGCCCTTGAGCAGCCCCGCCACGTCGAGGCCGGCGGGCTCGGCGGGCTGCGTGTAGGGCTCGTTGTAGACGGTCAGGTAGTAGAAGATGTTCTCCGGCCGCTCGCCGTACATCCTCCGCAGGCCGTCCTTGACGATGTGGGCCAGCTCGAAGGCCCACGACGGGTCGTAGGACACCGCCGCCGGGTTCGTCGAGGCGGTCAGCGGGGTGTGACCGTCCTCGTGCTGCAGGCCCTCGCCGTTCAGCGTGGTGCGGCCGGCGGTGGCGCCGAGCAGGAAGCCCCGGCCCATCTGGTCGGCGAGCTGCCACATCTGGTCGGCGGTGCGCTGCCAGCCGAACATGGAGTAGAAGATGTAGATCGGGATCATGTGCTCGCCGTGCGTGGCGTACGACGTGCTGACGGCGATCGTCGAGGCCATCGATCCCGACTCGCTGATGCCCTCGTGCAGGATCTGACCCTCGGTCGACTCCTTGTAGGACAGCAGCAGCTCGCGGTCCACGGCGTCGTAGGTCTGGCCGTGCGGCGAGTAGATCTTGGCGGTCGGGAAGATCGCGTCGAGGCCGAAGGTGCGCGCCTCGTCCGGGATGACCGGCACGAACCGGTGACCGATCTCCTTGTCGCGCATGAGGTCCTTGAGCAGCCGTACGAACGCCATGGTCGTGGCGACGTTCTGCTTGCCGGAGCCCTTCTTGAGCTGCGCGTAGGCCGCGTCGCCCGGCAGGGCGATCGGCTTGGCGCGGACCACGCGCTTGGGCAGGAAGCCGCCCAGGGCCGCGCGGCGCTCCATCATGTACTGGATCTCGGGGTCGTTCTCGCCCGGGTGGAAGTAGGGCGGCAGGTCGCCCTCGAGCGCGGAGTCCGGGATCGGGAGGTACAGCCGGTCGCGGAACTCCTTCAGGTCGGCCTTGGACATCTTCTTCATCTGGTGCGTCGCGTTGCGCGCCTCGAAGTCCTTGCCGAGGGTCCAGCCCTTGATGGTCTGGGCGAGGATGACGGTCGGCTGGCCGACGTGCTCGCGCGCCGCCTTGTAGGCCGCGTAGACCTTGCGGTAGTCGTGACCGCCGCGCGACAGCTTGCGGATGTCCTCGTCCGACAGGTGCTCGACCATCTTGCGCAGGCGCGGGTCGCTGCCGAAGAAGTCCTCGCGGATGTACTCGCCGCTCTCGACGGAGTAGGTCTGGAACTGGCCGTCGGGGACGGTGTTCATCTTGTTGACCAGCACGCCGTCGACGTCGGCGGCCAGCAGCGGGTCCCAGTCACGGCCCCACACGACCTTGATGACGTTCCAGCCCGCGCCCCTGAAGTAGGACTCCAGCTCCTGGATGATCTTGCCGTTGCCGCGCACGGGACCGTCGAGACGCTGCAGGTTGCAGTTGATGACGAAGGTGAGGTTGTCCAGCTCCTCGCGGGCGGCCAGGCCGATCGCGCCGAGCGACTCCGGCTCGTCCATCTCGCCGTCGCCGAGGTAACACCACACGTGGCTGCGGCTGGTGTCCTTGATCTTCCGGTTCAGCAGGTAGCGGTTGAACCGGGCCTGGTAGATCGCGCCGATCGGGCCCAGGCCCATGGAGACCGTGGGGAACTCCCAGAAGTCCGGCATCAGGCGCGGGTGCGGGTAGGAGGGCAGGCCCTTGAAGCCGTGCGAGCGCTCCTGCCGGAAGGCGTCGAGCTGCGCCTCGTTGAGGCGGCCCTCGAGGAAGGCGCGGGCGTAGATGCCCGGCGCGGCGTGGCCCTGGATGAAGACCTGGTCGCCGGACTCGCCGTGGTCCTTGCCGCGGAAGAAGTGGTTGAAGCCCACCTCGTAGAGCGACGCCGCCGACGCGTAGGTGGCGATGTGGCCGCCGACGTTGGTGCGGGCGTTGGCCCGCGTGACCATGACGGCCGCGTTCCACCGGATGTAGGCGCGGATCCTGCGCTCGACGTACTCGTCGCCGGGGAACCAGGGCTCCCGTTCCGGGGGAATGGTGTTGATGTAGTCGGTGCTGCGCAGGCCGGGAACCCCGACCTGATGTTCGCGCGCCCGCTCCAGTAGGCGAAGCATCAGATATCGGGCGCGAGTGCGACCTTCCGTCTTGATGACGTTGTCGAGCGACTCGAGCCACTCCTGGGTCTCGCTGGGGTCGACATCAGGGAGCTGGCTGGGTAGGCCGTCGCTGATGACCGAGAAACGCTGGCGTCCGGAAGCCACTGGGTCTCGCCTTCCGAGGATGGACTTTTGTCTGATGTAGGTCGTCTTCCATCCTGGTCGCTTACCCCGGAAAGTGCATCTCTACTGACCGGTAACCAGGAAGTCCCTGCTGGCAGGGGTACATAAGTGGCCTAGACCACCGATGGTAGGACGAATTTCCCCAAAAGGGTACATGGGCTTCCGGGTTTCACGGGGATCCGGGAGGGAGGAAGCGGGAAGTCTTTGGAGGAATGGGCAAACGGACGCGCGCGAGGTAGGGGTCGCGGGGCCCGTGGACCGGCGTGTCGGCCCGGGGACGCGGGCATCGGGGGAATCTGTCGTCGTCCCAGCTCAGCGCGGATCGTAGGATCGGTATGTGAGATCTCAGACGATCGAGGTGGTGACCGGGTCCCGTGAGCGGGTTCACGACATCACTCCCGAGTGCGAGAGCTTCGTCCGGTCGTGCGGAGGCGACGGACTGCTGCACGTCTTCGTACCGCACGCGACCGCGGGCGTCGCGCTGATCGAGCTCGGCTCGGGCAGCGACGACGACCTGATCGAGGCCCTGGGGGATCTGCTCCCGGCCGACGACAGATGGAGACATGCGCACGGATCCAGAGGGCATGGACGGTCGCATGTCATGCCTGCCCTCGTTCCGCCGTACGCCACCGTTCCGGTTCTGTCCGGGCGGCTCGCGCTGGGCACCTGGCAGTCCATCGCCGTGGTGGATCTCAACGTCGACAATCGGGAACGCCAGGTCCGTTTGTCATTTTTGTCGGACTAATTCATACGTAGCCCAGTCGTTGCCGTGGCGACCGTTGACGACCGAGGGTCACAGCGTGTGGACTGTGCCGAAGCACTTTGAGCACCGTGTAGCTGCGGGGCCATTCAAGCAGGAGGGACAAACGTGAGCGCGACCGCGGGTCAGGCGCAGGGCGAACGCGGCCTGGCCGAACGACTCGGCCTCAAGCCGGGTCAGGTGGTGCAGGAGGTCGGCTGGGACGAGGACACCGACGACGATCTGCGCGACTCCGTTGAGGAGCTGACCGGCAACGAACTGGTCGATGAAGACTTCGAGGACGTCGTCGACGTCGTGCTGCTGTGGTGGCGCGACGGTGACGGTGATCTGTTCGACGCCCTGAGCGGTGTGGTGACCAACCTGAGTGACGGCGGCCAGATCTGGCTGCTCACTCCCAAGGCCGGTCGCGAGGGGCATGTGGAGCCGAGTGACATCGGGGAAGACGCCACGACGGCGGGGCTCTCGCAGACGAGCAGCATCAGCGCCGCCCCCGACTGGTCGGGGACAAGGCTGGTAACGCCCAAGGCGCGCCGCTAAGGTTCCGCCCTGCCGTACGGCTCAGGCGAGCCGTACGGCAGGATGATGGCCTCGCCCATCATCCGATGAAAGGACCTTTCGACATGGCGGTGGAAACAGGTTCTGCGGCTCCGGACTTCGAGCTGAAGGACCAGCACGGCACCCCGG
Source organism: Streptosporangium sp. NPDC051022 (assembly GCF_040683035.1). Lineage (NCBI taxonomy): Bacteria > Bacillati > Actinomycetota > Actinomycetes > Streptosporangiales > Streptosporangiaceae > Streptosporangium > Streptosporangium sp. NPDC051022. Next base: position 16,908 of record NZ_JBFBCF010000048.1, on the reverse strand, counting down.
TCAAGCTTTCGGACCACCGGGGCAAAAAGGTTGTGCTGATCTTCTACCCTCTCGCGTTCAGCAGCGTCTGCCACGGCGAGCTCTGCGCCATCCGCGACGAGTTCGTCGCCACCGCGCCCGACGACGTCCAGGTGATCACCGTCTCGGTCGACTCCATGTTCACCCATCGTGCCTGGGCCGACCAGGAGGGCTACGATTTCCCGCTGCTCTCCGACTTCTGGCCGCACGGGCAGGTCGCCCGGGCGTACGGTGTGTTCGATGAGGAGAAGGGCATCGCGACGCGCGGCACCTTCGTCATCGACGGCGAGGGCGTGGTCCGCTGGAGCGTCGTGAACCCCATCCCTCAGGCTCGTGACATCGCCGAGTACCGCAAGGTGCTCGCTGAGATTTCCTGAAAGCGGTGGGCCCGCGGACGTTCACGAGACGTCCGCGGGCCGCGACCCATCGGAGGCGATCATGCCCTGCTTCTCCTGCGGGGCCAGGCAGACCGACCCGGTTCGCGGCGCCAGCCCGTGGAAGCGCGGAGTGCGCGGGGAGACCCAGGTGCTCGTCTGCCCGGAGTGCCAGCGCGCGCACGACCTCGACCTCGACACGTGTTCCGAATGCGGTTCCGTGGCGCTCATCTGCAGACTCGGTGAGATCGAGTGCCGTTCCTGCGGATCGGTACGGCCCGCGAGGGCCGACCAGAGGGTGGCCGCGCCCCTCACTCCCAGCCTGTCGAAGGAGCTGTCGGACGACGTCGAGGCGGCGCTGAACCGGGTCCTGGGGCGAGTTCATTAGTGCTCATAAAGCTTCGTTAAGCGCATTTATGGGCATATGTACTGATGTGGTGTTATCACCATGCGCTATGGTCAGGCTCGCCCCTCCCCTTCGAACCGCTGGATGCGTGCATGAGCTCCTTCGTTGTGGCCCTTGACGTCGGTGGCACCTCCATGAAGGGAGGCATCGTCGACCGCTCCGGAGGGATCGTTCTCACCGAGCGCCGTGATACCCCGCGGGAGAAGGGCCCGGCGGCCGTCGTCCAGACGATCCGTTCCTTCATCGACCACCTCGCCACCGCCGGCGGCGGCGCCCCCGCCGGGGTGGGCCTGGCCGTACCCGGCCTGGTGACCGCCGACAGGGCGCTCTACTCCGCCAACATCGGCTGGCGCGACGTCCGGGCCCGGGATCTCGTCCCCCTGGACGCGCCGATCATGCTCGGACACGACGTGCGCACCGGCGGCCTCGCGGAGAGCGTTCTCGGTGCGGGCCGCGAGATCTCCGAGTTCCTGTTCCTGCCCATCGGAACCGGCATCGCGGGCGCCGTGGTCGTGCACGGCGAGCCGTACGGCGGGAACGCCGGATGGGGCGGGGAGATCGGCCACATCCCGGTGTTCCCCGACGGAGATCCGTGCGCGTGCGGCCAGGTCGGCTGCCTGGAGACCTACGCCTCCGCATCCGCCGTGAGCCGCCGCTACTCCGCCAGGGCGGGCTCACCCGCCACCGCCGAACAGGTGGCCGCGCTGACCGCCTCGGGCGACCCCGTGGCCACGGAGGTGTGGAACGGCGCCGTCGAGGCACTCGCCCTGGCCCTGGCCACCTACACACTCCTGCTGGACCCCGCCGCGATCGTCCTGGGCGGCGGCCTCGCCGAAGCCGGCCACCTCCTGTCCGACCCCCTGTCCGAGCGCCTCCAGAAGCGCCTGACCTTCCGCGCCGCCCCGCCCCTCCGCCAGGCCGCCCTCGGCGTCAACGCGGGCATGCTCGGCGCCGCCCTCCTGGGCTGGCGCGCGGCCGGATCCCCCGACGTGGGCGCCACATGGTCGCTTGATGTGCTGAAGTCCCCTCCGGTGGCGTAAGGTGTTGTCTCGTCTGCCCGACGGGACGACAGGGGCGCTTAGCTCAGCGGTAGAGCGCTCGCCTTACAAGCGAGATGTCACTGGTTCGAACCCAGTAGTGCCCACCCAGCTCAGGCCCGCTTTTTAGGGCGCGCACGAAGATCGCCAACCTGGTTTTGGGAGCGATTTGGGAGCAGATCTTGGAAAGGTCTCTCCCGATACGGCTCCAGCAGCCCGTCTAGCAGCGGTACTGCCGACCGGCCGCCCCACAGTGCGGCCCGCTCTCTCAACGAGGACTCCCAGCGCTCCTGGAGACCATCCAGGATCCGCCGCACCATCTCCGGCGAGGTGTGCGAATAGGTGCCGATGATGCCCGGCAACTCGTGCCCCAGCCGCTCCTCGATCGCCACCGCTGGGATGCCGTCCTCGTCCAACCACACCCGGTGGCCGTGGCGCAGGCTGTGCATCGTCAGCCCCGACATCAGAGGCAGCCACGACATCACGTGATGCCGCTCGATGTCGTAGCTCCAAAAGCCCCGCTGCCGTGGAGGGGAGAATCCCGCGCCGGGCACGGCCGCCGGCCAGGAGCGCCTGACGAGGCCGGGCCATGGAGCCGCGGCGACGTCGGCCAGCACCGGATAGCCAGGCCGGTCCTTGTTGTCCGGGTGGCGGCCGTCGGCGGCAGGCCGGACCCGGCGCCGCCCATAGTTCGACCTCCGCTCATGCCCGCCGTCCTCGGCAAGGAACACGTAGGTACCACCGCCGCAGCCGCGCGGCCCCGTGCAGGCGCATCGCCCATCCCCGCTGGCCTGCAGGTGAGCCGACAGCAGGCTCGTCAAAAATTGCGGGATCGCGACCGTGCGGTAGGAGTCGTCCTTGGGCGGCTTCTTCATCCAGTCGCCGCCCCGCTCGTACACCTGCTGTTCGACACGGATGGACGACAGCCGGAAGTACTGGCGTTCCAGGCCGACCAGCTCGGCCCAGCGAAGCCCGGTGAAGCCGGCCGTCACCGCCTTCACGAAGTCGTCAGGCCGTCCGGACAGGGCGGACAGACGCTCACCGAAGAGCAGAACGGTAAGTGGAGTGGTCCATGCCTGCTCAGGGCCGCGGGTGCGGTGCTTGCCGTTCTTTCGCCCGCGGTTGCGTTGTCGTACGGCGGGGTTGGCCTGGATCAGGCCGGCAGAGACAGCGTCGGAGAGGATGGTGTGCAGCAGGGTACGGGCGGACGCCGCAGACGTTTGGCCACAAACCTTATCGCGGTGAAGTTGGAGCTCCCAGGCGTTGATCTCAATCGTCGACAACGTGTTCAGAGATCGTGACCCAAAATAGGGCAGAATGTGCACTTCGATGTGCCATCGATACCCGTCCAGAGTGGTTAATTCGAGATCTTGGGCGGGGTACCACTTATTCGCCCACTCCTCAAGGGTGATATCTCCAGCCCGTGGATCTTTCCATAGATTGCGACGTGCATCAGCCTCCTGCTCTTCGGCGAAGGCTAGAGCTGCGCGTTTGGTGGTGAACTTCTTGCCATCATGGCCAACGGTCGCCGAGGCGACAGAGCCGTCTGGAGTCTTGAACCGGCCTCGCCAGTAACGGCCACGCTTCTCGGCGTACGCCACGGGGCCCTCCGTGATCGTGGGGGTTAGGGCTCCGGGGTGACCGGCCGGTGGTGGGGACACCGGCCAGTCCCTGGATGGGCCTCTTTCTAGCAGGCCTAGGAGATCTTCAAGGGCGAGTCAGGCTCGATCCTTCTGGTCAAGCCGATGATCTGCCCCCTCAGGTGAGTGATGCGGTTGTCCTTCTCCAGCATGGCGACTGCCAACTCGAAGCCGTCGAGGTTGCCCTGCACCTTGCCATCGCAGAAGCCGGTGGCGTACCCGGCCTTGTTTGCGACGCGAGCGATGACGAGCGAGCCGATTCCCAAGCCGATGGTTGCGACCGTGAGGTCTCTTACGAGGGACGACATCGTGCTCCTAACTCCGTGGTACTGGTCCGAGCTATGACCAGCGAAATTGGGACGCACAGTCGTTGGGTTTCGGTTTACGTAGTTGAAAGCTGTAGTTCAAGTAATTCGACCCGTGTCCAATACGTTACGTAACGTACTCGATACGGTTTGGATATGTCACGAAAGGTCCGGGTGGTCCCTTTGGTCCTCTATGACTTGCTTCCAGCGCTTAAGGCGTGATCGCCTCAAGTGTTCCAATTCGGCTTCCTCTTCGGCGATCAACCTCTCCAGGCGCTGCCGGCGCCACTCGGGAAGCTCCCCCATGAGGGTGTCGATCTCCGCCTGGAGCTCTTCGATGGTCGGCGTGTCGATGCCGTGGCTTATCAGCGTCGCCATGTTGGTCAAGAACTCTTGAGATGAGCCGACGGTGGCGGGGGTGGGTTCTTCCCCCTTCAGTGCGGCCTCGATCGATCCTGGCGACCAGCGAAGCGCTTCTTCGAGCCTGGCCTCTACGACGTCGGTGAATCCGCTCTCTCCTCGACGGATTCGGCGTAGGTGCGTGCCGGAGATCTCTGCTCGTTCGGCGATCTCCTCCCAGCGCAAACGTAGCTCTTTACGCCGAGTGTCCATTGCGTCGGCGAGGCGTAGGTGTGCGCTCTCGTCGGTGCGGTTCATGACAGCCCTTCTGACTGCTCTGAGGGGAGACTTGCGGACCTGATCGCACTGTACCGCACATGCGCAGTTCAGGCATTGCCTAAGAGGTGCCTGTTATTGACTGTGGGCGACGCGTCTAAAGAAACATGTGCGAACAGTTGCGGTCAATCGCACATGTGCGGTACGTTGCGAACATGGCAAGCAGACGCCTATCACTTCCGTTCAACGGCCAGCGCGCACGCCACGAGCGAGAGAGGCAGGGACTCACCCTTGTCGCCCTCTCGGAGCGATGCGAAAAGGCTGGCCGGAAGTTCAACCACACCACCTTGTCTCGTTGGGAGGCGGGAGCCTTCGTGCCCTCAGCCCCGAACCTCAAGGTGCTCGCCACAGCGCTCGATGTAGAAGTCGATGACCTGTGCAGCCCGCCCCCTCTAGAGAACGTGGGGCAGGGCTGATGGAGCAGGTCTACACGCTCAAAGAGGCTGCGCAGCTGCTCCGGAAAGCAGAGAACTGGCTCAAGGTCAACGCTCGTAAGAACGACTGGGGGAGCAAGCTCGGTCGCACACGACTGTTCACCGAAACGCACCTCGCCGAGATTCTCGCCTCTGGAACGAGCCAAGCCGCTCACCCGCGAAAGCCGCGCCCGATCAAGGCGAAGACGCCGAAGGTCGTCATGCCCAATCCGGTTGCTGGCGCGTCGGTCACTCCACTCCGTGCCCGCCCCGAAGCCGCCCGCTCCTACGGGAGGACGGCGTGAACGAGCTCGCTCTTACCGAATCCCCGTCGCTGCGCGCTCAGCACGCGGACCGTGTCGATGTCCTCGACAAGGTGAAGGCGCTGAGCCTGCTGCCGGACGGCGTCCACATGAGCACCGAACTGGTGGCCAGCTACTACGAGGTTGACGTCGACACCATCGAAAGCGTGGTTCGGCGCAATCGGGCCGAGCTGGAGTCGAACGGGTATGAGGTGCTCCGCGGCGAGAAGCTGCGCGAGTTTGAGACCGTCAACTTGACGGGCTCAAAACGGCGGGCATTCGCTCTGTTCGCCCGTCGCACCGTGCTCAACGTCGGCCAGTTGCTCACGGAGTCTCAGGTTGCCGCTGATGTGCGGGCGTACCTGCTGAACCTCGAAGAGGTCGCGACCCATGAGCAGCGATCCGAAGCGATTGACCGGGTCAAGCTGGCCAAGGAACGAATCGAGCTCCTCAAAGCCGGTGACGGCTACCTGGACGGTGACTGGCTGCGGCTGAACATCCGTATCCAGACCGCGATCGGCCTGGGCAAGGAGCCTGAGGTTGACCCGCTCGATGTGCCGCTGTACGTCCCGGACTTCCTGAAGTCCAAGGGGCTGAGCAAGAAGGACATCGAGTCCGTGCAGTCGACGTTCGGCAGACGCGCCGCAGCTCTGCATGAGGCGGAGCACGGATTCAAGCCCGGCAAGCGGCAGTCGGAGATTCCGAACGGCAGCATCCGGCAGACCCTCGCGTGGACACAGAAGGACCTCCCGCTGTTTGAGGAGGTCTGGGACCGCTGGTACGCCGCGAAGTACACGCCCCAGGCCGAGCTGTTCGGAGCTAACGCGTGAACCCGGCGCAGGAATACGTGCTGCTGGGCGCCCTGGCCCGCTTCGAGGAACTCCGCGAGCTCGACCACGCGGACTTCGCCGGCACCTCCAGCTAAGTGCGGGCCCAGCCGATGGCACGGCTGGAACCCGCTGACCCACCCGCTCACGAGATCAACAGAGAGAGCAGGAAAGTCAATGACCAAGAGTACGGCCAGCGCCGCCGACGAGGCGAACGCCTGGCAGAAGATGAAGACCGATTCCCCGGAGCAGGCCCGCAGGCTGCTCGACGAGATCGAGTTGGGCGTCGAGGTGGCTGACGCTCTGAACGGGGGCGGAAAGTGACCGCCGCCGAGCCGATCAAGAGCGTCGTTGAGGCGCTGGAGTACGCGCAGGCCTTCCAGGACATCGCGGCGTTTCTCACGGCGAACCCGCGCCTGGCGGAGCGGGCGACCGTTCGCCCCAACTACGTGATGATCTACGTAACCGCGCTACTGAAGGACGACCCGGTCGGCTTCATCATGGATGCCGCCCGGCTCGGTCTCGCGGCGGGCGCCCGGGTCGAGGAGTACGCCAACCAGAAGTTCGGCGGTGTGCACCTGCACTTCGGGCCGGTCTACGTGCAGGTGTACACCGAGGCCAAGCTGGTGTGCAGCCAGGTCGTCGTCGGCCAGGTTCCGGACGTCCGTCACGCGTTGACCTTCAACCTGGATGGCTCCCCGCGCGAGGCTGCTCAGGCGGTGGCCCAGTGAGCACCGACGTCGAGCCCTACACCGCTGAGCGCGCCGTCCTGGCCCAGTGTGAAGTGGCAGGGTGCCCGCGTTCGGCAACCACCACGATCCAGGCTTGCGGCACTTTCCGAGTGTGCGGCCCGTGCAGTGAGCTGATCAAGCAGGCTGCCACCCAGCAGCGGGCCGAGGCCGGTCAGGCGGTGGAGTCGTGACCGCCATGACCGTGGCCAGCGCCCTGGTCGAGGCCCGTCCAGCGGACACTGAGGTCGCCATCGTCTACGTTCCCGCAGGCTCCACGGTGCAGGTTCACCACCCGGATGGTGTCCGGTGGTACGAGCCGCTGCTGCCGGACGAGGCGTGCTACGCGGTCGTCCCAGGCGACAAGGACAAGATCGGGTGGGGTGCGGTGCCGTGCTGGTACGGCTCCCTGACCGGGATCCGCAATGGTCGCCACCGGATGGACCGGGAAGCGTGGCACGCCGCCGCGCGGGCGCTCGCCGCCACCGGAGTGGTCTACGTCCAGTACAAGCAGCGTGAGTACTACGGCGCGCAGCGGTGGACCGCTGTCGCGTGCCGGGTGGAGGTGCCGGCATGAGCGACATCGCCGAGCGCTTCAGGCGGGAGACCGCCGACCACGTCATGGAGATCAAGCATGACGACGACCTGTACCGGCACCTGCGGTTCATGGAGCCGAAGCACAGCTCCTACTGGTTCGACCTGATCACTGTCCCCGGCGCTTTGATCTTCCGGGGCGACGGCGAGAGCTTCGTGTTCAGCCGCCTGCCGGACATGTTCGAGTTCTTCCGGGGGCCGGTCGGCCGCATCAACCCGCACTACTGGGCGGAGAAGCTGACCTCCGACCGTGACAGCGTCATGAAGTACAACCAGGGGCTGTTCGAGCAGCTCGTCAAGGAGCACGTCGCCGAGGCGATCATCAACAGGTCCGCTCCCCGAGGAATCAGCCGAGCGATCAAGGAACTGTTCGAGACCGGCGACATCACCTGGGAAGGTGGTGCGCGCCGAGCGCTGGAGGAGTTTGAGTACCGCACGTTCAAGGCGTCCTGCAAGTGTGGCGACGCCGAGACGTTCACCGACGACCTCGACGCCACTATGCGGGAGAGCCGCCACGTTCGCGAGCACATCCGGGACGTGAGCGTCACGCACCGTACATCGGTGGAGCGCACGGGGAGCTTCAGCTTCTCCGACGTGTGGGAGTGGAACTTCCGCGACTACGACTGGTGGTTCCTGTGGGCGCTCCACGGAATTGTGTGGGGCATCGCCCAGTACGACGCCGCGAAGGCCGCTGAGGCTCAGACCTCTCCCGCTCAGGGAGGCGGCAGTGACGCGTGAAAGCTTCGACATGGAAAGCCTGCCGGAAACGGTTATCGCATCGGAGGCTGCGCGGATCTTCGGTATAGACGACGCGAACGTTTACCGCTGGGCCAAGAAAGGCGAGGTCACACCTGTCGAAGGTTCGAAGCCTCGCCGCTTTCTGACCGCCGACATCGTGGCCATCATTACGCGCCCGTCTTACCCCACTCGTGACCTGAATGCCCGCTTTTGGAACAAGGTCAACAAGTCGGAAGGCTGCTGGCTGTGGGCTGGAGGGCTAGACAGCCACGGCTACGGGACTATCAAGGTCTCCGGGCGGAAGTACGGCGCGCATCGCTGGTCTTATGAGTATCTGGTCGGCCCCATCCCCGATGGCCTAGAGCTTGATCACCTTTGCCGCGTCCGGCGTTGCGTGAACCCGGCGCACTTGGAGCCGGTTTCTCACAGAGAGAACTCTCTGCGGAGCAACTCGCTTGCCGCTGCTAATGCGGTCAAGACGCACTGCAAGAACGGCCATGAGTTCAACGAAACGAACACCTACTACTGGGGTGGCCACCGGCAGTGTCGTGTCTGCCGCAATGCGGTCGGCGCGCGGAAGCAGCGCAAAGCCAGGTTGGCCAGACGGCAGCTTGGAGGCGAGGGCTGATGCTCACCGCACTGCTGGAGCTTCGCTGGGAGGAACTCCCTCCGCCCTGCAGGACATGGGTGAGGCCGCCGCGGATGGACTGGCCTGCGATCGGCGGTGTCCTGTGTTCCCGCCCCGCTGAGTGGGCGGTGGTGGCGGTGCTGCCGACTGCGGCTGCTGCTGCCCGCATGGCTCACCAGATCCGCAACGACGACATCCCTTCCCTTGAAGTGCGGGGAGTGTTCGAGGCCGCGGCCCGGACTGTGGGCCAGGAGCACCGCGTCTACGCCCGCTACATGGGCGGTGAGGACTGGTGACTCCTATCAGCTGGCTGACGGTTACCGCTACCGCCGCTCGCCTTGGTCTGCCGGTCGAGGAGATCCAGCAGCTGGTCGACGCCGGCTCCCTGAACGGCCGGTGGATTCACGACCACTTGTCGATCTCTGAGGAGTCGGTGGAGGCCTACTTGCTCGTCGCGGACGCCGAAGACGCCACGGCTGAGCACCTCGCTGAGCGGGTCGAGGACTCAGAGGCGTGGCCTACCCCGCGGGATCCCTGCAACCCGGCCGAGGGCGAGATGACTCCCGACGACAACGAGACGTACCGCGAGGAACAGAAGAAGTGAACCTCCCCACGCCTATGGGGCGCTACCTCGGACGATGGGCCAACAACACCTCTGAGTGGGATGCTGCGCGAGCTCACAGGATCGGTGGATCTCGTGTAGCGGCGCTGCTTGGTCTGTCTCCGTGGGCGTCGCCGTACTCGGTGTGGTGCCAAATGGCCGGCCTGGTCGGCAAGGACAAGCAGACCAGGCCGCAAGAACGAGGCCACTACCTGGAAGCTGGTATCGCGGACTGGTTCGCTGACCAGCACCCCGAATACGAGATCCGCAAGGCTGGAACGTACGTTCACCAGGAGCGGGACTACCAGCTCGCCAACCCTGACCGGCTGTTGCTCGGCATGCCCGGCCATTTCGATGCGCCGGGCGTGCGCGCCGGGCTGGAAGTCAAGACCGACGCTGACGCCTCCGGCTGGGGACGTCCGGGAACCGACGAGATCCCGGCCTACTACCGGCCGCAGGTCCAGTGGTACATGGACACCCTCGGCGTACCGGTCTGGTACGTGGTCGTGCTCACCGGCCGGCTGGACTTCCGGGAGTACGTCGTTCGCTACGACGCCGAAGACTGTGCGTGGATGCGTGACCAAGCCGAGGACTTCCTGGCGTCGCTGTACTGGCGGGAGATGCCCGAGCTGGATCACCATCCGGCCACGTACGCGGCGGTTCGCAAGCTGCACCCGCAGATCAACCGGGATGAGGCGTACATCGCCAGCCTGAATCTAGCGGTCGAGTACATCGAGGCGACCACGGGTCTGCGCGAGGCGCAGGAGCGTGAGCAAGAGGCCCGCACTCGCCTGCTGGAGGCGATGGGCAGTGCGCAGCGTGCCTTCTACGACGGCCACCGCCTGGCCCGCAGGCAGGCCAAGGGCGGCGGGGTTCCGTTCCTGGTCGCCGAACCGAACCTTCCTGATGTTTCTAACCTTCAAGGAGTTGCGGCATGACCGTGACCGACACCTTGCCTGCTGTGCCGGGCAGCGGGGCGCTGGCCATTCAGCCGGTGCAGACGATGTGGACGCCGGAGCAGCGAGCTGTGCTCGCCAGCATCGGCGTGGAAGCGGACTGCACAAACGCCGAACTGGCCGGCTTCCTGCACCTGTGTCAGCGCCGCGAGCTGGACCCGTTCCTCAAGCAGGTGTACTTGATCGGCCGCTACGACAAGCGTGTGAGCCGCAAGGTCTATACGCCGCAGACCGGTATCGACGGCTTCCGGGTGATCGCCCGCCGAGCGGCGGACAAGTCCGGCATCGACTACGAGTACGAGGACACCGTCTGGTTCGACGCCGACGGCGCCCAGCATGAGGTGTGGCTGATCGATGAGCCGCCTGTCGCGGCGAAGGTTGTGGTGATCCGCAACGGCAAGCGGTTCTCCGGAGTGGCCCGCTACGCCGCGTATGTGGACTTGGACCGCGAAGGCAAGCCGAAGAACCAGTGGAAGACCAGCCCAGACGGCCAGATCGAGAAGTGCGCCGAAGCCAAGGCACTACGGCGCGCCTTCCCTGAGGATCTGGGCGGTCTCTACAGCGATGTCGAGATGGAGCATCTCGACGAGGACACGCCACGGGAAGCGGTCCAGGGGCAGACGATCCGCGATGCCGCCCAGGCCAAGGACGATGTTGAGCAGGCCAACGGCATGGCCACCCGCAAGCAGCGCAACGAGATCGTCCAACTGTTGTCCGCCCGGGGCGTCGATACCCCTGACAAGGCTTTGACGTACATGTCGATCGTCACGGGCCGGGACATCACCAGAAGCGACGAGTTGACCGGAGCTGAGGCGGCACAAGTCATGGCTGCCCTGTGCCGGGGTGCCCACCTAGAAGACCCGCGCTTCGCTTCCGTGCCGGACAGCGAAGAAAACTCTGGTGAGCCGCAGGACATGCCGGGCGGTGAGTCGTGAGCGACTTCGAAAAGCGCGAGTCGGGCTTCGAGTTCATCGGTGAGGACGCGATCCTCACCCCTGTCCAGACCGACTACTACCTGAAGGTCCTCAACAACGAGCTCGGCCGCTCTCAGCTCGCGGTGAAGCGGGCCCGGCAGGACGAGCTGGAGAAGGAACGCTCCTACCTGGAGATGCGGGCGCCGCTGCTGCTGGATGAGGACTGCCCGGAGGTTGGCCGCGGCGCCGGCCAGGTGTCGGCGAAGGAACGCGACTCCTGGTTCGCGGCTCGGATCCCTGACGAGTACTGGGCGTACCGGGAAGCGAAGGTCGTCCGCACCAACGCGGTGGATTACGCCTGGCAGGTCAAGGCTCAGGTCGAGATCATGCGGTCCCTCAACGTCAACGCCAAGGCGATCTACGACTCCCACGGCGGTGGCCGGTGAAGACCCGAGTCCGCCCCTGCTGCAGCAAAGAGACCTTCGCCAACGAGAAGGAAGCCCGCCGGCGCCTGGACCGCATCCTCGCGCTGGGAGTATCGAGCAAGCTCCCCATGGGTGTGGAGCGATGCCGGAACGGCTGGCATCTGAAGTTCCCCACCGCAGATACCGGGCCGTCGGCGAAGGTGCGCGCGCAGGTCGAAGCCCGCGACACGGTGTGTGTCCGTTGCGGGGCGTTGGTGCCGCGCGATGAGGACTCCATCCACCACCGGATCCCTCGGGGTCGGGGCGGCGGAAACGCTGTGGAGAACCTGCTGCTGTTGTGCGGTTCTGGCACAACCGGCTGCCACGGCTGGACGGAAACCAACCGTGCCGCGGCTTACCGGCTCGGGTTCCTGGTGCGTACCGGCATCGACCCGCTGGATGTGCCCGTGGCGGTCGCCGGTTGGGGATGGCGCTACCCCTCCGCAGACGGCCGGTGGCTCACTCCGCAGGAGTACGGCGCTGACCCAGCAGAGCTGGGGGAGACGGCGCCATGACCGAGCTTCCCGGCCCCGAGTTCCTCGACTGCCCGACCGCGGCCGGCCATCCGTGCGGCTGCTGTCTGCGGTGTCTCGCCCAGCAGGTCGAGGCTCTCCGTCGTTCCTCGGCTGACCTACACGGGTCGCCGTCTGACCTCGACTTCCCCTGACTTCTCTTCGGTGTCTCCCCGCCTGGCCTATCGGGGGCGGGCGGGGCGGCACTTTCCCCTACCTCCAGCAAGGAGAAATCACATGGCCTCTAGTGATCAGCACCACCGGCGGGAGTCGCTGCGAGGCGCGATCCGACGCGACTTCGAGGAGGAGACCAACATCCGCTTTCGGCCGGTGCGCTGGTTCTTCGGCGCTCTTGCCGTGGTGCTTGTGATTGGCCTGGTCTTCTGGATCGTCGGCTGGCTGATACAGCCTCTCCGCACTGCTTCGGGCGTGCGGGAGCGGGTCGGCGACCCCGACAACGTGCTGTACCAGTACGAGCACTTCCACGACCTGTGTGCCGGGGTACGCGCCGACGACGCGAAGATCGCCGCCAAGCGGGACGAGATCACCGCCTACGACAAGCGGCACCCCAACGGCGACAAGAGCGACCAGTTCCAGGCCGCCCCGAAGCGCGACCGCCTCGACACCGAGTTGACCGGCCTGCAACAGCACCGGGCCGACCTGGTCGAGACCTACAACGCCGACTCCGCTAAGGCCAACCGGTCGCTGTTCAAGGACCGCAGCCTGCCTGAGCGGCTCGGCGACGACACCCCCACCTGCAACTAGCCCTCTGGAGAACCGAGTGAATCCCCGACGCATCGCCGCTGTGCTCGCCCTCGCGGCCCTCGTCACCGCTGGCTGTTCTGGAGCTGACCCCGATCGGAAAGCCGCCCAGCAGACCTCGGGCAGCCAGCAGCGCAAGTACGAGAAGGCCGTCCCCTTCCCGGCCGGAGACCTCAACTATCCGCTGGACCGGGCGAACCTCTCGGAGTACCTCAAGCGCAACAATGACCCCAAGCGCGTCTCGTACGTCTACCTGCTGTCGATGGACGCCAAGGTCATCGCCTACTACACGATCAAGGGCAAGGTGACGAGCGTCTCGTCGCAGCTCCTGCCGGTCGACGACATCACCGACCCGTGCTCGTCGTCTTACTGTCCGCAGATCGTCGACTCCGCTGGAGACGACGGCACCTACGGCGGCAACGAGCCGGGCGTGTTCTTCTTCACCACCGCCGGCACGCTCGTCACCTGGACCGGCGACTACATCCAGTCGGACCGTCCGCTGGACGTGAAGACCCCCGTCTCGCTCGTCGCGAAGGTCGGTGACTGAGCCATGACTTACGACCACGACTGGGGTCAGGAGTGCGCCCCCTACGAGCGCGACTTCCACCAGGAAGCCAAGGACAACGCGGCGCAGGGAATCGACCGCGAGCCGTACCCGCCGGAGGAGCACTTCGGAGCAGTCGACCTTGAGAAGATCGAGCGCCTGCTGAAGGCATTGCCTCCGACGATGACACTCACCTCCGAGAAGGCGGAGCTGCTGGCAGCCCTCCCGGACCTGGTCACCGAGCTACGGCAGAAGCGCGCGGAGGTCGCCCGCTGGGAGCTCATGCCGGCCGAGTACCGCTACGTCGCGGTAGGCCCGGAGCGGGACTCCAACGGGCGCCCCATGGCCAGGGAGATTCCCCGCGGCGAGGTGGCTGCGTGGACGCCTGATGGGCCGGATAGCCGGCTGATGCGGCGAACTGTGCATCTCGGCCCGCAAGAGGACGTCACCGACTACGACACCGAGCCTCCCTTCTGACCTTCCCCCTTCCCGTCTTGTGCTCGACCTCAGGGGCGAGCACAAGACGGCCCCGTTCCCGATCGGAGAAATCTCCATGACTGAGCAGACCGATATCCCGCAGAGCGTCGAGGCCGTCGAGGAGGCTGCGGACAAGCCAGCTGAGCGGGACGACTACAACAACGCCAATCTCAGGACCTATGAGGTGACGTGGGAGCACGGCACGGTCGAGCACGTGCCCGCCCACTGGGTGTTCCACCCGACCGCCAGCCCTCTCGACAAGACCAGAGAGCACATCAAGTTCGCCGGTTGGTACGACGGCGAGCACCGAACCATCCTGTCGGCTCGGCCGGACCGGATCCGCTGCATCCGGGACCTGGGGATCCTGGCGCCGCTGCCGGATGTGGAAGCGCCGCTGGTCATTGATTTGGGCCTGACGATTCCGACCCCTCCTGAGACGGTCCGCATCGACAGCGACCTGTTCGAGAAGGTCGTCACCCACCCCGACTGGAACGGGGGCCGACCAGTACGCGTCACCGCCCTGCTCGGAGACCACGAGGACGATGTCCCACCCGACCATGTGCGGGTGCACTGGGAATCCCTTCAGGGTCACGTCACCGGGACGGCCACGGTTCCTGAGGACTTCCAGGTCTACCCGTGGGGTGGTGAGTGATGGACGCCGTCGAGGAGATCCGTACCGCCGCCACCAGACTGCGCGAGACCGCCGAACGCACTTCCCGCGCCCCCTGGAGCACCAACGGCATGTGGGTCATGGGAGCCGACTCCCACATCGCCCACTTCGGCGGGCACCTGCCCAACCGCGACTGGGTCGCCCTCGCCCACCCAGGCCTGGCCGAGCCGCTCGCCGCATGGCTGGAAGAGGTCGCCGACGACGCGGAGAAGCACGCCCGCGGCGGATGGGGCAACTCCGCCGACGAGATCGCCTGCGGATGGCCGCTCGCCGTGGCCCGACTCATCAACGGCTCTGACTGATCCACAATCCCGCTCCTCCCTGCAGTCACCAGGGAGGAGCGGGACCCCACCTCATGAAACACCCGTTAAGCCGATTAGGGGAGACCCGAAAATGCGATCCAGGGACAACGAGCAGCCTTCGCCCGCAGATCAGCTTGTTCACCCGCCCGCCCCGGTCGTGCGATTCGCCACTGATGCCGCCGCGCAGTCCGTGATCGGACCGATTCGGGACCGGTACGAGCAGGCCGCCGCGTTCGCCTACGCCGAGTGGCAGCAGGCCGACAAGGCTGAGACAGACATCGCGGCCTACCAGAGGGACATCGCCGACGCCGAGAAGCGCATCGCGGAAGACCAGCAACTTGTCAGCGACCGCGAGCAGCAGATCCAGCGCCGCACCTTAGACCGGCAGCAGCACCTCACGCACGCCCAGCAGGGGGCAGACGTAGCCAACCCCAATGCCCAGTACCTCAACTGGTCAGGCGTACAGGTTCCGGAGGTCATCCGCCCTCTACCGCTGCCGCTGGTCGATACGACGACCGCAGCGGCGAACGGGCTGGGTTTAGAGCTGTCCGGCGATCCCGACGGAAACCTGGCTCGTTTCAACGAGGCTCACGACTCGCTGGCTCCCGAGCGAGGAGACGTCTTGTGACGTGCCTCCTTGCCCCTTTCGGGGTGTTCCGGCGTCGCAAGGGCCGTCACTCCGGAGTTCGCCGCCTGCGGCCGTCCGAGCCTCAAGCGC
Source organism: Streptosporangium sp. NPDC051022 (assembly GCF_040683035.1). Classification (NCBI taxonomy): domain Bacteria; kingdom Bacillati; phylum Actinomycetota; class Actinomycetes; order Streptosporangiales; family Streptosporangiaceae; genus Streptosporangium; species Streptosporangium sp. NPDC051022. The sequence continues at coordinate 1,303 of NZ_JBFBCF010000048.1, read as the reverse complement.
CGGTTTTCGAGGCCCCAGAAACGACTCCAGAAGCCTTTCAGGGCGCCGACACCGTCCCTGTCCCCGCTATCCGATCCCACCCGTACTCCGACCCGCAGGAGAGCACCTCATGAGCCGCCCCCAGAACACCCGCGACGAGATCATCCCCATCCCTGCCATGCACGGCGTTCACCTCCCCGGCGCGATCGAAGCGCAGGAGGCCGCTGGTGGGGAGGCGATGGCGGCAGGCGACTGCGAAGTCATTCCCGCCCGGGGCAGCGACGCCCTGGCGCTCCTCGGGTTCTCTCTGGGAGAGGTCGACTCGCGTGACCCGCTGTTCCGTACCGCCACCCTTCCCGAAGGGTGGAAACGAGCGGCCTCAGACCACGCGATGTGGACGCACCTCGTCGATGAGCTCGGCCGCAAGCGGGTTGCGATGTTCTACAAAGCCTCCTGGTACGACCGGAAAGCGTTCTGCCAGATCGAGTCGGTCTACAGCTACATCTCGACCTGCCTCTACGAGGACACCACGCCTGTTTTGGACGAGACCTGGGCGACTCGCGACGCCGTCCTCGAAGCGTTGGAGGAGGTCCGCAAGAGCGAGCAGGAGACCCTGGACCTGTGGTTCGGCCGGCCAGAGTCATTCGCCGCCGAGTACGAGGCGCAAAGCCGCGAGACGCTCACCAAGGTTGAGGCTCTCCGTGCCGAACTGGCGGGCGGTGCCGCCTGATGGACGCGCTCACCCCGCCCACCCCAGAGAACGTCGCCCAGCTCTTCGCCTCCGAGGAGACCATCTATGACGGTGGCCCCGGCTCCTGGTACCCGCTGATCGAGGCGAACGGCAACGTCATCGAGATCACCGTCACGCCTGGAGACGAACCCGTCCACTTTCGGGCGGTCGTCGTCGAGGGGGAGGAAGCCCCGATCGTCCTGCCGCAGCCCACCGAGCTCGGGCTGTCGTGGCACGACGGAGGCGACATGCTCGCTCTCACCCGTACTGGCATCTGCCTGTTCCCGGGCGGTGCTGATGAATGGGAGATACCTCCAGCTCAAGCGCGGGAGATGGCCGCCCAGCTCGCCGCGATGGCCGATGCCTATGAGGCTGCTGAGGAGGCCCGGCAGTGAGCACCATCACCTTCCTGGAACCCGAGCTCCCCGCTGCGGAGGAGCCCCGCCGCCCGCTGCTGCTCATCGATGTGGACGGGGTGTTGAACGCCTTCCGTCGCCCCGGCCCCGAATGGTTCAAGACGAAGTGCACGGCGGACGGGATCACGTACAACATGATCCTCAACCCCACGCACGGGCCGAAGCTCCTCAACGTGGC
>NZ_JBFBCF010000047.1:0-59995 GCF_040683035.1 Streptosporangium sp. NPDC051022 | reverse complement strand
AGCTTGCTGGCGTAGCCGTGCAGCAGGTCGCGCGCCGACAGCGGCGGGTCGTCGTCCCACAGGCGGTCGATGAGCCGGTCGGTGGTGATCAGGCGGCCCTCGGCCAGCAGGACGGCCAGCAGCAGCCGGTGCATCCGGGGACCCAGGTCCAGCCGCCCGGAGCCGGCGTGGACCTCGACCGGGCCGAGAATGCGAAACTCCACCTGGTGTCTCTTTCTGCCGTGTGGACGGGGAGTGCAGCAGAAGCGGATGCGCGCAGTTCGTCTACAAGTCTGCGCCATGTCCGCGACACGCGGCGCGGAAAGTCACCGGTGCCGCCCGTGGTCACGTCCCCCACGGCGTCCCCCACGGCGTTCTCCGCGGCCTCCCCCGCAACGTCCCCCACGGCCCGGCTCGGCGCCGGAGCGGATCACGAAACGGGGCCACGCCCCTCCCGCGCCGGAAGGCGGGTGGAGCGTGGCCCCGTACCGGAGATCAGAGCTGGACGTCTCCGACCAGGATCTCGGCGGCGGCCTGGCCGCACACCTTGGCGGATCCGTGGGTGGCGATGTGGATGGCCCCGAGGTCGGAACGGCCCGGCAGGCCCATCTCGACCACGACGGTGTCCGGACGGGCCGCCAGCAGGTGCTGCAGGGCGTCCATCTGCCAGGAATGCCGGTGGGCGTCGCGGACGACGGCGACCAGCGGACGGTCCACCGCGGCGGCCAGGACGGCCTCCACCGCACCGCCGGTGGCGGTCGAGGCGCCCAGCCGTGTCACGGTGGTGCCGGGCAGGAGCTTGCCGAGCGGCTCGCCGACCCCCCAGGGCGTGTCCTTCTCGATGGCCAGGTTCATCTCGGGAGCCAGCTCGACCACGTGCGGCGGAGCGGGCAGCGGGAGGACCGCGGTCGCCGAGCGGCGGGTGATCCTCAACGCCCGGCGGGCGGCCTCGAGCCCGATCGACACCTCCCCCGAGCGCGGAGGGGCGGAACGGAGCCGGTGCCTGTTCGTCTCCGCCCAGAGGGCCAGCCCGCGGACCCGCTCGGCCGCGTCGGCCAGCCGCTCCTCGGAGAGCCTGCCCTCGACCACCGCGTCCACGATGGCGTCGCGGACGCCGATGGCGGTCTGCTCGTCGGAGTTCTGACCGCCGATGCAGATCGCGTCCGCGCCTCCGGCGATGGCCATCGCCGAGGCGCCGCCGATGCCGTAGGGGCCGGAGACCGCGGTCATCTCGATGCCGTCGGTGATGATGACGCCCTCGAAGCCCAGTTCGACGCGGAGCAGGTCGTGCAGCACCCGGCCGCTGAGCGTGGCGGGCACTCCGGGGTCCAGCGCGGAGACCAGCAGGTGGCCCGTCATGACCGTGTGCACGCCTTCGGCGATGGCCGCGCGAAAGGGACGCAGCGCCACTTCGTGCAGTTCCTCGATCGACGCCGGGACCAGCGGGACGCTGTGGTGGGAGTCGACGGCGGTGTCGCCGTGACCGGGGAAGTGCTTGGCGCAGGCGGCGACGCCCGCGGACTGCAGGCCGCGGATCCAGGCCGCGGTGTGCCGGGCCACCAGGTCGGTGTCGGCGCCGAAGGACCTCAGGCCGATGACCGGGTTGTCCGGGTTGGAGTTGACGTCGGCCGAGGGCGCGAAGTCGAGGTTGACTCCCGCCAGGGCGAGGTCTCGGCCGAGGTCGGCGGCGATCTCCTCGGTGAGCGCGATGTCGTCGACCACGCCGAGGGCGAAGTTACCAGGCCGGGTGCTCCCGGCGGCGGCCTCCAGCCGCGTGACCTCCCCTGACTCCTCGTCGATGCCGACAAGGACCTGCGGGTTCTCCGCGCGGAGGGCCGCCGTGAGGTCGGCGACCTGCGAGGGGGTCGCGATGTTCCTGGAGAAGAGCACGACGCCGGTCAGGCCCTCACCGAGGCGTCGCCGTATCCAGTCAGGGGGCGACTTTCCCTCGAATCCCGGGAGAACAACCGTGTCCGCCAGACGAAGCAGCTCTTGGCCGCGCTTCATGCACCCTCCTCGCCTCACGGCCGGCCGGCATCTCATGCCGAGGACACGCGGACAACATGTTGTTAAGGCGCCTCGGGAGGAAGCGCTCCCATAGGCTTGGGCGCAAATCTAATAGGAAACTTTCTTTATCGCTAGGGGTCTGACCATGGGCCTTTCACACAGAGTCTGCACTCTGCGGTGGCTCATGGTGCCTGGGAGCGCTCCCGTGACACAGGGGAGACCGTCACCGAAGGCCACGGGACGCACCGCGTGCGTCATCACGCGACCGACCCGTTGACGGAACCGAGCACCGGACCCCCGGCCTGGAGGCCGTATCCGTCACGAGGCGACGGCGTGAAGAGCACGCACCTTAAGCAAACCTTAAGGCATGTCCAGGGTGGTGATGTTTATGAGTTTTGTCGGTAAGACACCTACTTTCACGCCGTTTTGGGGAAACCGGAATCTTGTGGGTGTCTCGTGAACTCCGGGCGGCTTGTCCGGTCCCCATCCGCGTACCGACCGGCCCTCCGGCGCGCCGCCGCCCCGAAGGGAACGGGCTTGTCGGCCGGGATCCCCGCCCGGCCACCCGGCCCGGCGACGGCCGGAACAACCGCCCGGCCATTTGGGCAAAGGCGAAGATGGGCGCGCGTGTTCCGGTGAACAAGCGATTACGTAAGGACTCATAATGAAAGGCGTGAACACGCGAAAGCACTCCGGCGGCACGGCCACCGGCCCCCTCAAGCGTCAGAGCACGATGAAGCGCGCGGCTTCGTCCGGCTCGGCCTCGGAGCGCCGCGACCACCTCGTCAAGCTCGCCGCCGAGCTCTTCGCCCGCAAGGGCTTCCAGGCGACCACCGTCCGCGAGATCGCGGAGGAGGCGGGCATCCTGTCCGGGAGTCTCTACCACCACTTCGACTCCAAGGAGACCATCGTCGACGAGGTGCTGACCACCTTCCTCGACGACCTCGTCGGCCGCTACCGCGCGGTGCTGGAGCGAGGAGGCGAGCCTCGCGCGATCCTCGCGGAGATGGTGCGCATCGGGTTCGGCACCCTGGAGCCGCACCGCGCGGCGATCACCGTCATGCAGAACGACTGGAACTACCTGCGCTCCCTGCCCGGCGACCGCTTCGACTACCTCGTCAAGGTCGAGGACGAGGTCGAGGGCATGTGGATCGAGCAGATCAAGCGGGGTCAGGCCGTCGGCCAGCTCCGGGCCGACGTGGACGCCAAGCTCACCTACCGCATGATCCGTGACAGCATCTGGGTCACGGTCCGCTGGTTCAAGGCCGACGGCCGGCTGAACACCGCCAACCTCGCCGAGCACTACGTCACGACCCTGTTCGACGGCCTGGCGACCGGCGAGCGGAGCAGTCAGAGGACGTGACGCCCCTTCGCGGGGCCCCCGGGCCCCGCCGGCCCGAGCCGTCGTGAGGCCCGGAGAGCGGGAGACACCGAACAACGTGAAGCGCCGGGAACACGAGGGTCCCCGGCGCGAGACGGTCGCCGTCAGGCCATCGGCGACCGGCGGACGTCAGTCGATCGTGTAGGGGTCGCCGTAGACCTTCCAGGACAGCGGCGGGTTCAGGTCCAGGTTGCCCTTCTTGAGGAACACCCGCTGCTCGGTGTCGACCCGGCTGGTGTTCTCGTGGGCGCTCTCGGCCTTCATCGCCACCTTGCGCGCGTCGAGGAAGGCGTTGAGGTACGTGACCTCGTCGCCGCCCTGCGCCGGGGGCTTGGCCTTCTTGAGGGCGTTCTTACGGATCGCCCCGAAGCTGAGCGAGTCGCCCCCGTTGCCGTGCATGACGATGGCGTCGTAGTAGATGAACTGCCCGAGGGCGCGCAGGCCATCCTTCTTGCCCTGGCTCACGGCCGGGTTGAAGTACACCCGGTCCCGCTCGTCGTCCTGCGCCTGCTGGAAGGCCTTGTCCTTGGCCGCGGTGGCCCAGTCCTTGGTGAAGTTGGGGTCCAGGCCCGCGTGCGAGTCGCTGCCGTTGACCTTGCGCAGCGCGGGCAGGTACTTGGCGAGCACGTTTCCGGGCTTGCGCTGGGTGTAGAGCTCGACGAGGTCCAGCATGTCCCCGGTGCCGGAGCAGAAGCCGACGATCCCTGCCGTGTAGCCACGCTCGTCGTCGATGTCCTCGATGTACTTGTACTGCGCCCTCCAGTCGAGGGAGGAGTTCTCCGCGCTGGAGACCAGCTTCATGGCGATCTCCTTCTTGGCCGGGTCGTCGAGGTTGACCCTGGCGGCGACCGTCGTCGCCGACGTCTCGGGGACAGGCGTCGGCTCGTCCGCCCGGACGGGGTTTCCGAAGGCGATCAGAGCCGGGGCCGCGACCAGGACGGGGGTGAGGAGAAAGCCGACGACACGGCTGGAACGCCGATCTGACGAGGTGGGCACAGGTTCTCCAGTGGGGTTATGGAGCTCTGCCACGGGCGGAGGTTTCCGCCCGCTCGTTAGGAAACTTTCCTAACGAACTTATCGCCCGAGGCACCCAGGAAGTCAATCCGCCCCCGGTTAACCCCGAAAAACGATCTCCCTAAGGGAACGTTAAGGGAACCCTCCGAGGTCGCCCGGCCCCTCCCTCATCACGGAGGCCGTCCGGACGGGAGAACGCGCGCGCTGCCCGGGGCGCCGCCGTACCGCCCCGCGGGCCGGTCGGCGGGCTCCCGCACCGGGAGACAGGATCAACGGCACCCCCGATTTCGGCCCGGCATCACCTTTTCGCAGTTCACATCCGAAAATCCGGGCACACCACGTGTGACGCGAAAGCCGAATGACTCCGTCTCCACCCGGCCCCGCCGTCGCGCACGGGAGGCCACGCCGCCCCGGCACCCGGAACCGGCCTTGAGAATGCGTCGGCGCGGTGGCCACACGGACCGAAATGCACCATCGGCCCCGCGCGCATGACAATCCGGCCCCGAGGGGCACCGGCCGCACAACAGTCCCGAAGGCGGGAACCTCCGTTGCCACCGCACCCCCCACAAACTGGGACGATTGACAGGAAACACCAGAATGGCGAAAGCGACGGACATTCTTTCGGCACCAAAACTTCCGGGATTGACACGGGGCAGCACCGGTACCACCCCTGACCAAAGTCAGCCGGGGAAGATATGACACGATCATGGGATATGCTCGATTTCATTCCGCGAATCCGACCGATTACCCGGAAGCGGCGGACGCCCCGGAGATCGACCCCACCGCTCCGTCGTCCACCGCAGTGAAAGACGTCAGAACAAGCGTTTTCAACGGACCGATATGCGAGGTGGCCGCCGATCCGGCCCCGGCGCCTCACGGACCGGACGAGGGGGTCGGCACGACCGGCGCCCCCGCCGGCGGATCCGGCGTCCCGCGAGGACACCGGACCGGCCCCGCCGAGCCCCAGAGCCCGGCTCAGACCGCCCATCGATTGGCTAGTTGTACTATCTAATTATGCGGATATCCCAGCTCAGCGCCGCGTCGGGCGTCCCCATCCCCACGATCAAGTACTACCTGCGCGAAGGTCTGCTCCCCTCGGGCGAGCAGACCTCGGCCACCAGGGCGGAGTACGGCGAGGCCCACGTGCGCAGGCTGCGGCTGATCCGCGCGCTGCTGGAGATCGGGCGGCTGCCGATCGCCTCCATCAGCAGGGTGCTCGCCGCCGTGGACGACGAGGAGCTGAGCATGCACCGCGTGCTGGGCACCGCCCACTACGCCCTAGCCCCCACCGTCACCCCGCCCGCCGACGAGGCGGAGTGGCGGCGCGCCCGCGCCGAGGCCGACCGCCTGATCGCCGACCTCGGCTGGCGGATCGAGCCCAGGGCGCCCACGCGCGACGAGCTGGCCCAGGCCATCCACATCCTCACCCAGTTCGGCATGCCCGCGACCGGCGAGGCCCTGCATCCCTACGCCGAGGCCGCGATCTCGCTGGTCGAGCACGAGGTGGGCATCATCCCCCTGGACGGCCCCCGCGAGACGGCGGTCGAGGCCCTGGTCGTCGGCACCGTCGTGCACGGCCGGATCCTCGACGTACTGCGCCGCCTCGCCCACGAATCGGCCTCGGCCCACATCTTCGGGGTGGACCCGGCGGAGGAGGACCGGGAGACGCCGTGAGCGGGCGGCTCACGACCCCCGCGGGGAGCCCGCAAAGTTTTCTTAACAAGACTGCCTGGTGAAACGGACCTGAGTAACATCCTGTTCACATATGGGCAACAGATGCGAAATCGCGACTTGCGAGTCTTTGGGAGCAGCAGATCACTCCCACCCCAAGGACTCCGCCGATGACCTTCAAGGCTGAATACATCTGGATCGACGGCACCGAGCCGACTGCCAAGCTCCGCTCGAAGACCAGGATTCTGGCCGACGGCGCCGAGCTTCCGCTGTGGGGCTTCGACGGATCCAGCACCAACCAGGCCGACGGCGGCTCCTCCGACCGCGTGCTCAAGCCGGTCTTCACCTGCCCGGACCCGATCCGCGGCGGCGGCAACGTGCTGGTGCTCTGCGAGGTTCTCAACCCCGACATGACCCCGCACGCCAGCAACACCCGCGCCGCCCTCGTCGAGGTGGCCGGGAAGTTCGCCGACCAGGAATCCTGGTTCGGCATCGAGCAGGAGTACACCTTCTTCAAGGAGGGCCGCCCGCTCGGCTTCCCGATCGGCGGCTTCCCCGCCCCGCAGGGTGGTTACTACTGCGGCGTCGGCGCCGACGAGGTCTTCGGCCGCGACGTCGTCGAGAAGCACCTGGACCTGTGCCTGGAGGCCGGTCTGGAGATCTCCGGCATCAACGCCGAGGTCATGCCCGGGCAGTGGGAGTTCCAGGTCGGCCCGGCGGGCCCGGTCGAGGTGGCCGACCACCTGTGGATCGCCCGCTGGCTGCTCTACCGCATCGCCGAGGACTTCGACATCGCCGCCACGCTCGACGCCAAGCCGGTGAAGGGCGACTGGAACGGCGCCGGCGCGCACACCAACTTCTCCACCAAGGCGATGCGTGAGGGCTACGACCCGATCATCACCGCCTGCGAGGCCCTCGCCGTCAACGCCATGGAGCACGTCAAGCACTACGGCGCCGGCATCGAGGAGCGCCTCACCGGTCACCACGAGACCGCCCCGTGGAACGAGTTCAGCTACGGCGTCTCCGACCGCGGCGCCTCGGTCCGCATCCCCTGGCAGGTCGAGGTGGAGAAGAAAGGCTACATCGAGGACCGCCGCCCCAACGCCAACGCCGACCCGTACCTGGTGACCCGTCTCATCGTCGACACCTGCTGCACCGCTCTGGAGAAGGCCGGTCAGGTCTGATCCGACGCGTGCCGGGGCCACGGCCACCCTGCCGGGGTGGCCGTGGCCCCGGCACGTTCCCGCGGCGTTCACGGTGTCCGCGGTGCTCGCGCGGTGCCCGCGCGCAGGGAGTCCACGGCGCCGGCCTGCGGATCCCCCTGGTGGGACGGGACACGGACAGGTAGGGTAGCGACGCCCGTTCTAGGAGACATGCTCCAAAATGATTAACATGTCGCCAAATAAGGTGCTTTAGGACAACGCTAAACCGCACCGCGCGCCGTAGCATGACTGCGATGCGGGACGTCGTGGAACAGTTGCAGCGCCTGGGCATGTCGGGTTACGAGGCCAAGGCGTATGTCACGTTGGTGGTCGCCGGGCAGCCGCTCAACGGTTATGAGGTGGCCAAGCGTTCGGGGGTGCCACGGAGCACCGTCTACGAGACGCTGGGCAAGCTGGTCGCCAAGGGGGCGGCCTACGAACTGCGTGGCCCGGAGGAGGCCGTCGGCTACCTGCCGCTGCCCCCCAAGTCGCTGCTGGAACGGATGCGCAGGGAGTTCGACGACTCGATCGAGTCGCTGCAGGCCTCCCTGCCCACGATCGTGGCGCCGCCCGGGGCGCACATGATCCACAATCTCAAGGGCACGGAGGCGGTGCTGGCACGGGCCGAGGACGTGATAGCCGCCGCGCGCACCGATCTCTTCCTGTCGATCTGGCCGGAGGAGATGAAGCCGCTGTTCCCCCTGGTCGGACGGGCGGTCGAGCGCGGGGTCGAGGTCTCCGTGGTGCACTTCGGCCCGGCCGAGGTCACGGTCGGGCACCTGTACGAACACCGCTTCCCCGTGCCCGACCTGGTCATGGAGAACCTGGGCTGCAGCCTCCTGGTGGTCGTCGGCGACAGCGACCAGGTCCTGATCGGCGGCTTCGTGAACGGCTCGGCCTGGGGCGTCTACACCGAGGACCCGGCCGTGGTCCTGATGTCCGTGGAGTACATCAAGCACGACATCGCCCTGCAGATCATCGCCGATCGGTTCGGGCACGAGGTACTGCGCGAGCTCTGGAACGGCGACCCCGACCTCATGCGACTGCGCGCCGCCCACGGCCACCCCGCGGCCCTGCTCCGCGCCGTGGGGATGCCCGATCCGTGATCATCCGCCAAGGCGGTTCTCAACAGGGGATATGACATCCTTCGTAGGAGGTTGTCGAAGTTCGATTCGGGAGAAGGCAGGTCATGGACAAACCGGTCATCGTAACGGTCGATGACGATCCGGGTGTCTCGCGCGCCGTGGCACGTGACCTGAGGCGTCGTTACGGCCAGTCCTACCGTGTCGTCAGGGCCGACAGCGCGCCCCAGGGCATGGACAGCGTGCGCGAGATGCGGCTGCGCGGCGACGACGTCGCGGCGATCCTCGCCGACTACCGGATGCCCCAGATGAACGGCGTGGAGTTCCTGGAGCAGGCGATGGACCTGTATCCCTACGCCCGCCGCGTGCTGCTGACCGCCTATGCCGACACCGAGGCGGCCATCCAGGCGATCAACGTCGTGGACCTCGACCACTACATGCTCAAGCCGTGGGATCCGCCGGAGGAGAAGTTCTACCCGATCCTGGACTCCCTGCTCGACGCCTGGCAGCGGGCCGACCGGCGCGAGTCCGACGAGCTGCGGGTCGTCGGGGCGCGCTGGTCCGCGAGGTCCTACGAGGTCCGAGACTTCCTGTCGCGCAACCAGGTGCCCTACCGCTGGATCCTGGCCGACTCCCCCGAGGGCGCGCAGTTGCTCGCCGCCGCGGGCGAGGAGAGCGAGGAAGGCGAGATCAGCCCGGCCAGGCTGCCGCTGGTCGTCACCGGCGAGGGCACGAAGCTCATCGCGCCCGACGCCTCGACGCTGGCCGCGGCCGTCGGCCTGTCCACCGCTCCGGCCACCGACTTCTACGACCTGATCGTCATCGGCGGCGGCCCCGGCGGGCTCGGGGCGGCGGTCTACGGCGCCTCCGAGGGGCTGCGCACGGTGATGGTCGAGCAGCACGCCTCCGGCGGGCAGGCCGGGCAGAGCTCCCGCATCGAGAACTACCTGGGCTTCCCCGACGGCGTCTCCGGCGCCCAGCTCGCCGACCGCGCCCGCCGCCAGGCCCTGAAGTTCGGTGCCGAGCTGCTGACCGCCCGTACGGTCACCAGCCTGGAGGTCAAGGGCCGGGCCCGGGTGGTCGGCTTCGCCGACGGCGGCAGCATCGCCGCGCACACCGTGATCATCGCCACCGGCGTCTCCTACCGGAGGCTGGCCGCCCCGGGCCTGGACGACTTCGTCGGCCGGGGCACCTACTACGGCGCGGCCGTGACCGAGGCGCCCGAGTGCCGCGGCTGCGAGGTCTACGTCGTCGGAGCCGCCAACTCGGCCGGGCAGGGCGCGGTCTACCTCTCCGGATACGCCGACAGGGTCCACCTGATCGTCAGGGGCGACGGGCTGGAGAAGTCCATGTCGCACTACCTGATCGAGCAGATCGCCCAGATCCCGAACATCGAGGTGCACACCGGGACCGAGGTGGTCGGCGCGGAGGGCGGCGACCACCTGGAACGGATCACCCTCAAGGGGCCGGACGGCGAGCGCACGGTCGAGACCGAGCGGTTGTTCGTCTTCATCGGCGCCGAGCCGTTCACCGACTGGCTCGGCGACACGATCGAGCGCGACTCCAAGGGTTTCGTCCTCACCGGGCCCGATCTGACCGCCTCGGAGAACCGCCCCCGCAACTGGCCGCTGCGGCGCGAGCCGTACCACCTGGAGACCAACGTGCCCGGCGTGTTCGCCGCCGGGGACGTCAGAGCCGATTCGATCAAGCGGGTCGCCTCGGCGGTCGGCGAGGGGGCCATGGCCGTGGCCCTCGTCCACCGCTACCTGGAGAAGACCTGACCCCCTCCCACCCCCGAAAGAACCGGGATTCCCGGCCGAAACCGGGTGGTTCGCGGTTCGTCCACACTGGAGGAACGTGGTGACCGAGCGAGGCGAGGACCTGGACGAGGACAACGAGGACAACGAGGACAACGAGGACAACGAGGACACGGTGCCCGGGCAGGAGGCGGGCGGATGGGACGGGGGTCCCGCACGACGCCGCACCTGGGCCGTGGGCGACGGAGGAGGCCTCATGACCAGCACCGACGTGCTTCGCGGACTGTTCCTCTTCGAGAAACTCGACGAGGAGAAACTCCGCTGGCTGGCCGCCTACGGCGAGGAGCGGGAGTTCGGCGCGGGCGAGACGGTCATCCGGCAGGGCGATCCGGCCGACTGCTTCGTCGTGCTCATCGACGGCGAGGTCGTCATGTCCACCGAGACCCCGGCGGGAGTGGTGAACATGACGCCCACCTCCCAGGTCGGCGTCTACGCCGGGGCGACCCTGGCCTACCTCGGCGACCGCGCCCCCGAGACCTACGCCCACTCGCTGCGCGCGACCAAGCCCTCCCGGCTCTTCGTGCTCCCCGCCAGGAAGTACGGCAAGATCCTCACCGAGTGGTTCCCGATGGCGGTGCACCTGCTCGACGGGGTACGCCTGGGCGGCCTGGCCCAGCGGGAGTTCATCGACCGGCGGCAGCGGCTGACCGCGCTCGGCACGATCACCGCCGGGCTCACCCACGAGCTCAACAACCCGGCGGCGGCGGCCGTACGCGCCGTGGGCGAGCTGCGGGACAAGATCCGGTCGGCGCGGCGGCAGCTGGCCGACATGGCCGAGAGCGGCATTCCGCCCGAGCGGCTGCGCGCGCTGATCGACGTGCAGGAGCACTGCGCCGACAGCGTCGGGACCGCGCCCTCGCGCTCCCCGCTGGAGACCTCCGACGCCGAGGACGAGCTGAGCGACGCGCTCGAGGAGGCCGGGGTCGAGAACGCCTGGGAGCTCGCCGCACCGCTGGTGAGCGCCGGATTCGGGCCGGAGAACCTGGAGAACGTCCGGGGCGAGGTGGGGCGGGAACACCTGGCGGGGGCGGTGCGCTGGATGGCCGAGGCCGTCGAGATCTCCCAGATGCTCGACGAGGTGACCGACGCGACCGAGCGGATCTCGGCCCTGCTCGCCTCGGCCAAGCAGTACTCCCAGATGGACCGCGCGCCGTACCAGACGGTCGACGTCCGGGAGCTGCTGGACAGCACGCTGACCATGTTCCGGGGCAAGATCCCGCCGGGGATCACCCTGGCCACCGACTACGACCCCGCGCTGCCGCCGCTGCCCGCCTACGCCGGGGAGCTCAACCAGGTGTGGACCAACCTGATCCACAACGCGCTGGACGCGATGGCCGGAACCGGCACGCTCACCGTCCGCACCCGCCTCGAACACGACACCACCGCGCTGATCGAGATCTGCGACACCGGCCCCGGTGTCCCCGAGCACCTGCGTGAGCGGATCTTCGAGCCGTTCTTCACCACGAAGGCGGTCGGCGAGGGCACCGGGCTGGGCCTGGACATCTCCTTCCGCATCGTGGCCGGCCGCCACGGCGGCGACCTGCGCGTGGAGTCCGTCCCCGGGGACACCCGCTTCCAGGTACGGCTCCCGCTGACCGAACCGCCCGCCTGAGCCCCGGCCCGGCTCCCCTCCTCGCCCCGCCCGGCGGCGAGGGGACGGACCGGGAAGGAGGGCGGGGCCGGAGCCTCAGCCGTGGACGCCGCCGACCATGTCCATCAGGCGGGCCAGCACGCGGTCACCCGAGACGCGGACGCCGTCGTGCTCCCACTCGTTGGTCACCCACGTCCGCACGTTGCCGACCGCTCGGGCGGTCCGCGTGGACAGGCCCTCGTCGACGTACATGTCGTCGTAGTAGACGGCCGCGGCCACCGGGACCCGGTTGGCGGCCAGCCGTACCGGGTCGTAGAGGTCGGGCCACCCGGACTCGGCGGCGAGGATCTCCGCGGCGCCCCTGAAGGGACGCAGCGCCGCGATCTCGTCGAACATCCAGGGATAGATCATCTCTCCGGTGGGCAGCAGCGGCCGGGCGTCCTCGGCGAACTCGGGGGGCAGCAGCCGGTGCGCGGCCCAGGCGGTCGCGGCCCCCTGGGCGTAGATCGGCTCGTGCAGGACCGCGTAGAGCGGGTTGCCGACGAAGCCGGTGGCCATCATGGCCTCGTAGAGGAACAGGTCGGAGAGCGCGCCGCCGGTCCACGCCTCGTCGAGAACCCAGTGCAGGTAGTCGGCGCCGTCGCTCATCCCCAGGCACATGCCCATGGTCTGCAGGCGCCGCACGGTCAGCCTGTCGCCGTCGGGAAGCCTGACGTCCTCCTCGGCCAGATGGGCGGCGATCGCGTCCAGCCGGGCGGAGTCCTCGGGGTAGCGGGCGAAGAAACGGTCCACCTTGCCGCGGACGCGGGGGTAGGTGCGGGAGTAGACGTCGTCCGCGGACGCGTCGAGCCCCGGCAGCCCGCCGGTCACGTAGCAGGCGGTCAGGCCCTCCGGCGCCCGGGAGAGGTAGGTCAGCGTGACGAACCCGCCGTAGCTCTGGCCGAGGGTCTCCCACGGCCGGTCACCGGCCAGCTCACGCCGGATCAGCTCGGCGTCCGCCACGATGGCGTCGGCGCGGAAGTGCGTGAGACGGGCGGCGAGCTCGGCGTCCGTACCGGTCACCGTCTTGGCGGTGACCGGGGTGCTGCGGCCCGTTCCCCGCTGGTCGAGCAGGAGCACCCGGTGGGTCTTCAGCGCGTGTCCCAGCCAGCCGTCGGCCGCGGCGGGCCTGGGCGACTTGCCGCCGGGACCGCCCTGGAAGAAGACCAGCCACGGCAGGTTGTGGTCCCGTTTGCCCGGATCGACGGCTTCCCGGGCGAAGACCTCGATCTTCTCGCCGCCGGGGTCGGCGTGGTCGAGCGGAACGGTGAAGACGTGGTCGGTGAGCGCCACGCCGGGCAGAAGGACGGTCACCCGCGAAACGGTACCCGTTCCCCCGTTCCCCCGCCCCGGCGGCATGACCGCACGGAGAGCACGGCGGTGACCACGACCGGCACGGCGGACACCGTGGCCGCGACCGGCGTGGCTTGGACGCCCGTCCCGTGGGTGCCTGCCCGCCCTGGGCAGGGTCGCCTTTTCCATCGGCACCCACTGGAGATATATGCAGTTTTAGTGGTGTCCATCCCTTTTAGTGATATGTGTCCCTGAAAGCGGCTGTATCGATGCCCGAACACCACTTTCTGCCTCCAGTTAAGCGGTCCGGTTATGTCATACTCCACCCCGTGGACTTTCTCGTGCTGGGTTCCCTGACGATCGCACACCAGGGCAGGTCCACCGCCCCCAGCGCCGCCAAAGACCGCGCCTTCCTCGGCGAACTGCTCGCCCACCCCGGCGAACTGGTCTCGACCGAGCACCTCGCCGAGGCACTCTGGCCCGACCGCCTTCCCGCCGACCCCGCGAACGCCGTTCAGGTGCGCGCCTCCCGGCTGCGCACGCTGCTGCGGTCCATCGCCGCTCCGGCGGAGGCGGAAACGGTGCTGTGCAGCAGATCGGGCGGCTACAAGCTCGATCTCGGCGACACGGGCACCGACCTGTCGCGCCTGCAGGGGGCACTGTCCCTGGCCGACCGGGCCGACACCCCGGAGTCGGCGGCGGCGGTGCTGCGGGAGGGGCTGGCGCTGTGGCGAGGGGAGCCGTTCTGCGACGTACCGCAGACGCACTGCGTCCTCGATCAGGTGGCGCACGCCCACGAGCTGCGCCTTTCGGCCATGGAGGCGTACGCCGAGGCGAGCCTGGCCGGGGCCGGGGTTCCGGCCACCCTGATCGCCGACCTGGCGACGCTGGCCGGTCGCAACCCGCTGCGCGAGCCGCTGCACCACCGGC
Source organism: Streptosporangium sp. NPDC051022 (assembly GCF_040683035.1). Taxonomy (NCBI): domain Bacteria; kingdom Bacillati; phylum Actinomycetota; class Actinomycetes; order Streptosporangiales; family Streptosporangiaceae; genus Streptosporangium; species Streptosporangium sp. NPDC051022. Next base: position 45,989 of record NZ_JBFBCF010000047.1, on the reverse strand, counting down.
TGATGCGCGCCCTGCACGCGACCGGCAGGTCGGCCGAGGCGCTCACGCTCTACGAACGGCTCCGCAGAACCCTCCGCGACGAACTGGGCACCGACCCCCGGCCCGAGTTGCGCGCCCTGCACGCCGAGATCCTGACCGCGGAGCCGATCCCGTGGCGTCCGGTCGCCCTCGTCCAGGGGGGCGGATCGCCGGAACCGCGACAGGAGGAGCGCGAGATCGCCTTCCACGAGGGCGGAGCCGGACGAGAAGCCGGAGAGGGCGGGGAAGAGGACCCGGCGGCCGCCGTCGGCGAGGCCGGGACGGCGGACGACGGCGGCCGCGCCGAGCCGCCGGACGACGGGGCCGCGAACGGCGGTCCCGGGAACGGCGGTGGCGGGGCCCGTCCGGCGAACGGTGATCAAGGGGCCGGAGGGGAACGGCCGGGCCCCCGCGAGGAGCGGAGCCGCGCTCCGCTGGGATTCCGCACCCGCCGTACGGCCGTGGCGGCCGCCGTGATCGTCGTCGCCTGCCTGGCCGCGCTCGCGGCCTACCTGTGGTGGAGCCCGGCCGGACGTCCCCCCGAGCCCCACCTGACCCGACCCATCCCCGGCGACAAGTCACGGCTGGCCGCCGACGTCACCTACCCCGACGGCAGCGCGGTCCGGGCCGGGGAGACGTTCGTCAAGACGTGGAAGATCGACAACATCGGCACGGTCCCGTGGCGGAACCGCTATCTGTACCGTCAGTGGCCCTGGGACGGTGAGGACCTGTGCCAGACGGACCGGAGCCTGCGGATACCCGACACGGATCCGGGACAGTCGGCGCTGGTGAACGTGCGGGTGCAGGCGCCGAAGGAACCGGCCAGGTGCAAGGTCTACTGGAAGATGGTCGACTCGGACGGCAACCAGTACATGCCCCATCTGAGCGGGATCTTCTTCGACGTACAGGTCGTCCCCTGAGAGACGTGCGGGCCGTCCCCTGAGAAACGGTGCGGACCGGCCGCGAAAGAGGCTGCCGGCACCCCGCTGACCTGGACCTTCACGATTCCTGTCGGCCGCATCGCGACCGGCCGGGCGCCGGCGCCCGCCGTACAGCGAACCTACAGGGCACGTCGACAGGCTTGGTCCACGGGACGGCCGCGCCGCCGTCCCCGGCCGCCCCGCCGCCCCGAGGAGCCCGTCCTCCCTCTCCGCTTTCTCCATCCCGGTCCGCGGACCGGTCCACGGGGGCGTGCCCGCCGATCCGTTCCGTCCAGCCGGTGCCCGCGGACCACCCGACGGGCGCGGGGGTGAGGGTCGGCGGGCGCCCGAACCGCCGCCCGCGCCGACGGCCCCGGGCCGGGTCCGCGTCACGGTTTCCGGCTCGAATCCACGCCGCCAACACTTGCCGTACAGTTGCCGAAAAGGCCACCTCTTTGTGACGTCTTCGCCGATTATTTAGACCGACCTTTTATGCGAAATTCGCGAACCGTGACAACCGGCGGCGGGGGTGAGACCGTCGAACAGGCGACGGCGCTCGGAGGGGGACTCCAATGGTTCCGGGATATCACGAGGTTCGAGAGCTCGGCGCGGGAGGCGGCGGCCGGGTGGTGCTGGCCACATACGCCGCCACCGGCGCCTATGTGGCGATCAAGTATCTGAACGAACCCCTGCGGCAGGATCACCGGTTCCTGGCGCGCTTCCGGGAGGAGGCGCGCGTCATGGTGGAGTTGCACGATCCGAACGTGGTCCAGTTCTACGAGTACTACGAGGACGTGCTCCAGGCCGCGATCGTCATGGAGCTGGTCGACGGCGTCGCGCTCAGGAGGATCCTGGCCGACCACGGCACCACGAGCCCGGAGGCGGCGCTCGTGGTGCTCAAAGGCTCGCTGCTGGGCCTGGCGTTCGCGCACTCCGCCGGGATCGTGCATCGTGACTACAAGCCGGAGAACGTGCTGATCCAGGCGGACGGCAGCAGCAAGCTGACGGACTTCGGCGTCGCGGCCCGCACCGGGGAGCCGGGCACACCGGCGGGCACCCCTCCCTACATGGCTCCGGAACAGTGGACCGGGCACCCCGCGACGGCGGCGAGCGACGTCTACGCGGCCACGTGCGTGTTCTTCGAGTGCCTCACCGGGCACAGGCCGTACCGGGGCGACCACCAGGCCGCGCTGATGCACCAGCACCGCAACGCGCCGATCCCGCTGGAGGCGGTGCCGGGTTCGGTGCGCGGGCTGGTCGCGCGGGGCATGGCGAAGAACCCGGCGGACCGGCCCGCGACGGCCGAGGCGTTCGTCGTGGAACTGGAGGCGGCGGCGGCCGCCGCCTACGGGCCCGAGTGGGAACAGCGCGGGCGGCGGCACCTGGCCGAGCTCGCCACGCTGCTGGCGCTGACCTTCCCGCTGGCCAGGCCCACCCGGAAGGTGAGCAGCTCGATCGCGCGGAGCGTGGTCGGCCGCGTGGGCGGGGTTCGCCGCCCACGGCTGGGGCCCCGGATCCTGGCCGGGGTGGCCGTGATCACCGTCGCGGTCACCGTCGGGATGGTCGCCTCAAGCCGCTCGCCCGACCGCCTCTCCGCCGACACGATCTTCACCCCGGCACCGAGCTCCCCCTCCGCCGAGGAGAGACCGCCCTCCGGCACGGAGGGATCCTCTCCACAGGAACCGGCCTCCGCCTTCCAGCCGTCGGGACACGACACGGGCCAGGACTCGGCCCCGTCCGGGAACACCAGCCCGAGCCGTCCCGACCACTCCTCCGGCTCCACCTCCTCCGGCGGGGAAACCGGCTCGAAGCCGCCGTCCCCCACCCACACCCCTGTCCGTCCTCACACGCCGCCCCCGAACACACCGCCTCCGACCACGCCGCCCCCGGCCCCCGTACACGGGGTCAGCGACCTGGCGATCTCCCGGATGGACGCGGGCGGGGCGACGGTCAGCCTGCGCGCCTCCACCCCGGCGAACGTCGTGCTGACCGTCAGGTTCGCCGAGGGCGACGACCCCGACCGGCTGACCGAGGCGCCCCCGCGCGGCTTCACGCTCACCGGGGCCGACGCCTACTCCCAGCCCATCCTGCACGCCTTCACCGTTCCCGCCTGTGACCAGACCCTCTACCGGCGGGTCACGGCCTCCACCTCGCCCCGGGCCGCGGGTGGGACGGTGAGCCGTACGGCGGAGGTCACGGGCGCGCCGTGCCCGGCCCCGCCGGTCCAGAACGTGAAGATCGCCTCCTGGGACGGCGACGCGGCGACCGTCAAGGTCCGCGCGGGAGGTCCCGGCAAGGTACGGCTCACGGCCGTCTTCACCCGTAAGGACGGCGAGGGCACCGCGAGTACCGTGAGCACCCTGAACAGGACCCTGTCCGGCGAGACCGGCTACACCGTGGACCTTCCCGGACCGTCGGTGGACGTCCCCTGCGACGGGCGGGCCGTGCTCGGGCTCACGGTCACCACCGACCTTCCCGCGGCCAACGGGACACAGTACGAGGAGGCCACGGTCGAGGGCGAAAAATGCGCGCCCCCGGCGGTCACGATCACCTCCTTCTCCGGCACGACGGTCGGTTTCCGGGTACGGACCTCGAGCACCTCACCGGTGACGGTGAAGGTGGGGTTCACCCAGACGGTCGTCACCGGAGAGGCGGGCAAGCCGACCGGTGACGTCAAGGTGCTGGAGCTGTCGGGACGCACCGAGTACCGCCAGTCGGTCACCGGCGTGTTCGCCCCGCTGCCCGAGTGCGGCCGGTACGTCCGGCGGGTCGTGACGATCACCACTGTCCCCGTGGGGGAGGGCGACTCCAGCGAGAGAAGGATCGAGCTTCCCTCCTGCCAGCCGGAACCGTCCTCCGACGGGACGACGGGCGACGGGCACGACAGCGGGGCCGGTGACGCCACGAACGACGGCGGAACGTATGACGCCGGGGGAAACGGATGACCCTCCCCGGCGGCCCGCGCCGGTGAGGGCCGGCACCGGCCCGGGCGTCTGAGCGGGAGACGCGCGGCTCCGGGCGTACGGCTCCGGGCGTACGGCTCCTGACACGCGTCCGGTGTCAGGCCGGTGGTCGCGCCTCCACGTCCAGTACGGCCTTGCCGGCGACCCTGCGGCCGAGCAGGGCGTCGGCGGCCTCCGCGAAGCGGTCCCAGGAGGCGCGCAGGCCGATCTCGGGGGAGAGCCTGCCCTCGGCGACGAGCCCGGCCAGCGTGGCCAGGTCGGGGCCGAAACGGGTGGAGTCGCCGAAGGTGCTGATCGACCTGGACGGACCGTGGGAGAAGAACGAGTGCGGCGCGAACGCGGCGGGCTCTCCGGAGGCCCAGCCGATGCTCTGGAGGTCGCCGCCCGGGGCGAGCAGCCGCCAGGCGGCGACCATCTGGGCCCCGCCGACGTTGTCCAGGACCAGGTCGACCTGCCGGTCGATCCCGTCGAGCCCGACCACCACCTCGTGGGCGCCCAGCGCGGCGAGTCCCTCCCCGCGCGCCGCCGAACCGACGGAGGCGATGACGTGTGCCCCGCCCAGCGCGGCGAGCTGCACCGCGAACCGGCCCACTCCCCCGGCCGCGCCGGTGATCAGGACCCGCCTACCCAGGATCGGGCGGCTCCTCAGCGTCCGCAGCGCGGTGACCCCGGCCATCGGCAGTGCCGCGGCGTCGGCCAGGTCCACGGCGCCGGGGACCTCCGCCACCGAGTCGGTGCCGACCGCCAGGCGCCGCGCCCACGCACCGGCGCCGAAGGCGACGACCCGGGCCCCCTCGGCCGGGCCGGTACCGTCCGCGGCGGCCCGCACCACGACACCCGAGGCGTCGTAGCCGAGCACGGTTCCCGGACCGAGGCGGCCGGCGAACATCACCTCGCCCCGGTTGAGCGAGATGTGCCGCACCTCGATCAGCAGCTGGTCGGGCCGCGGCTCGGGTTCCCCGGTCTCGCCGAACCTCAGACCGGCCGGTGCCTCAGGATCGGCCACGAGGGCGCGCATGGTCATGGGCTTCCTTCGGGTGGATGCGGGCCGCCGCACGGGTGCGCGGGGCGGGTGAGGAAGGTGCCGTGCGAACGGAGCCACCCCGGCGGGGCGCGCTCCGGCGGAGCCAGCGGACCGTCGGTCCGCTTATTCCGGAGTAGCATATTCGGACCACAGGTCCGTTTGTCAACGAGTCACGGCGAGGGGAACCCATGAGCGAGCAGCGCCAGGAACGCGCGGACGCGGCGCGCAACCGGCGCGCACTCCTGCGTGCGGCGGAACGGCTGGTGGCCGAGTACGGCAGCGACCACGTTTCCCTGGACCGCGTCGCGGCGGCGGCCGGTGTCGGCAAGGGGACCGTCTTCCGCAGGTTCGGCAGCCGCACGGGCCTGATGCGCGCGCTCCTGGAGGAGCGGTCGCTGGCGCTGCGCGAGGCCGTCACCGGCGGTCCCCCGCCGCTGGGCCCCGGGGTGCCCGCGAGAGAGCGGCTCACGGCCTTCCTCGACGGGCTCGGCGAGATCGCCGAGGGGAACGCCGCCCTGCTGACCGCGCACGAGCAGGCGTGCGCCGACGACAAGTACGGCGAGCCGAGCTATCTGTTCTGGCACCGCCACATCGCCTCCCTGGTGGCCGAGGAGCGCGCCGACCTCGACGCGGAGTTCCTGGCCCACGCGCTGCTCGCCCTGTTCGACGGCGAGCTGGTCCGGCGCATGACGCGCGAGGACGACCCCCGGCGCTTCACCCGGTCGGTCCAGCGGATGGCGACCGCCCTGCTCACGGCGCCCCCGGCCCCTCCGGAGTCCCCGGCGTCCCCGGCGTCCCCGGCGTCCCCGGAGCCCTTGACGATCCCGGATCCCCCGGCGACCCCGGAGCCCTCAGCGGCCCCTGATCCCCTGGCATCCCAGGGTTCCTCGGCGGCCCCGACGGTCCCCGGCTCCGCGAGGTCTCCAGAGAGGTGAGATCGGCCGTCACGGGCCCGCCCCGGTGGCGCCCCGCGGACCGCTGTCCGGCCCCGCGGGCCTACCGGATCGGACATTCGGCAGATCTTTTTCGTTGAGGCGTTTAAAGTGGAAAAATCATGAAAACGCCTCTGACGTCGGCTTTCCTCATCCGGCGCGCCCCAGTCTCCTCGGCCCCGCGCCCCGCCCCGTCTTGACCTCCCCTTTAAGGGAGGTAACCTCCCTCGTCACGGAAGACAACTGACCAATGGTGCCGCCACACGTGTCCCGGTAGTCCCTCTGACCGGTCCGCGTGAACGCGCCATCGCTCAACCCCCATCTTCCGGCGGCCAGGTCGCGAGGGCGGCGCGACCACGCCTCACGGCCGTCGGAGGGTGACCGCGAACTTCCTATGACCCCTGAAATGCAAAAGTTCATCAAGCTGCTGGAGAGCCAGCTCGGATACTCCGAGAAGGCGGGCGGCCACACCAAGTTCGGTGACTGGTACGGCGGCAACGTCGAGTTCGACGCGGACTACACCGCGGCCCCCTGGTGCGACATGTACCTGTCGTGGGCGGCCAACAAGCTGGGCTACGAGGACTGGATCGGCCAGTTCGCCTACACCGTCTACCACGCCCAGTGGTTCCGGCAGCAGGACGCCTGGGGCACCGTCCCCCGGCCGGGCGCCCTCGTGTTCTTCGACTGGAGCGGTGCGAAGAAGATCGACGGCATCGACCACGTCGGGATCGTCACCGCCGTCGAGGGCAGGACGATCTACACCATCGAGGGGAACATCGACGGCGGGATCGCCAAGCGCAAGAAGCGCGACACCGACAAGGTCGTCGGGTACGGATATCCGGAGAAGATCAAGGCCCGGCTGGACAAGGAGGCGTCCCGGCAGCAGGAGGTCGTGACCTCCGACGCCCACGCGAACAACTCGGTCGAGCTCTCCTCGGGGCCCAGCCTGCTGTCGATGATGCCGCCCGGCCTCATCCGGGAGACCGAGACCTCCGCCGGGCCCGCCCGGGCCAAGACCGGTCCCAAGCACGCCAAGCCGGCCACCGCCTCGGCCGTCGGGTCCCCCGCGGAGAACAGGTCGCCGGGCGAGGCGAAGGACGCCCCGGCCCCCCAGACGGTCTCCCGGGCCACCGGAGCCCCCTCACCCCAGGCTTCCGCCGGCCGTACCGGCAAGCACGCCAAGCCCGCCGCGGCGGACACCAACGCGGTCGCCGCCGCCCCGGCGAGCCGCGACCTCTCGCTGGACGCCCCGCAGCTCGGCAGCCCCACGATCCTCGCGCCGGTACTGCTGGCGGCGGTCGCGATCATCGCCCACGCCCGGACCAAGCAGTCGAAGGCGCGGCCCGCACCGGCCACGGCCGGTGTCGCGGCGCCCGCCCGCCGCACCCCGGGCCGCCGCCGTTCCCCCGGTCGCCGCCGGATCACCAAGAACGCCCCCGTCCTCGCCGGGGCGCGCGAGGGCGTCGTGCGCACCGTCCCCGAGACCACGCTCGCGACCGCCACGGTGGCCGGGTTCCCCTCGGTCACGACCCCGCTGTCGCACGTCGAGGAGTCGCCCCTGAACAGGGTGGCCGCCCGCACCGGGCAGGGGCTCGCGGCGGAACTCCGTTCTCCCGCGACGCTCGGCTCTCCGCCGGCGCTCAGCTCTCCGTCCGGACTCAGGCCTCCGGCGGAGTTCGCGCCGGCCGTACGGAGCAGCCTGACCCGTGTCGAGGAGGCGCTCTCACCGGCCGGTGCGTCCCACGCCGGGGGGAGCGGTACGGCCGGCCGCCGCCACGACGGCCCCCGTCTCCCCTACCAGGGCAGGCGCCGTCTCCGCGAACGTCCGGTGGTCGAGTCGTCCACCTTCGTTCAGGACGCCCCGCTGCGCGGCAGGCGCCACCGGCGGTCCGAATCCGTGGTCAGCACGACCATGCCGACCACCCGGCCCGCCCCCAGGAACCGCGCCACCTCGACCGCCCCGGACAGGGGCCGCGCCACCTCGACCGCCCCGGAGAGGCGGCCCGCGCACGCCCTCCCCGCCGCGGCCCGCACCGCCGAGGACGGCGACATCCTGGCGCACAGTGGCTATCAGGGACGCCGCAGGGCCCGGGTGCCGGTGTAACCGGCACCCGGGCGGGCGGCGCGGCCCGGACGGGGTGCCCTGTCTCCCTCGCCGCGCTGCCCGGGCGGGCACCGTCCCCGTTCCGGGCGGCGCCGTTCAGGTGCCCCCGTTCCGGACGGCTGCTCCCGTTCCGAAGAGCGCCGTCCGGTGTTCCCGTTCGGGACGGCGCCCTTCAGGCGTTCCCGTCAGGGTTGGCCGGGCGGGCGCCGGCCCATGTTGCGGCGCAGCTGCTCCAGCTCCGCCTCCAGCCCGGCGATCCGGGTGTTCGCTCCGGGGCCGGGGGGTTGCTGCGGCGTGCCGTACTGGGGCTGGGGCCGCACCGCGCGGGTGTCCTCCGGCGCGGCGGGAAGCGGGTACGGCGGCCGCGGGTACTGCTGCGGCGCCCCGTAGGGCTGGCCGTGCTGTCCCGGCTGTCCCGGCTGCCCCGGCTGCCCTGGCTGCTCGTGATGACCGGGCTGCTGGAGCTGGTGGGGCCCGCCGTACTGCCCCTGCGGCGGGTAACCGGGCTGTATGCCGTAGGACGCGGGAGGGAACGGGGAGGGCACGACCTTCGAGCGCTTCCTCCCCCTGACCGCGGCGGCCAGGCCGCCGATCACGAGCAGGGCGACCAGGCCACCGCCGCCCCACAGCGCCCACGGCGGGATCGGCGAGGAGCTCTCGTCCTTGCCGGCGGTGATGGCCTGCTGGGAGTCGCTGATGTACTTGGCGACGTAGGGGTGGTTCGGCTGCAGCGCCTGGACCTCACGGAACTTCGGCAGCGCGTCGGAGTAGTGGTTGGCGAAGAACAGGTCGAGCGCCTCGTTGTAGGTCCTCGTCGTGGCCGACTCTGCCGCCTTGATGTTCTTCTCGTTGAGCTTCTCCCGGACGATACCGACCGGCAGCACGAAGCTCTCCCCCTCGGTCGAGCCCCCGTCCTGCTGGATCAGGCCGCCGACCAGGATGCCGATGACGTTGCCGTCCTTGCTGAACACCGGGCCGCCGGAGTTGCCGGGATAGGAGGGTGCCTGGGTCTGGATGTACGGCACGCCGTCGGGCGTCTGCCGGCTGGCGTTGTAGGGCCCCTCGGTGAAGGCGGGTTCGAGCTTGGACTCGATGTTGAAGATCGAGGTCTGCGTCACCGTGCCGGGGAACCCGCTGATGTAGAGCGTGTCGCCCACCCGCACGTCGGAGTCCTGGCCCAGCGGTACGGTCGGCAGGTTGTTCTGCCCGTTGACCTTGAGGATCGCGACGTCCTTGCCGGGATAGACCGTGCCCTTGGCGACCAGCTCGATCGGTACCGTCTTGGCGGTCTTGTCCACGCCGCCGCCCGGCAGGCTCTGCAGCAGGGACAGCGAGCTCTTGACGTTGCGGATCTTGATGTTGTCCGCGTTCCAGATCTGGAAGATCTTGGACGCCGTCCGGACGATCTCCTCGTCGGAGGCGATGTCACCGAGGTCGGCGACCAGATCGGCGGCGTCCTTCTCGTTGATCTTGGTGAGGGCCTGCGCCGCGAAGGTCTGCGCCAGCTCGGTGTCCTCCTGGCCAACGCAGTGGGCCGCGGTCACCATGTAGCCGTCCGGCGTCACCCACCATCCCGTGCACAACCCGCCCGCCGTCGCCTCGACGACCCGCTCCGGCGTGCCGGGCGAGAAGTAACGGCCGGGGTTCTTGGCCATCTGCTGGACGACCCACCTGTAGATGCTGTTCTCGTCCGATGAGATCTTGCCCGACTGGACGGCGTTGACGCCCTGCTGGCTCAGCGTCCTGATCGCCTCCAGGTTCGCCACCGGGGTCGGCACGGCCACGTCGGCCGTGTAGGACACGGAGGTCAGCTGCACGGCGGGCTGGGTCCTGGCCGCCACCCACGTTCCCACCGGGACGTCCAGCTCCTTCGGCTTCGCCAGGGCGGCACCGGGCAGGGCCAGCACACCGGCCATGACCAGCCCGACGGCGGCGCCCAGTCTTCTCCACATCTGCGCACTCTCCCCAAAACTCGCTTTTCAGGCGAGAGCATGACGTAACCGACTTGGGTGGCACTTGGAAGCCGCTGAGAGGCACCGAGCGGCCGGAACCGGCGGCACTCCGGGGCCGCCCCGTCAGCCCGTCAGCCCGTCAGGCGGTCAGCCGGGCCACCTCGTGGCGTCCGCCCCGTCGATCCGCTCGAAGGGCGCCGACGACCCGGACACCTCGGGCACGGCCGGACCCGACGACACCGCCGGATCAGACGACACCGCCGGATCCGCGGACCCCGGCTCGCCCCGGTCCTCGGCGCGGTCCTCGGCGCGGTCCTCGGCACCGACCGTGATCACCACCGTGGCGCCCGGTGCGGCGCACCCGCCGGGCGCCACACTCTGCGCCAGCACCGTCCCCGCCCGCGACGGGTCGTCGACGGGGCGAAGGAGCTCCCGTACGGCGAAGCCCGCCCCGCGCAGCACGCTCCCCGCCTCCCTCTCCCCCGTGCCGACGAGCGAGGGCACCTCCGTACCCCGCCTGGACACGACCAGCGTCACCTCCTCGCCGGAGGAGAGACGGCCGCCCGGTTCCGGAGCGCTGTCGAGCACCTGTCCGCCCGGCCGGTCGGAGCAGCGCGTGACGACCTCACCGGGGGTCAGGCCCGCCCGGGTGAGCGCCTTCTCGGCGGCTCTCCTGCGCAGGCCCGCCAGGATGGGCACCCGCACTCCGGCGGAGACCTCGAGATCGACCCGGGTCCCCCTGGCCACCCTGGTCAGCGCCTGCGGCCGGCTTCTGAGGATCCGCCCGATCCGCTGCTGCGAGTCGGCCGAGGTGAACTCCCCGACGACCAGCCCGGCCCGCCTGATCAGGCGTAACGCCTGCGAACGGTCGAGCCCGGCGAGTGCCGGCACCGTGACCCCCGGGACGGAGCGCGACGACGGGAACGGGGATGGGGGCGGGGACTCCGCGGTCCTGGCGCCGGGACTCGGCGCGGGATGGACCGCACGGGAGGCTTCGCCCGATCTCGGCGCGGGCCCGGCCGCCACACCGAGATCCGCCGCGGACTCGGCCCGCCGCCCCTTCCCGTCCTTGCCCGCTCCTCCGCTCAGCGCGGGGGCGAGTGTTCCCACCAGCACGGCCACGCTCACCAGCAACGCACCCGAGATCGCGACCGAGACCCTGGTGACCGCCCGGTCATGGCGGGCCCGCGGCTCATCGGGTTCATCCGGTCCGCCGGATTCATCGGGCTTGTCGAGGACGTCGAGGACGTCCGTGTCGGAGGGGGTCCGCGGGGCCGCCGCCCGGACGGCCCCGAACACCTCCGTCCGCCCGCCACCGGCGACCGCGCCGGCGACACCGGTGGCTCCGGCGCCGTCCCCGTCGAGCAGGGCGAGCAGCAGTTCCCTGCTGGTCGGACGGTTGCGGGGGTTCTTGTCCAGGCAGTCGGCGACCAGCGCGCCGAGCCCGCCGCCGAGGCTGCCCAGGCGCGGGGGCGCGGTGAGGACCCGGTGCAGCACGGCCGGGATCGAGTCCTGCCCGAACGGCGCCCGTGCGTTGGCGGCGAAGCACATCGTGGCGCCCCAGGAGAAGACGTCGGCCGCCGGGGCGATCTCGCCTCCCTCGACCTGTTCGGGCGCGATGTAGGCGGGGGTGCCCGCGCCGTACGCGCTTCGCGTGACGCCCGGGGCCAGCGCCCTGGCCAGCCCGAAGTCGATGACCCTGGGCCCGTCGGGGCCGAGCAGCACGTTCTGCGGTTTGAAGTCGCGGTGCACGATCCCGGCCCGGTGGATGGCGGCGAGGGCGGTCGCCGTACCGATGGCCAGGCGTTCCAGCGCGCCGCCCCTGCGGGGGCCGCCGGTCGCGACCTCGTCCTGGAGCGACGGACCGTCGACGTACTCGCTGACGATGTAGGGCCGGTCACCGGCCAGTCCCGCGTCGACCACCTGGGCGAGACAGAACCTGGCGACCTGCTTGGCCAGGTCGGCCTCACGCAGGAAGATCGCGGGATCCGCCGCGGACGGCGTGTGCAGCAGCTTGATCGCGTAGGGCTCGGCACCGGTCGCCGGGTGCGTCCCGAGATAGACCACTCCCTGGCCGCCCTCCCCCAGACGGCCGTGGATCACGTATCCGCCGAGGCCCTCGGGGTCTCCCATCCTGAGCGGCTGCGTATGCGGCACGCCCGCCTCCCTCCCCGCAGCCCTTCCCGACCACAGGGAGATATGCCGCCGCCCGGCGGCGGCGAACCGCCCGGACCGCCACCGTGACATCCCTGTGATTCTCACAGCGCGACATCCCTGTGATGGTCACACCGGCGAGACGGCCGGCCGGCCCCGCTCCGGCCCCGCTCCGGCCCCGGCGGGAGGAGCCGGACCCGGCACACCTGGGCCGGGGAGCGGGCCCCTTCCGGGTACCCTGGCGAGGTGCTGGAACAGATCACGGCCACGCGTTACGTGACGCCCCTGCGCGAGGGCGGATCGCTCCCCGGCGTGGTCGAGGCGGACGACCTCGGTACCTACGTCGTGAAGTTCCGGGGCGCGGGACAGGGACGCCGGGTGCTCGTCGCGGAGATCATCTCCGCCGAGCTGGCCAGGCGGCTCGGTTTCCGCACCCCCGACCTGAAGCTGATCGACATCGATCCGCAGCTCGGTGCCCGGGAGCCGGACGAGGAGATCCAGGACCTGCTCCGGGCCAGTACCGGCCTCAACCTGGCGGTCGACTTCCTGCCCGCCGCGCTCGGCTTCGAGCCGCTCACCTGGCCCCCCGATCCCGGCTTCGCCTCCCGGCTGCTCTGGTTCGACGCCCTGATCCACAACGTGGACCGGAGCTGGCGCAACCCGAACCTCCTCGTCTGGCACGGCCAGACCTGGCTGATCGACCACGGCGCCGCCCTGTGGTTCCACCACAACTGGCCGACCGCCGACCCGCAGCGCCCCTTCGACGCGGGCGACCACGTGCTGGCCCCCTTCGCCACCCGGCTCGCGGAGGCCGACGCCGAGCTCAGCGAGAAGATCACCCGGGACTTCCTCGACGGGGTGGTCGACGAGGTTCCCGACGAGTGGCTGGAGGACGAGCCGGGGTTCGACGGGGCGCAGGCCGTACGGCAGGCCTACGTCGAGCACCTGCTGGCCAGGGCGCAGGCCCCGCGCGCGTGGCTGCCCGAGCCCTCACCCGCATCCAGACAGGAGCGGAAGACCGGCTCGGTGGGCGCGTTCTGGAAGGACAACCGGTGAGAGACGTCTACGAGTACGCCGTGATCCGGGTGATCCCCCGTGTCGAGCGCGGCGAGCTGATCAACGCGGGGGTGCTGCTGTACTGCCAGCCCCGCGACTACCTGTGCGCCCGGGTCGAGCTGGACGAGGCACGGCTGCGCGCACTCGACGCGCACGCGGACCTCGACGGGGTGCGGCACGCGCTCGACGCCTACCGGCGCTCCTGCCTCGGCGAGGAGGGGCCGCTGACGAAGGAGTCGCTCGGCGGCCGGTTCCGCTGGCTGACCGCCCCGCGCAGCACGATCGTGCAGACCGGACCCGTCCACGCCGGTCTCACCGCGGATCCGGAGGCCGAGCTGGAGCACCTGGTGTCCCGGCTGGTGCGCGCCCTGTAGGCCTCGGAGACCGGGCGGCTGGAAGGCGCGGGACCGCTCCGGGACCGCCTCCGGGATCACCCGGGAGACCGTCTCCGGGAGCGGCTCGGCGGCGGGCCCGGGGTCCGGTAAGAAGGGCTCAGAAGAGCACCGACATGAAGGTGCCGACCTCTTTGAACCCCGCCTTGCGGTAGGCGGCCCTGGCGGGGGCGTTGTAGTCGTTGACGTACAGCGAGACCACCGGTGCGAAGCAGTCGAGCGCGTGCTTGACCACCGAGGCCATCCCGGCCACCGCGTGGCCCCGGCCGCGCAGGTCCGGATGGACCCAGACGCCCTGGACCTGGCACGCCTGCGGGGTCACGGCACCGATCTCGGCCTTGAAGACGACCCTGCCGTCGTCGATCCGCGCGTAGGAGCGGCCGATGCGGATCAGCTCCGCGACCCGGGAACGGTAGAGCGCGCCGCCGTCGCCCGCCTCGGGGGAGACGCCGACCTCCTCGGTGAACATCGCCACGCAGGCCGGGAGCACGATCTCGAACTCCTCCGGGCGCACCCGCCGGACCAGAGGGTCCGCCGGGACCGGTGAGAGCTCGGTTGCCTCCATCACCGGCTGGGCCCAGCGGATCGCGCGGGCGGCCCCCCAGTGGGGTTCGAGCCGCTGCCACAGCGACTCGACGGCCTCCGACGGACCGACGATCGAGGAGCACCGGCGGCCCTGTTTGCGGGCCCGGTCGGCGAAGGCGTGCACGGCGTCGGGGCCGGCGTTCACGGGGACCAGGTTGGCGCCCGCGTAACAGAGCGAGGTCAGGCCTCCGCGTGGCCCGAAGCCCCACATCTGACCGCCGAGCCTGGCCGGGCTGAGCCCGACGGCACGGACCCGGGAGGCGACGAAGACGTTGGAGACGGGGTCGGCGTCCAGGATCGCCTGCACCTCGTCACGGTCGTTGTCGTCGAGCACACGCGACGCCATTGTGCGCAGCATCACGCGCTTAGCCTACGCGACCCCCACGATTTTGGCAGGAACCAACACAGAGCCTGTCATCTACCCTGACCGGGCATTGCCCCCACGCGGGCGGTCGGCGGAGGTTCGGCCGTCGCGGTGCAGCGGGCGTCGGGGGTGTCGGAGGCTGCGGCGGAGCGGACGGCCGGGCCGAAGAGCGTGCCGTCCTTGAGGTAGGCCGCCAGGCGCCGGTCGACGCAGCGGTTCCCGCCGAGCGAGACCCCGTGGTTGCCCCCCGCCACGCTCAGCAGCCGGGCACCGCCGAACAGCCTGCGGACGCGCAGCGCCCCCGAGTACGGCGTGGCCGCGTCGCGCTCGGACTGGATGAGCATGATCGGCGGCAGTTTCCGGCTGTCCCTGAGCTTCACCGGGGTGCCGCCCCGCTCGGGCCAGAACGCGCACGGCGCGTTGTACCAGGCGTTCGCCCAGGTGAGGAAGGGCGCCCTGGGGTGCAGTCTGGCCATGTCGGTCCGCCACCGGCTCCAGTCGCGCGGCCAGGCCACGTCGCGGCACTGCACCCCCAGGTAGACGGCGTAGCCGTTCTCGTCCTTCGTGTCGTTCTCTCCGTATCTGCGGTAGGCGGCGAGCAGCGGGACCGTGTCGCCTCGTTTGACGTAGGCGGAGAAGGCCTTGGCCAGCTGCGGCCAGACGAGGTCGGAGTAGCCGCCGACGGTGTAGATGTCGTCGAGTTCGCTGGGGCCGACCATGCCGCCCGCCGGCCGGGTGCGCAGCCGCTCACGCATGGCGTACCACGCGAAGGACACCGCCTTGCCGGTGCCGCCGAGCCGGTAGATGTCGTTGTGGCGCGCCGTCCAGCGCAGGAAGTCCTGGTGGCGCCGGTTGAAGGCGACGTCCTGGGCGAGGTTGGCCCCGTACCAGACGCCTCCGGGGTCCACCACGCTGTCCAGGACCAGCCGCTTCAGCCGGTCGGGGAAGAGCGAGGCGTAGACCGCGCCGAGATAGGTCCCGTAGGAGTAGCCCAGATAGCTGATCTCGGACTCGCCCAGCGCCTGCCTGATCGCGTCCATGTCCCTGGCGGAGTTCTCGGTGGTCAGGTGCGGGAGCATCCAGCCCCACCGGTTCTCGCACGCCGAGGCGTACTGGCGGGCCCGGTCGAGCAGTACGGCCTCCTCCTTGGCGTTGCCCGGCACGTTGTCGGGGCGGGGCGGGGCGTAGTACTTGCCCGGGTCCACGCAGTGCAGCGCGGGCTCGCTGTGGCCGACCCCACGCGGGTCGAAGCCGATCACGTCGAACCGGTCGGCGAGCTTGGCCGGAAGCTGGGCGGCGACCTGCTTGGCCAGATCGAGCCCGGAGGCCCCCGGCCCGCCGGGGTTGACCAGCAGCACGCCCAGGTGGTTGTGGTCCCGCGAGGCCTTTCCCCTGATCCGGTTCAGGGCCAGGCTGATGGTCTGGTACGGATTGGCGTAGTCGAGCGGCACTCTCAGGGAGGCGCACTCGACCGTGGGGCCCTCGGGTTCGGTGGACGGGGGCGGCACGCTCTCGGCCGGCGGCGCTTTGCCCGACTCCTCGCAGGGCCCCCAGACCAGCTCGTCCCGTCCCCGCGTGGCCGCCCCCTGCGCGGCCGCTCCCTGCGGTGCCCCGACGGCGAGGACCAGCATTCCGATGCCCGCGACAGCCCCGACGACCCTTTTCACGAACTCCCCCTACTCGTACGGCAGAGGCGATGTTCTCCCGGGCCACGACGGCACCACCGGCGGTACGGCCACACCCTTACCATTCTGTAGTCAGTTGATTGCCATGTGTAATGACGCGGCGTCCCCGCCCGAGAGGACCGGGAGAACCGGGAGGAGGCGGCCGCCGGGCCCCTCGGCGGTTCCACGCGGGCACACGGCCCGGCCCCGTAGGGTCTGCGTATGCTCCTGTGGATCAACGGCCCCTTCGGGGGCGGCAAGACACAGACCGCCCACGAGCTTCGGCGGCGGCTGCCGGGCAGTGTCGTCTGCGATCCCGAACACGTCGGCTTCGGCCTGCACCGGATGACGCCGCCTCGGCTGCGCGGCGACTTCCAGAACCTCCGGGCCTGGCGGGAGGGGGTGTACGAGGTGCTGGACCTGGCCCTCTCCGGACACGACGGCACGGTGATCGCGCCGATGACGGTCGTGGAACCGGCCTACTTCCGGGAGACCGTCGGCCGGCTGCGGGAACGCGGGCACGACGTCCGGCACTTCGCGCTCCTGGCCGGCCGGGACACGGTGCTGCGGCGGCTACGCGAGCGCGGTCTCGGGCATCTCACGCAGTTCGTGGCCGGGAAGGACGCCCCGCTGCGCCGGGAGAGCTTCGCCGTCGCGAAACTCGACCTGTGCCTGGAACGCCTGCGCCAGGCGGAGTTCGCCGATCATCTGTGGACCGACCACCTGACGATCCCGCAGGTCGCCGAGCACATCGCGGCCTCGGCCGGGCTGACGCTCACCCCGAACACCGACGGCGTGCTCCGGGGACGCCTGCGCCGGGCATGGACGGGAATCCAGCACATCCGCTTCGACTGACGCCTCACCCGCCTCACCCCCGGCGCCGCCTCCGCCCCACACGGCATCGACACCGGCACGGCCCCCTCGGCGACCGTCCCCGCCCACCGAACAGCCCCGGCACGCCCGCAGGGCGCCCACGGTCCACACCTCTCCACGGCGCCGGTACGGCCACCCCCTGGGCCACCGGCTCCGCTCCGGCACGCCCACGGTTCACACCACCCCACGGCACTGGTACGGCCACCTCGGCGACCGTCCCCGCCCACCGAACAGCCCCGGCACGCCCATGGTTCACGCCACCCCACGGCGCCGGTACGGCGAGCCCCGGAGCGACCCCGGCCGGCGCCGGTGAACGGCGCGCACCCGGCGGGGTGTCCCGGCGCCGGAGCGTTCCCGGGTGCCGGCCTAGCGGACGACGACCTCGGGGCCCGGGCCGTCCTCGTCGTCGAGGTCGACCTCCACGCCCATCTCCTCGGCCAGGCGCAGGGCCTCCTCGATGAGGGTCTCCACGATCTGGGACTCGGCGACGGTCTTGATGACCTCGCCCTTGACGAAGATCTGGCCCTTGCCGTTGCCCGAGGCGACCCCGAGGTCGGCCTCGCGTGCCTCGCCGGGACCGTTGACCACGCAGCCCATCACCGCGACCCGCAGCGGGACCTTCAGCCCGGTCAGGCCCGCCTGGACCTGCTCGGCCAGGGTGTAGACGTCGACCTGGGCCCGCCCGCACGAGGGGCAGGAGACGATCTCCAGGCCGCGCTCGCGGAGGTTCAGCGACTCCAGGATGGCGGTGCCGACCTTGACCTCCTCGACCGGCGGGGCCGACAGCGAGACCCGGATGGTGTCGCCGATGCCCTCCGCCAGCAGGGCGCCGAAGGCCACGGCCGACTTGATCGTGCCCTGGAACGCCGGGCCCGCCTCGGTCACCCCCAGGTGCAGGGGGTAGTCGCACCTCTGGGCGAGCAGCCGGTAGGCCTGCACCATCACGACCGGGTCGTTGTGCTTGACCGAGATCTTGATGTCCCGGAAGCCGTGCTCCTCGAACAGCGAGCACTCCCACAGCGCCGACTCGACCAGCGCCTCGGGGGTGGCCTTGCCGTACTTCTCCAGCAGCCTCGGGTCCAGCGACCCCGCGTTGACGCCGATGCGGATCGGCACGCCGTACTCGGTGGCGGCCTTGGCGATCTCGCCGACCTTGTCGTCGAACTTCTTGATGTTGCCCGGGTTGACCCGGACCGCCGCGCATCCCGCCTCGATGGCGGCGAAAACGTACTTCGGCTGGAAGTGGATGTCCGCGATCACCGGGATCTTGGACTTCTTCGCGATGATCGGCAGCGCCTCCGCGTCGTCCTGGGACGGCACGGCGACCCGGACGATCTGGCAGCCCGAGGCGGTCAGCTCGGCGATCTGCTGGAGCGTGGCGTTGACGTCGGCGGTGACCGTGGTGGTCATCGACTGCACGCTGACCGGCGCGTCACCGCCGACCGGAACGGATCCGACCATGATCTGGCGGGATTTGCGTCGCTCGGCGATCGGCCTGGTCCTTACGGACGGGATCCCGAGAGCAACAGAAGTCATTTTCAGCCCTTGAAGAGTCGGCGGACGCCTTCCAGTCTAGGCAGTCGCGGTGAGCTCCCGTGCCCGAACACGCGCCCACTCGTCCGCGTCGAGCACCTCGGCCACGGTGTCCGCCCCCGTCACGGTGTGCTCGGAGACCACCGCGGCCACGGTGTCCACGATACCGAGGAAGGGCAGGCGCCCCGCCAGGAAGGCGTCGACGCAAACCTCGTTGGCGGCGTTGTAGACCGCCGGGGCCGTGCCGCCCGCCGAGCCGACGTGGCGGGCCAGCGCGACGGCGGGAAAGGCCTCGTCGTCGAGCGGCTCGAAGGTCCAGGTGTTGGCCCTGGTCCAGTCGACGGAGGGGGCGGCGTCCGGGACCCGCCCCGGCCAGCCGAGCGCGAGGGCGATGGGCAGCCGCATGTCGGGCGGGCTGGCCTGGGCGATTACCGAGCCGTCGACGAACTCCACCATCGAGTGGACGACCGACTGCGGGTGCACCACGACGTCGATCCGGTCGAAGCCGATGTCGAAGAGCAGGTGGGCCTCGACGACCTCCAGGCCCTTGTTGACGAGCGTGGCGGAGTTCACCGTGATGACGGGCCCCATCGACCAGGTCGGGTGCGCCAGGGCCTGCTCGGGGGTCACGTCCGCGAGCTCGGCGCGGCTCCTGCCCCGGAAGGGGCCGCCGCTGGCGGTGACGACCAGCCGTCGTACGGCCGACGCGTCGGCGCCGTCCGGGCCCGCCGCCCACAGGCACTGGGCGAGCGCGGCGTGCTCGGAGTCGACCGGGAGGAGCTGCCCCGGCTTGGCCAGGCGCTTGACCAGCGGGCCGCCGACGATCAGCGACTCCTTGTTGGCCAGCGCCAGCACCCTGCCCGCCTCCAGGGCGGCCAGCGTCGAGGTCAGCCCGAGGGCCCCGGTGATGCCGTTGAGGACCACGTCGCACGGCCAGGCCGCGGCCTCGGCGACCCCTTCGGGACCGGCCAGGACCTTGGCGGTCACCCCGCACGCGGCCAGGGCCTCCCGCAGCGCGGGCAGGGCCGAGGGATCGGCGACGGCCACCACGTCCGGCCGGAACTCGGCCGCCTGGCGGGCCAGCAGGTCGACCCGGCCCCCTCCCGCGGCGAGCGCCGCGACCTTGAACCGGGCGGGGTTGCGGGCGATGACGTCGAGGCACTGGGTCCCGATGGATCCGGTCGAACCGAGCAGGACGACGGAGCGAGTGGTGTCTGACTGCACGGCCCCATTCTCGCGGGTCGTGCCACCTCGTCGAACCGCCGCCAGAATTCGTGACGCATGGAACAGGAGAGATAAAGAGCCATTTAAGTCCGAATTTCGATATATCAAAACCTGAAAAGCCTGAGAAATGCGGACATGAAGCGGGCTAGCTTCCCGACCCAGCATCAGGTCTCGGGAGGTACAAATGCGCCGTACGGCACGCCTGGTCCCCATCCTCACACTCGCCGCGGGAGGCGCCCTGCTCTCCACGACGGTCGCGCACGGCGCCACGGCGGCGCCGGCGACCGCGAGAGGGGCGACGACGGCCGGGCGCGCCGTCCCCGCGCCGGTCGGGAAGGAGGCGGCGGACACCGGGGCCGAACAGCGCTCCGTCCGGCGCTACTGGACGGAGGCGAAGATGGAGGCGGCCCAGCCGCTCGACACCCTCGCCCCCGGGCGCAAGGGCATCAGCCTCACCGCGGCGGCCGCCGGGACGCCCTCCCCCACCGCCACCGTCACCGCCGTCCCCGCCGCCCCCGTCACGGTTCCGGCGACCTCGCCCGGCGGCGGAACCGCCGCGGCCGCCCGGACCCCGGTCTCCGCGCGCACCTCGACCGGAGCGCCGTGGGCCCGCGCGGGAGCGGTCGCCAGGACCTCCGGCCGGGTCTTCTTCACCTACCAGGGCCGCAACGCCTCGTGCTCGGCGAGCGCGGTGACCAGCGAGAACAGGAGCACGGTCATCACGGCGGGGCACTGCGTGCGGATGGGCGGCGCCTTCCACACCAACTGGGTGTTCGTCCCCGGCTACAACGGCGGCGACCGGCCGTACGGCACCTGGGTGGCGACCACCCTCTACACGACCCCGCAGTGGAACAACGGCGAGGACATCGACCACGACGTGGCCGCCGCCGTGGTCGCCCCGCTGAACGGCCGGTCCCTGACCGACGTGGTCGGCGGCCAGGGCGTCTCCTTCAACCAGCCCCGGCGGCAGCGGATGCACTCCTTCGGCTACCCCGCGGCGGCCCCCTACGACGGCTCCAAACTGGTCTACTGCAGCGGCTGGACGTTCGACGACTTCATGATGTCCCACGACATCGGCCTGAACTGCGACATGAACGGCGGATCGAGCGGCGGCCCCTGGTTCTCCGGGTTCGACGAGGGCACCGGCCTGGGCACGCTGAACTCGGTGAACAGCTTCAAGTACGGCGACGCGGCCGGCCGGATGTTCGGCCCCTACTTCGGGGCCGACGCGAAGGCCGTCTACGACGCCGCGCAGGACACCGGCACCCCCTAAAGATTCACCGAAAGTAGCCACAAGAACACATCTGGTAGTGCAAACTCGGGTCTCATGACTTCGAGCCTCCCCCTGCTCGGGGGTGCCGCCCTCGCCGCCGGACTGATGGGCGTGTCCCTGACCGGTGCGGCGATCACCGGGCACAGACAGCGGGCCGCGAGCGACCCCGTCCAGGCGGTCCAGGCGGTTCGGGCGGCCCAGATGGCCCGCCCCGCCGTAGGAGTCGTCGAGGAACCCCCCGACGCGACCGGTGTGACCGGCGGAAGCGGCGGGAACGACGGGAACGGCGACAGGGTCCCGGTCCGGAGAAGAGCCGATGTCGTCGAGCACCTGGCCGCCCGCGCCACGGCGGAGCAGCGCCGCGTGCTCGACTACTGGACTCCCCGCCGGATGGCGGACGCCGTCCCGATCGGCCTGCTCGGCACGGTGACCGGGACGCTGGGCACGGCCTCCCACGCGCTCCACCCGCTTCGCGGGACGGCGGGCGCCGCCGCGCCGGGCACCCCGAACAGACCGGGCATCCCGAACAGACCGGCCGCGCCGGGCGCACCGAACGGACCGGGTGAAGCGGGCGCAGCGGACGGACGGGGTGGAGCGGGCGCACCGGACGGGCCGGGTGGAGCGGGCGCACCGGACGGGCCGGGTGGACCGGGCGCGGGCGGATCCGCCCCCCTTCTCCGCGAGAGGACGGGCACCGCCGCGCCGGGCCCGCTCACGACGGTGACCGGGATGCTGACCGGGGCGCCCGTCCCCGCCCTGAGCCGGCAGGCCCGCGTCGGCGGGGCCCGCTGGGCCGCGGGCGGCTGGGTGTCCCACACCACCGGGCGCGTGTTCCTCACCCTCGACGGGGTCGACTTCGTGTGCTCGGCTAGCTCGGTCAGGAGCGCCAACAGGGACCTCGTGGTGACCGCCGGGCACTGCCTCAAGGACGGCGCCGGCGCCTGGGCGGACAACTGGACCTTCGTGCCCGGCTACGACCGGGGGCGTCAGCCGTACGGGCAGTTCACCGCGCGCCGCATGTTCGTCACGGGCCCGTGGGCGCGCGAGGGGGACGACAGCTACGACATCGGCATGGTGGCGCTCAACCCGCGCGGCGGCAGGCACCTCGGCGAGGTGGTGGGGGCCCAGGACATCGCCTTCGGCTCCGCCAGGGGCCGCCAGACGCACGGCTTCGGCTTCCCCGCCGACGCGCCGTACGACGGTGAGCGCCTGGTCTACTGCGCGGGCCCGGTCCGCGACGACCCGCACGGCCAGACCGGCGACCAGGGCCTGCGCTGTGACATGACCGCCGGATCCAGCGGCGGCCCCTGGATGAGCGGCTTCGACCCCGTCACGGGGCGCGGCACGGTCACCTCGGTGAGCAGCTTCAAGTACAGCGACGACCGCGGCACCATGTACGGCCCCTACTTCGGGGAGATCGCCAGACAGCTCTACGCCACGTCGGAGAAGTCGTGATCACGCCGCGTGCCGGCGGCCGTGACGCGGCACGGCCCGCCCCCCGGGTGCGGGGACGGGCCGTGGACGATTCCTCGACGCCCTACGGGGACTCGACGTCCTACAGGGACAGTCCGGTCAGGACCATGACCTTCTCGTAGGTGAAGTCGGCGATGGCGGAGCGAATGCCCTCGCGGCCGACGCCGGAGTCCTTGATGCCGCCGTAGGGCATCTGGTCGGCGCGGTAGGACGGGACGTCTCCGATGATCACGCCGCCCACCTCCAGCTCACGGTTGGCGCGGAAGGCGATGTCCAGGTTGCGGGTGAACACCCCGGCCTGCAGGCCGTACTTGGAGTCGTTGACCGCGGCGAAGGCCTCGTCGACACCGGAGACCGACTGGACGATCATCACGGGGCCGAAGACCTCCTCGCAGGAGACCTTGGCGTCGTGCGGGACGTCGGCGAGCACGGTCGGGGCGACGGTGGCGCCCTCACGGGTACCGCCGGCCACCAGCCGGGCACCGGCCGCGACGGCCTCCTTGACCCACTGCTCGACGCGCTCGGCCGCCTCGACCGAGACGAGCGGCCCGACCTGGGTCCTGTCGTCGGCGGGGTCACCGGTGACCAGGGCCTCGACGGCCGGGACCAGCTTCGCCAGGAAGTCCTCGCGCACGGACTCCTCGACGATCACCCGCTGGACCGCGATGCAGCTCTGTCCGGCCTGGTAGTTGGAGAACAGCGCCACCCGCGACGCGGCCCAGTCGAGGTCGGCGTCGGCGAGCACGACCGCCGCGGCGTTGCCGCCGAGTTCGAGGGTGACGTGCTTGCGCGGCACCTGGTCCATGATCGCGTAGCCGACCGGCCCCGAGCCGGTGAAGGAGACCACCGGCAGGCGCGGGTCCTCGACCAGGGCGCCCGCGCGGTCGTTGGGCACGGGAAGCACGGAGAACATGCCTGCGGGCAGGTCGGTCTCGGCCAGGATCTCGCCCAGCAGCAGGGAGGAGAGCGGCGTCGCGGGAGCGGGCTTGACGATGACCGGCGCGCCGACCGCGATGGCCGGGGCGACCTTGTGGGCCACCAGGTTGAGCGGGAAGTTGAACGGCGTGATCGCCAGGATCGGCCCGTGCGGGACGCGCGAGATGTAGGCGAGACGGCCCGCGGAGGCGGCCTCGGTGTCCAGGCGCATGGCCTCGCCGCCGAGGCGGCGGGTCTCCTCGGCCGCGAACCTGAAGGTGGAGATCGCGCGGTTGACCTCGCCGCGGGCCCAGAAGATCGGCTTGCCGTTCTCCTCCATGATCAGCCGGGCGATCTCCTCGGCACGCTCGGCCAGACGGCGCGCGACGTGGGCGAGGGCCTCGGCCCGCACGTGGATGGGCAGCGCGGCGGCCTGCTTGCGTACGGCGTCCGCGGCCGCGACGGCCTCCTCCACCTGGTCGGCGGTCGGCACGGAGCAGAGGCCGACGACACGGCCGTCATGGGAGTTGGTCACGGTGAGCTCGGCGTCCCCTGTGGCGGGGCGACCGGCGAGCCAGAAGGGGCGCACGTCCATGGCTCAGACGGTATGCCACCCGTCACGGCACGGCGTTACTCCACTTCGCACAAGACACTTGCGGAGACGCGCCGTTCCGCATAAAAATAATCGTCTTCATCGCTGTAACGAAAACAGGGCAGTTTATAGATATTTCTTATATGGCGACGGTTTGAACGATCTTCGCCCTGGCTAAGTCACCGATTGCAACTCCCTCTCAGCGAAAGGGCGTGGCCGCATGACCTCTCCGGCGCCGCGCGGGCTGCAGGGTGCCTATCTGCTCGGCGAACGGGCCGGCCAGGACGAGCTTCGCGCCAAGCTGCTCGACGTGGCCAGCCAGCTTCTCGTCACGATCGGACCGGAAAGCCTCTCGATGCGCCGCATCGCCGCCGAGGCCGGGTGCTCGACGACCGTCATCTACACCATGTTCGGTAGCAAGGAGGGCCTGGCCGAGGCCCTCTACCTCGAGGGCTTCGAGCGCTTCCGGCGCAGGCTGGAGGCCGTGCCGCCGCGCAAGAACGCCCTGGAGCACCTCACCGCGCTCGGCCCCGCCTACCGGGAGGCCGCGCTGGCCGAGCCCGGTTACTACGCCCTCATGTTCGAGCGGGCGATTCCCGGCTTCGTGCCGAGCGAGCGGGCCAGAACCCTGGCCAGGGCCGCGCTCAACGTCCTCGACAGGGTGATCGCCGACTGCATCTCGGCGGGATACATCATCCCGACGCAGCCCAGGAAGATCGCCGACGCGCTCTGGGCCGCCGCCCAGGGGGCCATCGGCCTGGAGCGAGCCGGTCACCTGCGTGACGGCGACACCTACGACGCGGTCACCTACGCCACCATCTCCCGCTACCTGGCAGACAAGCCCTGATCCCGCTCCCCGGCCACGGCCAGCGCGACCCAGAGCTCCGCGCGGGCCGCCGGGTCGTCGAGGTCGCGCCCGAGCAGCTCGGCGACGCGGCGCATGCGGTAGCGCAGGGTGTGCCTGTGCACGCCGAGGCGTTGCGCCGCCGCGTCCCAGTGGCCGTTGCAGAGCAGGTAGGCGCGCAGTGACTCCAGCAGGTCCGCGCGCGAGCCGTACTCCCTGAGGGGGGCCAGCAGGGCGGAGGAGAACGCCGCGGTCGCCTCGGGGTCCAGCAGGGACAGCAGTCCCTGGCCCGCCAGGTCGGCGAAGCGCATCACGCGTTCCGCGCCGCGCCTGGCCGCGGCCAGCGCCCGGTCGGCCTGGCCCACCCCCTCGCGCAGGCCGTCGTGACCGACCGGGGCGCTCACCCCGACCGGGCCGTGCCCGCCGAGCATCGTGACCATGGCCTCGGCTCGGGACGCCGCGACGAGAACCACGACCCGGCCGCCGTCGATCGCCGCGAACCCCTCACCCGTCTCCTCCGCCAGGGCCTCCAGCACCGCCTCCCGCTCGCCCCCGGCGGCCAGCACGACCAGCGGGCCGGCGGGCAGCGTCTCCCCCAGCGACTCCAGGATCTCCGCACCGACCTCCGCCTGCCCCGCGACCAGCAGCCCGAGCACCGCCGAACGCACCCGGCGCTCGGCGGTCAGGTGCTCCTTGCCGTGCTCGATGGCGAGGGTCAGCAGGGATCCGGCGGCGTTGACCACCGTGTGCGCGACGGGGGTGAACGGCCTGCCGAGCCCGACCGCGAAGAACCCCCTGACGCGACGGGCGCCGAGCGGCTGCACGACGACGTGCTCGGCGGGGGTGGAGAAGGCCAGGCTCGCGGGCGCGCCCCGCCCCGCCGGTCTTCTCAGCCGCTCCAGCTCGGGCAGCAGGCGCGAGACGCCGTCCGCCCCCTTTCCCGCGGCGTGCCGTACGGCTCCCGCCTCGTCGAGCAGGACCGCCCAGCCGCCCAGCTCGTGGGCCAGGCGGTCGATCACCGCGTGGGCCCCCTCCGGGCGGAGCGCGGCGCGCGTCAGCCGTCCCTGGGCGGCGAAGGCACGGCTGATCTCGTCGTACTGCTCGGCGGCGATCAGGTCGCTGACCAGTTTGCTGATCGCGACGAACGGGGTGTCGCGGGGCACCTCGATCAGCGGCATCCCCGCCCGCGCGGCGGCCTCCACCAGCCCGGCGGGAATCTCCTCGTGTCCCAGGCCGATGCCGAACCCGAGCCCGGTGACCCTCCTGCCGACCAGCCGGTCGACGTAGGGGGCGGCGTTGCCCGCGTCGAGGCGCATGCCGGTGGTGAGCACCAGCTCGCCGCCCTCCAGGAAGGGGGTGGGGTCCTCCAGCTCGCTGACCGCGACCCAGCGGACCCGCCGGTCGAGGGCGTCCTGGCCGGCGAGCACGCCAAGCTTGAGCGGCAGACGCCGCACGACGGTGCGGAGCGTCGGCGCCACAGCCACCCCCGGTTTATACGTTACGGCCAGAGTGTTCCTGACAATTTTGCCATAGTGCATCATCCGTATAACGGCATGCGCGACATACCGTCACAGCATGAGCACCGCCACCCAGGGCGGCCCCTCGCTTCCGCAGGAGCGCCGGGTCGTCACCGAGATTCCCGGTCCCAAGTCCCGCGAGCTCCTCGCCCGCAAGCAGGCCGCCGTCCCCTCGGGCATCGGCACCACGCTGCCCGTATTCGTGACGCACGCCGGAGGCGGCGTCGTCGTCGACGCCGACGGCAACTCGCTGATCGACTTCGGCTCCGGCATCGCGGTGACCGGCGTCGGCAACTCGGCTCCGCGCGTGGTCGAGCGGGTGACCAAGCAGGTCGCGGACTTCACCCACACCTGCTTCATGGTCACGCCGTACGAGTCCTACGTCCAGGTCTGCGAGAAGCTCAACGAGCTCACGCCCGGCGACCACGACAAGCGCACCTTCCTGCTCAACAGCGGCGCCGAGGCCGTGGAGAACGCGGTCAAGGTGGCCCGGCACGCCACCGGACGCCAGGCCGTCGTCGTGTTCGACCACGGCTACCATGGCCGGACCCTGCTGACCATGACGCTGACGGCCAAGAACATGCCGTACAAGCACCGGTTCGGCCCGTTCGCCCCCGAGGTCTACCGGGTGCCGCTGGCCTACCCCTTCCGCTGGCCCACCGGCCCGGAGAACTGCGCCGAGGAGGCCGCGGCCCAGGCGATCGACCAGATCAACAAGCAGATCGGCGCGGAGAACGTCGCGGCCGTGGTGATCGAGCCGATCGCGGGCGAGGGCGGCTTCATCGAGCCCGCCAAGGGCTTCCTGCCGCGGATCGCGGAGTTCTGCCGCGAGAACGGCATCGTCTTCATCGCCGACGAGGTCCAGACCGGCTTCTCCCGCACCGGCGACCTGTTCGCCTGTGAGGACGAGGGCATCGTGCCCGACATCATCGTCACCGCGAAGGGCATCGCGGGCGGCCTGCCCCTGTCGGCCGTCACGGGACGCGCCGAAATCCTCGACAAGGTCCACGTCGGCGGTCTCGGCGGCACCTACGGCGGCAACCCGCTCGCCTGCGAGGCGGCACTGGGCGTGCTGGAGACCATCGAGGCCGAGGACCTGACCGGAAAGGCCCGCCACATCGGCGAGGTCATGCTTCCCCGGCTGCGGGCCGTCGCCGAGAAGAACCCGGTGATCGGCGACGTGCGCGGCCGCGGCGCCATGATCGCCATCGAGCTGGTCGTCCCCGGCACCAAGGACCCGCACCCCACGGCGGCGGGCGAGATCGCCAAGAGGTGCCACGCCGAGGGCCTGCTCGTGCTGACCGCCGGCACCTACGGCAACGTCCTGCGCTTCCTTCCGCCGCTCGTCATGCCCGACCACCTGCTGGAAGAGGGACTGGCGATCCTGGAGAAGGCCATCAGCGAGATCTGACGGTTTAGATCATCCCAAAAGGGGCACCCGGCTTGAGGCCGGGTGCCCCTTTTATTGGGTTATAGAACGCGCACAGGAAGTGATTTAACCGCCGCTTGACACCCACCACAGCGATCACGGATGGCGACGGCGTTATAACGGTTCCGGTACAGGACTGCGCGATCAAGACGGGAGACGTGATGGACTGGCGGCACACCAGGACGGCACGGACCACGACGACGTTCGACCCCGAGGGCCTGACCCGGGCCCAGCGCGAGGGCGACGCCTGCGTGGCCTGCCACAAGAAGTGGCCGCGGCCGCGGACCAGGATCGGCAGGCTCCCCGACGACGCCCCCCTGTTCGCCTGTCCCGAGTGCGCGGACGCGCTGATCCAGGAGCCGGAGGAGAACGTCTACCCTCTCCCCCGCCGCGCGGCCGTCTTCTGATCCGCCGTCGCCCCTCTCCTCTCCCGAACCCCCTGCCCCGGACCGGCCGCTCAGGCGGACAGGAGCACTTCGCGGGTCTGGTCGCGGATGCCCCACGGCGAGCCGTACGCGGTGAGCAGTTCCAGGAACGGCACCGCGTCGAAGGCCTCGGGGCCGAGCACCCCGGTACCCGACCAGACGCCGGTGGCCAGCAGTTCCAGCGCGACCACCGGGTGGACCGCGGTCTGCCAGACCACGGCCTGGCAGCCGTACTCGCGCATCGACCACTCGTTGTCGACCACGTGGTAGAGGTAGACCTCGCGGGGCGCGCCGTCCTTGCCGACGCCCTTGACCCAGGTGCCGGCGCACGTCTTGCCGCGCATCCGGTCGCCGAGCGTGGCCGGGTCGGGCAGGCTGGCCGCCACCACGTCACGGGGTGAGGCCTCGACCCCGCCGACCGCGATCTTGCCCGCCCTGTCCAGCCCGAGTTTGCGCAGGGTCTTCAGGACGCCGATGAACTCCTCGCCGAGGCCGTACTTGAACGTCACCCGCTTGGCGTCGATCCAGCGCGGGACGAGCAGCACCTCCTCGTGCTCGACGTTGACGCACTCGACCGGGCCGATCCCCTCGGGGAAGTCGAACACCTCGGGCTCGCTGAACGGCTCGGTGGTGTGCCAGCTTCCGTTCTCCCAGACCACCGGGGGGTTCAGGCACTCCTCGATCGTCGTCCAGATGGAGAAGGTCGGCGCGAAGTCGTATCCCTCGACCACCAGGTTCGACCCGTCGCGGACGCCGATCTCCTCCACGCTCTCGAAGAGGTGCTCGGCCGCGTAGCGCGCGAACACGTCGGCCAGCCCCGGCTCGACCCCCATGCCCACGAGCGCCAGGCCGCCCCTGGCCCGCCACGCCTCGGCCAGCGCGAACTGCTCGTCGCCCAGCTTGACCCCGGTCAGCTCGTACGGCCTGCCCGGATGCGGCCTGGACAGCGACATCGCCATGTCCAGGTAGGTCGCCCCCGCGGCGAGGGCGGCCCGGAACAGCGACATGGTGAAGCGCGGGTCCACGGCGTTGAAGAGCACGTCGCAGCGGTGCTCGGCGAGGGCCGCCTCGACGGCGGCCTGGTCGGAGGCGTCGAGCCCGACGGCGCTGAACCGCGGGTCACCGATCTTGGCCACCACGTCGGCGGCGCGGCTCTGTTTGGAATCGGCCACCACGATGTGTTCGAAGAAATCTCGGCGCGCCGCGATGGGTACCACGGCGGAGCCCACGCCGCCCGCCCCCACAAGAAGGATTCTCATGGCCGGATACTATCCACTGACTGGTCAACCAGTCGATAGCGAGAACATGATCTGACCACGGAATCCATCGTCGACATCGAAGATCACCGCGAAAACCGCGACGTTTTCCAAGACAGGCGGACACGCCCGGGAAGGTCAGGCGGACAGTTCCCGGGTACGGGAAGGGCGCTCCGGCGTCGGGGGAATCACCGGAGCGCCCCATGCGGACCACGCCCGGCGGGGGCCCGGGCGTGACCTGCGGTCCATCAGGTCTGGGTCACCACATCCCCGTTTACTTCACCAGGTTCTTCCACCTTTTCTCCCATTCGGGATAGTCCGTACATTCCCCGCCCAAGCCCCCGCAATCCTTCGTCGGGCGAGCGGCAAAGAGCACCCGCTTGAGCCGGCGGTCGTCACGGACGTGGTAGATGTCACACAGATGCCGGGCGCCCCCGTCGCACGCGTGCGGGTTGGCGGGGGCGAGCCCCGTCCAGGCGGCGGCCGCGCGCTGCACGTCGGCCGAACCCATCCAGTCGAGCCACTTGTAGGCGCAGTTGGGGCTGGCGGCGTCGGCCCCCAGCATCCACGAGTCGACCCAGCCGGTCGTCGCCCCGGTGTCCACCTCCTTCACCGCCCTTCCCGCGCGGCGGAAGAGGTCCAGGTCGTACGGCAGCGCCTGGGCGAACCGCACCGCCCCCGTCGAGAAGGACTGGATCACCTCCAGGGAACTCCTCCAGTAGACCCGTCCCAGGCCGTCGTGCTCGGCGAGCAACCTCTCGGCGGCGTCGAGCTGGGCCGGGGTGAGCTGGAACGGATCCTTTACGCCCAGCTCGGGCCTGGTCTCCTTGAGCGCGAGGGCGGCGTCCGCGATGCTCAGCGGGCTGTCCCTGATCGCCGCCTGATCCGTCCGGTACAGGGCGTCGGCTCCCTCCGGAGCGGACCCCTCGTACATGACCCGGTTGACCCCCCACAGATAGGGGACGCCGTAGACCTTGTCCTTGCTCCGCAGCGCGGGCAGTTCGCGCAGCCGCTTGGGGATGTCCTTGTAGGACTGCAGCAGGGTGGTGTCGAGCGCCTTGACCGTACCGTCCGCCACCAGCCGCCCGGCCAGGTCGGGCGGGGGCGAGATGACGTCGTAGGAGGTGCCGCGGAGCCTGTCGGCCATCTCCGCGCTCGTCCGCACCCGGTCGAGCCTGGCGACCCTGCATCCGGTCAGCTTCTCGAAGGGGGTGACCCAGTCGGCGCCGAGGGTGGCTCCGCCGTACTCGACGTGGCCCTGGAAGGTGAGCACCTGGAGCATGCCCTCGCCCTTGCCGATCGACGCGGAGGGCGAGGGGCTGGGACCGGCGCCGGGAGTCGCCGGGGCGGAGCCGGTACCGGACGTGGAAGGCACGGCGGAGGACGGGACGGAGGGCGAGGAGGCCGGCACCCGCTCGGCGGCGCCCGCGACCCCCACGGAGGCGCAGACCGCGAGTGCCAGAGCGCCCGCCAGCGCTCCGAGACGTGTACGGCGGAGCCTGTCCCTGCTCACGAAGTCCCCTCACGACGCCGCTACCAATCTGTCCGGAGCCTATCGGCCCTTCCCTCCAGCGGCCGCTCGCCGGGCTGGACAGGCCTCTCTTCCCCTGCCCGCCCCGCCCCGGGACCGTTCCCCGTTCCCGCGCCGGACACGGGAGGACGACCCCGGCGAGCCCGACGAGCCCCGGCGAACCCCGCCCCGGACACGGCCCGAGCCCCGCGAGGTGGTCCCCACGGGGCTCGGGCCGTACGAGAGGGGCTTACTTGTTGGTCGGGAAGCCGAGGTTGACGCCGCCGTGGCTCGGGTCGAGCCAGCGCGAGGTGACGACCTTGCCGCGGGTGTAGAAGTGCACGCCCTCGGTTCCGTGGACGTGGGTGTCCCCGAACAGCGAGGCCTTCCAGCCGCCGAAGCTGTAGAAGGCCATCGGCACCGGGATCGGCACGTTGATGCCGATCATGCCGACCTCCACCTCGTTCTGGAAGCGCCTGGCCGCGCCGCCGTCGTTGGTGAAGACGGCGGTGCCGTTGCCGAACTCGCCGCCGTTGATCAGCTCCAGTCCCTCCTCGTAGGAGGACACTCGCACGATCGACAGGACCGGGCCGAAGATCTCCTCGCGGTGGACCCGCGACTCCGCGGGCACGTGGTCGAGGATCGTGGGGCCGAGCCAGAAGCCAGGGGTCTCCTCGGCCGCTGCGCCGCCGCGCACGGGGGTCCGGCGGCCGTCGACGACGAGCTTCGCCCCCTCGGCGACGCCCAGGTCGAGATAGGAGACCACCTTGTCGCGGTGGGCCTCGGTGACGAGGGGCCCCATCTCCGAGGCGGGGTCGTCGCCGGGGCCGATGGTCAGCGCGGAGACCCGAGAGACGATCTTGTCGACCAGTTCGTCCCCGACCGGGTCGACCGCCAGCACGACGGAGATCGCCATGCACCGCTCCCCCGCCGAGCCGAACCCGGCCGAGACCGCGGCGTCGGCGACGAGGTCGAGGTCGGCGTCGGGCAGCACGAGCATGTGGTTCTTGGCGCCGCCCAGCGCCTGGACCCGCTTGCCGTGTGAGGTGCCGGTCTCGTAGACGTACTTGGCGATGGGCGTGGAGCCGACGAACGAGACGGCGCGCACGTCCGGGTGCTCCAGCAGCCGGTCGACCGCCACCTTGTCGCCCTGGACCACGTTGAAGACGCCGTCGGGCAGCCCGGCCTCCTTCCAGAGCGCGGCCATCAGCAGGGAGGCCGACGGGTCCTTCTCCGACGGCTTGAGGATGAAGGCGTTGCCGGCGGCGATCGCGATCGGGAACATCCACATCGGCACCATGGCCGGGAAGTTGAACGGGGTGATCCCGGCGACGACGCCCAGCGGCTGGCGGATCGAGTAGGAGTCGACGCGGGTGGAGACCCCCTCGGAGAAGCCGCCCTTGAGCAGGTGCGGGATGCCGCAGGCGAACTCGACGACCTCCAGGCCCCTGGCCACCTCGCCCAGCGCGTCCGAGTGGACCTTGCCGTGCTCGGCCGAGATGAGCCGGGCCAGCTCGTCACGGTTGGCGTACATCAGCTCGCGGAAGCGGAACAGCACCTGCGAGCGCTTGACCAGCGAGGAGTCCCGCCAGGCCGGGTAGGCGGCCGCGGCGGAGGCGACGGCGGCGTCGACCTCCGCCACCGACGCCAGGTGGACCCGCCCGCTGACCTCGCCCGTCGCCGGGTCGAAGATCTCGGATGTACGGCCGGAGCCCTCGACGGGGGCGCCGCCGATCCAGTGGGTGACGTTCTTCACGACGAGACGACCTCAGCGTTGATGACTTCGAGTGCGTTGACGATGATTCCGAGGCCCTCGGCGGCCTCGTCCGGGGTCAGGGTGAGCGGCGGGGCCATGCGCAGCACGTTGCCGTGCAGGCCGCCCTTGCCCGCGAGCAGACCGGCCTTCTTGGTCTCCTCCATGAACCGGGCCGCGAGCGCCGGGGAGGGCGCGCCGGTCGCCGGGTCGACCAGTTCGACGGCGAACATCAGGCCCTTGCCCCGGACGTCGCCGACGATCGGCAGGCGCGGCGCGGCCTCGCGGAGCCCGTCGATGATCAGGGTGCCGGTCCTGGCCGCGTTCGCCTGCAGGTCGTGGTCGAGCACGTAGTCCAGGGTGGCGTTCGCGGCGGCCATGGAGATCGGGTTGCCGCCGAAGGTGGCCAGGCCGGTCGCGTGCAGGCCGTCCATCAGGTCGCCCCGCGCCACGACGCCGCCGACCGCGAAGCCGTTGCCCAGGCCCTTGGCGAAGGTCATCATGTCCGGCGTGACGCCGTGGTTCTGGATGCCGAAGAACGCCGAGCCGGTACGGCCCCAGCCGGTCTGCACCTCGTCGGAGATCAGCAGGATGCCCTCGGCGTCGAGGACCTCCTTGTAGGCGGCGAACAGCCCGTCGGGGGCCATGGTGAAGCCGCCCACGCCCTGGATCGGCTCGGCGATCAGGGCGGCCACGTCGCCTCCGACGGAGGTGGCGAGCACGTGACGCAGGTCGTCCACGCACGCGGCGATGTAGTCGGCGTCGGACAGGCCGCGGAACTGGGCGAGGTGCCGGTCGGCGCCGTGCAGGAAGTGCACGTTCAGCGGCGACAGCGAGTTGTTCTTCCAGGAGCGGTTGCTCGTGACGCTGATCGCGCCGAAGGAGCGGCCGTGGTAGCTCTGCCGCATGGCGAGGACCTGGTCGGACTTGCGGGCGTAGGTCGCCAGCAGCAGCGCGGTCTCGTTGGCCTCGGTGCCCGAGTTGGTGAAGAAGACCTTGGCGTCCTCGATGCCGGACAGCCTGGCGATCTTCTCGGCGAGCTCGATCTGGCCACGGAGCAGGTAGACCGTCGAGGTGTGCACCACCCCGGTGGCGAGCTGCCTCTCGACGGCCTCTCGTACCTCGGGCACGTCGTACCCGATCATGTTGGTCAGGATTCCGGCGAAGAAGTCCAGATAGGTCTTCCCGGACGCGTCGACGACCCGGTTGCCCTTGCCGCCGACGATCTCAATGGGCTCGTTGTAGTAGAGAGCCACCCAGTTGGGGATAACCGCACGGTGACGTGCAAGAAGGTCCGACATATATCGAGTATGTCGGGTCACGACAGATGCTCCTACCTACACCATGTAGGGATGTTCCACCTGGAGCCGTCACTCTGTCAGAATCCCGTTCCGGCCACCGGGCGGTGCCCGCACGGGTGGAGGTGGGGGATCCTGTACGGCTTGCGCCCTGCGACGGTTGGCGCAAGCCGTACAGGAGGGTCGGACGGAGCACCCCCCAGGTTCCCCGCCCGAGCTTCGGGAGTCAGGCCGCCCGCGGGCGGTCCGGCCCGGCCCACCCGCGTGGGCTCAGGCGCCTCATGAACCATGGTTGCTCAGATTTCCGACTAAAACAATCTGAAATACATGAATTTTTGGATCGTTTTCATGACACTCCTCTCACCTTCGGAGGCCCGAGGGGTCCGCTCCCCCTCCGCGGAGGCGCCGATGGCTGTCGCACATCGTGCGATAACATCGAACACTGTATGAACAGATTTATGCTTGGGACATGAAACTGCCCGTAACCTCGGTGTGGACCCGCGAGAAGCGGCCGTCAAAGAGTCCGACGCTGAGCCGGGCGCAGATCGTGCGCGCGGCCATGGACCTGCTCGACGCGGAGGGGATGGACGCGCTGAGCATGCGCCGCCTCGGCACCAGGCTCGGCTCCGGGGCGACCAGCATCTACTGGCACGTGGCCAGCAAGGACGAGCTTCTCGAACTCGTCCTCGACGAGGTCTTCGGCGAGGTCCCGCTGCCCGACCCCGAGGTGATCGGCTGGCGTGACACGGTCTCCGCGTTCGCCTACGGCCTGCGCGGGGTGCTCTTCGCGCACCCGTGGTCGACCGTGCTCATCGGCAGCATGCCGAGCCTCGGCCCGAACGCGATGCGGCTGTCGTCCACGCTGCTGCGGACGTTCAAGCTGGCGGGGTTCCGGGGCATGGCGCTGGACCACGCCTCCTCCACCCTGATGGCCTACGTGCTGGGCTCGACCACCCCCGAGATCACCTGGCAGTGCGCCATCGACAGCTCGGGGGTGAGCACCAAGGAGATGGCGGCGGCGATGAGGGAGACGGTGGAGAAGGCCGCTCACGACTACCCCGAGCTGGTGGCCCGCTTCATCGAGTACGAGAACAGCGACCCGCAGGCCGCCAGCGCGGTCAACTTCGACTTCGGGCTGAGCTGCTTCCTCGACGGTCTGCAGGCACGTCTGAATCAGCCGTGAGACGCTCCCTGGGCGCGCTCGCCAGGATGCCCCAGACCGCGCCGGCCAGCACGACGGCGCCACCCGCGAGCTGCGCCCACGACAGCGTCCCGCCCAGCAGCAGCCACGAGGCCAGCACCGCCACGACGGGTTCGAGCATGCTGAGGATCGACGCCCTGACGGGGCCGAGCGCGGTGGCCCCGACGAAGAACAGCGAGATCGCGAGCACCGTCGACACGAGCGCCACCGCCGCCGCCCACCCCCAGCCGGGCGCCGCGAAGCCGAGGTCCAGGCCGCCCGACACGAGCCCGAGCAGCGCGAACGAGCCGGTCGCGAACATCGCCAGGTAGGCGGTGGTGACCGCGGGCGACAGCGCCGCCGAGACGCGGCTGCCCAGGACGATGTAGCAGGCGTAGGCGACGGCGGCCCCGACCGCGGCGAGCACGCCCGGCACGTCGAGGCCGGTGTCCAGCCTGCCGACCACGAGGGCCAGCCCGGCCAGCGAGACCAGGATGGGCCCGGCGACGGTCCAGCCGATCCGGGTCCGGTCGACCAGCGCGGACAGGACCGAGACGAGCCCCGGGTAGAGGTACAGCAGCAGCACGGCCAGAGCGGGCGCGATGCGCTGCACGGCCGTGAAGTACAGCAGCGACTGCGCCGCGTACATGCCGCCGCCCAGCAGCGCCAGGGTCGCCCACTGCCGCCGGGTCGGCCGCCCGAGCCTGCCGCGCAGTCCCAGCCACGCGAGAAACACCGCCGCGGCGATCGCGAACCGCACCATGAGGAGCGTCGTCACCGACATGCCGGTGCCGTACGCGTAGGACGCGAAGACCGGCATCAGCCCGAAACCCGTCGCCGAGACCAGCGTCGCCACAACACCGCGCCGCATCAACCGTCGCCACCTCCGAAGCGCCATTGTGACCCATCGGCCGCGGGAATGATCACCCTGCCCGCCCCCGGGCGGGAGCGTCCCGGGCGGGGGCTCAGGTGGGGCGGGGGAACGGGTTCACAGTTCCAGCCACTGCTGGATGCGGGTGAGCAGTTCCTGCGAGTCGACGGGCTTGGTGACGTAGTCGCTCGCCCCCGCCGACAGCGTCTTCTCACGGTCGCCCTGCATGGCCTTGGCGGTCACCGCGATGATCGGCAGATCGGCGAAGCGCGGCATCTTGCGGATGGCGGCGGTCGCGGCGTAACCGTCCATCTCCGGCATCATGATGTCCATCAGGACCAGGTCGATGTCCTCGTTGCGCGAGAGCATCTCGATGCCCTTGCGGCCGTTCTCCGCGTAGAGCACCTGCATGCCGTGCAGTTCGAGGATGTTGGTCAGGGCGAAGACGTTGCGGACGTCGTCGTCGATGACCAGCACCTTCCGGTCGACGAGGACGGTGTCCGCCTCCTCGACCGCCCGGAGCCGCTCGTCCGGGCTGACCTGCACCAGCGGCAGCACGTTCCCGGGCTCCTGCGCCGACAGGTGCAGGATGATGCGCTCGCGCAGCTCGTCGAGGCTGGGCAGGCGCTCCAGCGGCTGGGTGTTCGAGCGGCCCTTGAGCAGGTTCTCCTGCGGCCGGGTGAGCGTGCGGGTGTGGTGGGCGAGCACGGGCAGCCCGCGCAGCGCCGGATCCTCGTCGAGCATGCGGAGGAACTCGGCCGCCCCCTCCTGCCGCATGCCCAGGTCGAGCACGACGCAGTGGTGGTCGTTCGCCTTCAGCGTCTCCACGGCGGTGACCGGGTCGCTGGCGGTGGCCAGCCAGACGGGTCCGTGTGTCTCGTTCAGGTCGGCCGCGACGCTCTCCGCCAGCTGGGAGAGCAGCCCGTTGGGACGGGACTCGACCACGAGCAGGCGCCGCCCGCCCCTGCTGGAAGGCGTCTCGGACGCCGGAACGGGGAATTTGGCGTGGGGCGCGGCGACCTGCTTGACGGTGGCGAAGGCGGGGACGCGCTCCCCCGTGAAGGCGCCGGGGGCGACGTCCGCGATCGGCAGGCAGAGGCTGAAGGTACTGCCCTCGTCCAGGGCGCTGATCGCCCGGATCTCTCCGTTGAACAGGGTGGCGATCTCGCGGCTGATGGACAGGCCGAGGCCGGTCCCGCCGTACTTGCGGCTGGTGGTGCCGTCGGCCTGCTGGAAGGCGTCGAAGATCTGGGAGAGGTTCTCCTCGGCGATGCCGATGCCGGTGTCCACCACGTGGAAGGCCAGCACCTCCTGGTCGCGGACCCCCAGCAGCTCCATCCTCTCGACCCGCTCGATACGGAGCCCGACCGAGCCGCTCTCGGTGAACTTCACCGCGTTGGACAGCAGGTTGCGCAGCACCTGACGCAGCCGCTGCTCGTCCATGAGGAGCTCCTCCGGCACGTCGGGGGCGACCGTGACGTCGAACCTGAGCCCCTTCTCCGTGGTGAGCGGGCGGAAGGTCGCCTCGACGTAGTCGAGCAGCTGCCGCAGCGGCAGGGGCTCGACGCTGACGCTCATCTTGCCCGCCTCGATCTTGGACAGGTCGAGGATGTCGTTGATCAGCTGGAGCAGGTCGGTGCCCGCCGAGTGGATGACGTTGGCGTACTCCACCTGCTTGGCGGTGAGGTTGCGGGCCGGGTTCTGGGCCAGCAGCTGGGCCAGGATGAGCAGCGAGTTGAGCGGGGTGCGCAGCTCGTGGCTCATGTTCGCCAGGAACTCGCTCTTGTACTTGGAGGCCAGCGCGAGCTGCTTGGCGCGCTCCTCCAGCTCCTGCCTCGCCTGCTCGATCTCGCTGTTCTTCGTCTCGATGTCGCGGTTCTGCCTGGCCAGCAGCTCCGCCTTCTCCTCGAGCTCGGCGTTGGAGCGCTGCAGTTCCTCCTGGCCCACCTGCAGCTCCGTCGCCAGACGCTGCGACTCGGCGAGTAAGGAGTCGGTGCGGGCGTTGGCGACGATGGTGTTGACGTTGACACCGATGGTCCCGACCAGCTGCTCCAGGAAGGCCCTGTGCACCTGGGTGAACCGGTTGAGGCTGGCCAGCTCGATCACCCCGAGCACCTGGCCCTCGACGATGATCGGCAGGACGATGAGGTTGACCGGGCCCGCCGCCCCCAGGCTGGAGGAGATGGTGAGGTAGCCGGTCGCGATGTCCTCGACCAGGATGGTGCGCTTGGCGAGCGCGGCCTGCCCCACGAGCGACTCCCCGAACCCGTAGCGGCGGCTGGTCTCCCGGTGGCCGTAACCGCCGACCACCCTCAGCTCGGGACCGCCCGGCTTCTCCTCCGCCAGCAGGAACGTGCCGTACTGGGCCGAGACCAGCGGGGCCAGCTCGTTCATCACCAGCTCGGCCACGACGGCGAGATCCCGGTGGCCCTGCATGAGGCCGGAGATGTGGGCCAGGTTGGACTTGAGCCAGTCCTGCTCCTGGTTGGCCAGGGTGGTCTCGCGCAGGGACTTCACCATGGAGTTGATGTTGTCCTTGAGCTCCGCCACCTCGCCGGAGGCGTCGACGGTGATCGACCGGGTGAGGTCGCCCGACGTCACGGCGCTGGTCACCTCGGCGATCGCGCGTACCTGGCGGGTGAGGTTGCCCGCCAGCTCGTTGACGTTCTCCGTCAGCCGCTTCCACGTGCCGGACACGCCCTCGACCTCGGCCTGCCCGCCCAGGCGCCCCTCGCTGCCGACCTCGCGGGCCACCCGGGTCACCTCGGCGGCGAACGACGACAGCTGGTCGACCATCGTGTTGATCGTGGTCTTCAACGCCAGGATCTCGCCCCGGGCGTCCACGTCGATCTTCTTCGTCAGGTCGCCCTGGGCGACCGCCGTGGTGACCTGCGCGATGTTGCGGACCTGGTTGGTGAGGTTGTTGGCCATCGAGTTGACGTTGTCGGTGAGGTCCTTCCACGTCCCCGCCACGTTGGGCACGCGGGCCTGGCCGCCCAGCTCTCCCTCGGTGCCGACCTCGCGGGCCACCCGGGTCACCTCGTCGGCGAAGGCGCTCAGCGTGTCGACCATGGTGTTGATGGTCTGCGCGAGCGCGGCGACCTCGCCCTTGGCCTCGACGGTGATCTTCTGCGACAGGTCGCCCTTCGCCACCGCCGTGGCCACCTGGGCGATGGAGCGCACCTGGCTGGTCAGGTTGGAGGCCATCACGTTGACGTTGTCGGTGAGGTCCTTCCAGGTGCCCGAGACCCCGCGGACCGTGGCCTGGCCGCCGAGGTTGCCCTCGGTACCGACCTCGCGGGCCACCCGCGT
Source organism: Streptosporangium sp. NPDC051022 (assembly GCF_040683035.1). Classification (NCBI taxonomy): domain Bacteria; kingdom Bacillati; phylum Actinomycetota; class Actinomycetes; order Streptosporangiales; family Streptosporangiaceae; genus Streptosporangium; species Streptosporangium sp. NPDC051022. Next base: position 6,583 of record NZ_JBFBCF010000047.1, on the reverse strand, counting down.
CACCTCGTCGGCGAAGGCCGACAGCTGGTCGACCATCGTGTTGATGGTGTCCTTCAGCTCCAGGATCTCGCCCCGGGCATCCACCCGGATCTTCTGCGACAGGTCGCCCTTCGCCACCGCCGTGGTCACCTCGGCGATGCTGCGCACCTGGGCGGTGAGGTTGTCGGCCATCACGTTGACCGACTCGGTGAGCGCCTTCCACGTGCCGGAGACGCCCTTGACGTCGGCCTGCCCGCCCAGCCGCCCGTCGGTGCCCACCTCACGGGCCACCCGGGTCACCTCGTCGGCGAACGACGACAACTGGTCGACCATCGTGTTGAGCGTGTTCTTCAGCTCCAGGATCTCGCCCCGCGCCGAAACCGTGATCTTCTGCGACAGGTCGCCGCGGGCGACCGCCGTCGCCACCTGGGAGATGTTGCGGACCTGGTCGGTGAGGTTGCCCGCCATGTAGTTCACCGAGTCGGTCAGGTCACGCCAGGTGCCGGAGACGCCCTTGACGTCGGCCTGCCCGCCCAGCCGCCCGTCGGTGCCCACCTCACGGGCCACCCGGGTCACCTCGTCGGCGAACGACGACAACTGGTCGACCATCGTGTTGATGGTGCTCTTCAGCTCCAGGATCTCGCCCCGGGCGTCCACGGTGATCTTCTGTGACAGGTCGCCTCTCGCCACCGCCGTGGTGACCTGCGCGATGCTGCGGACCTGGTCGGTGAGGTTGCCCGCCATGAAGTTCACCGAGTCGGTCAGGTCACGCCAGGTGCCGGCGACCCCGGTCACCTCCGCCTGCCCGCCCAGCCGCCCCTCGGTGCCCACCTCACGGGCCACCCGGGTCACCTCGTCGGCGAACGACGACAACTGGTCGACCATCGTGTTGAGCGTGTTCTTCAGCTCCAGGATCTCACCGCGGACGTCAACGGTGATCTTCTGTGACAGGTCGCCGGTCGCCACGGCGGTCGCCACCTGCGCGATGTCACGGACCTGGTCGGTGAGGTTGCCCGCCATGGCGTTGACCGAGTCGGTCAGGTCCTTCCACGTGCCGGAGACTCCCGGGACGTCGGCCTGCCCGCCCAGCTGCCCCTCGGTGCCCACCTCGCGGGCCACGCGCGTCACCTCGGAGGTGAACAGGGACAGCTGGTCGACCATGCCGTTGAAGACGGTGGCGATCTCCTTGAGCAGGCCGTCGCCGTCGTCCGGCAGACGCGTGCCGAAGTCTCCGTCGCGTACGGCCGTGAGCCCGGCCAGGAGCTGACGGAGATCGAGCTCTTCCACACCCGAGGCGACCTGCGCGGAGCCACGTCTCGCCTTGTCCGTAGTCTCAACCATGCTCACCATCGCGCCTTTCGGCCGAGAAAAGGTCAAGTCATCCTAAGGCCACAGAGCGCGATCACCACCTGGTTGAGAGCCCGCCGAAGAGCGGCGGGAACTCCGCCGGAGAACCGCCCCCCGCCCCTTCGGCATCCCCTCAACCACCCCCTCGACGACAAACAGGACGAATATCTCTATCATTCTGTAAAACAGCAGCCGTCCTAACTTACAGTCCGATCGGATACTCTCGCTGGGTGCTCCCTACCATCGCCGACGTTCTCGCCCTGGACACCGTCCGCAGGGGCAACCCCCGAGTGGTCGCGGGAGCCGACCGGCTGGACACCCGGGTCCGCTGGGTCCACGTCGGAGAGGTCACCGACATCGCCCACCTGCTGCGCGGCGGGGAGCTGGTGCTGACCACCGGCATCGCGCTTCCCGACGACCAGGAGAGCCTCGCGGCCTACGTCGCGGAGCTGGCCGCCGTCGGCGCCTCCGGCCTGATCGTCGAGCTGGGCCGCAAGTTCATCAAGGAGCTTCCCCGCTCCGTGGTCAACGCCGCCGAAAAGCACGGCCTGCCCCTGGTCACCCTGGCCCGCGAGACCCCTTTCGTGCAGATCACCGAGTCGGTGCACGCCAGGATCATCGACATCCAGCTGGAGGAGCTCCGCGCCTCCGAGCAGCTCCACGAGGTCTTCACCGAGCTGTCGGTCGAGGGCGCCTCCCCCGCAGAGGTCCTCAGCCAGGTCGCGCGGCTGTCCGGACGTCCCGTGCTGCTGGAGAACCTCGCCCACCAGGTGCTCGCCTGCGAGACGGCGGGACGTGACACCGGAACGCTGCTGGCGAGCTGGGAGACGCGCTCCAGGGCGGTGGCGCCCGAGGGGCGCACCGCCTACGACACCTCCTCCGGCTGGCTGGTCACCATGGTCGGCGCGCGGGGCCAAGACTGGGGCCGGCTGATCCTGCTCTGCGAGACCACTCCCGGCCCCCGTGACATCGTGCTCGCCGAACGCGCCGCGACCACCCTCGCCCTGGGCCGGTTGCTGGAGCGCCACCAGGAGTCGCTGGAGCGCCAGGCCCACGGCACGATCATCACCGGGATCCTCACCCACGCCTACGCCGACCCCGAGGAGGCCGCGGCCCGGGCCCGCGCGGTCGGCGTGCCGCTCACGGGACGCAAGCTGATCAGTGTGGTACTGCGCCTGGGCGACCCCTCCGACGGCTCCCTCGACGGACAGGAACAGCTCGTACGGCTCAGCGAGCTGGCCGAGGCCGCCGCCGCCGCCTGCCGCGACGCCCGTCTTCCCGCCCTGGTCGGTGCCCTCGACCAGGGCCGCGTCGGCGTCCTGCTGCCGCTGCCCCCTCGCACGCTCGCCGAGCCCTCGCTGACCGCGCTCGCCGACCGCCTGCGCACGGCCTTCACCGGGCAGTTCGTCCTGGCCGCCGGATCGGTGGTCGAGTCGATCCGCGACGTACGGCGAAGCTTCCTCGAGGCCGAGCAGGTCGCCGACGTGGCCGTCAGACAGCCCGACGGGCGCCCCTTCTACCGGCTGCCCGACCTGCGCCTGCGCGGCCTGCTCCACCTGCTGAGGGACGACGCCCGGTTGCAGACCTTCGCCGAACGCGAGCTCGGCCCCCTGCTGGCCCACGACGCCCAGCGCGGCGGCGACCTGACCAGAATCCTGCGGATATACCTGGCCGCCGGCCGCAACAAGGCCGTCGCCGCCCAGAAGGCCCACCTGTCCAGGCCCGCCTTCTACGACCGGCTCCGTAGGCTGGAACGTGTTCTCGACATCGACTTGGACGACGTCGAGTCCTGTCTCTCCCTCCACGTCGCACTACTGGCGCTGGAGTCCTTCCGGAGAGACAACCCTCGCACCTGAAAGGCCCCCATGCCCGACATCCTCGTCCCAGAGACCGCCGACCTTGCCCGCATGGTCGGCGCCGCCGGTGTCTTCGCCGTCCCCGCCGGCGACGTACGGCTGTCGCCCGAGGAACTGGACCCCTCCCAGATCCTCGCCGGATCCCCGCAGACCTCCTCGGTCGAGCTGTGGTCCTCCCCCGACGGCTCCCAGAGCCGGGGCATCTGGGAGATCACCCCCGGCACTGTGACCGACGTCGAACGCGACGAGATCTTCGTGGTCCTGTCAGGCCGTGCCACCGTGGAGGTCGAGGGCGGCGCCAGCATCGAGCTCGCCCCGGGGTCGGTCTGCCTTCTCTCCGACGGGGCCAAGACCACCTGGATCGTCCACGAGACGCTCCGCAAGGTTTATCACTCTATGTCCTGAAAAATCCCTAAAAGTCCAGAAATTGGGCTGTGTCGCAAGCCGTACGAGGGCGGTTTTTCGTATGGCTTGCGGCCTTCCCCCGGATCGGCAGGGGATGCCGCGGCACTCTGAAACAGCGTCGTCGGCGTGTATCCGAAGTACGAAACAGGCGAAGAACCGGCGAACAACGTTGTCATTCGCAAAGACCTCGTGTGGGAAAGAACACTTTCTCGAGACGTTTAGCGTGTTTCGCTCACTCTGACAGGTAGATCTCGGCACGATGGTGCACCGATGTCTGGTCACCAACGGGGAGAGATACACATGTCACGACGGCTCATCGTCGGGCTTTCGGCCGTAACGCTCGTCGCCACCGCGCTTCCCGCGCAGGCGGAACGGGCCACCCTGACCTTCCCCTCCTCGGCGTTCCCCCTCGGCGAGCGTGTGGCTCCGACCAAGGAGCAGCGCAACGTGGCCGCCGGAGTGGATCTCTTCACCGTACGGCACGGCACGTCCACCCAGGGATGGACCGTGGCCGTACTGATGCCCAACGGGCACGACGACGGCCGCCTGGCCACCGCCCAGGCGAAAGCCGAGGAAGTCGAGGCCGCCGGGTTCACGCCCCGTCTTGAGATGGTCGTCCAGCCCGCCGCCGCGGACGCCCCCGCCGTGGAACGTTACGTGGTCCGCGTCGGGATGTGGGCGTTCAAGGAGAAAGCACAGGCCGAAAAGACGGTCAAGGAGCTCAAGGAGTTCGATCTCCGGGCCAAGGTCGATTACCTCGGAGACGACGGCCTGGAGACCACCGGCCCCTGGAACCTGCGCGTGCTGACGGTGGACCCGAAGACCTTCAGGGGATCGTTCAAGACCAGCGTCGGGGCCAGCATCGCCAAGGGCGAGACCACCAGTTCGATGGCCAAGGGCGTCAAGGCCATCGCCGGCGTCAACGGCGGTTTCTTCAACATCCACACGGTCAAGGAGATCAAGGGCGACCCGATGGGGATCTCCGTCGTCGGCGGCAGGCTTCTCAGCGAGGCCGTCCCCGGCCGGACCGGCCTGGTCATGAGCGGCCGCAAGATCAAGATCACGGAGTTGAAGTCGACGGTCACCGCGACCTCCTCGGACGGCACGCGGATCGAGGTCCAGGGAGTCAACCGGGCCCCCGCCGCCGACGAGCTCGTCCTCTACACCGAGGAGTTCGGCACCAAGACGGCGGCCGACGGCGGCATGGAGGCCGTGCTCGACGCCCAGGGAAGGGTCGTCTCCGCCCGCCAGGCGGGCGGCGCCGTTCCGCGTGGCTTCTCGGTGCTCCACGGCACCGGCGTCATGGCCGACTGGCTCCTCGAACACGCCGCCGAGACCGCGACCGTGAAACTGGACACCAAGGTCGTCGACCTGCGCACCCGGCGCGCCGTACCGCTCACTCCCGAGACCTACGTCATGGGCGGCGGTGTCGGACTGATCAGAAACGGCCGGATCAACATCACCGCGATGGCCGACGGGCAGGCCTCGCTCAACATGATGCTCCGCCGCCACCCCCGGACGATGGCCGGCATCACCAAGAACGGCGGCCTGATCCTGGCCACGGTCGACGGTCGTATCCCGGGCGTCACCGTGGGTGCCTCGATGGTCGAGGCGGCCCAGCTGATGCGCTGGCTGGGCGCCAAGCAGGCCATCAACCTCGACGGCGGCGGATCGAGCGCGATGGTCGTCAGCGACAAGGTCGTCAACCAGCCTTCTGACGGCTTCGAGCGGCCCGTCGGAGACGCCCTGCTCATCACCCCCTGATAGCTTTCCCTCCGCGCACATCGCCCCGAGTCCCGCCGCGCACATCGCCCCGAGCCGATATGGCTTCCGGGGCCGGGGTGGGTTCACGCTTATGGCTTCCGGGGCCGGGGTGGTTCGCGCTCATGGCTTCCGGGGCCGGGGTGGTTCGCGCTCATGGCTTCCGGGGCCGGGGGGTTCGCGCTCATGGCTTCCGGGGCCGGGGGGTTCGCGCTGCGATGGGCGGGTGGTCCGGCCGGCCGTCGTTGGTCACGGTCTGGTGGGGTCAGGCCTCCGGCCTGGCGGGCGCGGTGGTCTCGGTCCTTTTATAAGCCGGCCGGACCACCCGCCCACCTCCGCGCCCTCTCGTCGCGCCGTACAGCCTGCACACCGTAGTCGCTCCCTCTCCCGCTGTTCGGCGTCCTCGGAGAGGCTGAAGCAATCAGCCGAACTCCGCCCCTGGCCAGTCACCGTAGCTAAAGCCCACAGTGCGGGAAGGAGCGCAGGGCTAAGCTGGAAAGCTGCGCCCGGTGGGGCAAGCCCTCCCGCCCGTGGGGCGACAGCTTCGGTGAGACGACCGTTGCCCACCCACCCAACGGTTGGGCAGAGCGACGGGAGCCATAGGACCGGTACCGAAATCCGCCCCCGAGCCCCACCTTCCACGCCCCCTTGCCCCCCCTTGGTCGCCCCCCGTTGGCACCCTTCGCCGCCACCCCTTTTGCCGCCACTTACGAGACGGTCCCCCACAGCGCCGGTGTTGGCCGCCCCCGTTGGCACCCTTGGTCGCCACCCGTTGGCCCCCTTTGCCGCCACTTACGAGACGGTCCCCCACAGCGCCGGTGTTGGCCACCCCCTGGTCGCCACCCGTTGGTCGCCCTTTGCTGCCAGTCACTAGACGGTCCCCCACAGCGCCGGTACGGCGAGCAGCGAAACAGGCCCGACCGGCGCCGATGCACCACGCGCAACCCGGTGCCCCGGCCCACACCCCACCGGAAAGTCCTCGAAGAAGCCCCTCAGCAGGCCCCGAGAACACGGCAAAGAAGAACCACCTCGGGGCCAGGGCGCGAGACCCGGAAAAGCGGGCCGGCAGCCCCGCCAAGAAACACCAAGAAACACATCGGAACCCTCCGAAGAACCCCGCAAAGCCCCCCGCCGAAGCCTCCGGAACACGCGAACCCCACCATCGCCCTGCCCATCCAGGCCCCCTACCGGATCGAACCCCTGCTACACACCGCCCCCGACAACCGACCCCACGA
>NZ_JBFBCF010000046.1:0-68357 GCF_040683035.1 Streptosporangium sp. NPDC051022 | reverse complement strand
CCCGCGCCCAGCCCTGGATCTGGGGGCGACCACCACCTCAACCTCGGGTCCTGCGCCGCACGTTCGTCTACCGGCTATGAGGAACGCAGCACTAGTGGCGGACGGCGCGCGTTCTTGCAGGAGCTGAAGGAGGATCCGGGGTCGTTTCAGCTGGACACGTTGCTGGCGGAGATCATGAAGCTTGAGCGGGTGAAGGCGATCGGTCTTCCGGCCGCATTATTCGAGGGGGTCTCGGAGAAGGTCGTAGCGGGCTGGCGGGCACGGGCGATGAAGATGTACCCCTCCGATTTCGAGGCGGCAGCGGCGCCCATACGCATCACGCTACTGGCCGCGCTGTGCCGGGTGCGGCAGGCGGAGCTGATCGACGGGCTGGTGGAGCTGTTGATTCAGCTCGTGCACAAGATCAGTGTGCGGGCGGAGAAGAAGGTCGAGGGCGAGCTCAACGCCGAGTTCCGGCGGGTGCAGGGCAAGAGCGGGATCCTGGTGAAGCTCGCGACGGTGGCGCTGGAACTGCCGGAGGAGATCGTCCGCAAGGCCCTATATCCGGTGGTCGGTGAGCGGACACTGGCCGACATCATCGCCGAGGCCAAGGCGAACGAGAAAGAGCTCCGCACCCGGGTGCGGACCAAGCTGCGCGGTTCCTACTCCCACCACTACCGGCGCGGCCTGCCCAAGCTGCTCAAAGCGGCGAGGTTCCGCTCCAGCAACGACACCTTCAAGCCGGTCATGGACGCCCTGGACCTGCTGAAACGGTACGACGGCTCCGACGCCGACTTCTACGCCGCCGCCGAGGCGGTGCCGCTGGAGCACGTGGTGCCCGAGGACTGGCACGACGCGGTCCTCGACCCCGACAGCGGCCTGGTGGAGCGGATCCCGTACGAGCTGTGCGTGCTGGTCGCGCTGCGCAAGGCGATCCGGCGCCGCGAGATCTGGGTGGAGGGCGCCAACATCTGGCGTAACCCCGATGAGGATCTGCCCGCCGACTTCGAGGACAACCGGGACGTGCATTACGAGGCGCTGGCCAAGCCCCGCGACCCGGCCGACTTCGTCGCCGATCTGCAGAAGCGGCACGTGGCGGCGTTGGACCGGCTGAACAAGGGGCTGAAGAAGGCCACGACGGGCGGGGTGAGCATCACCAGGAGGAAGGGCGAGCCGTGGATCAGCGTGCCGCCCCTGGGCAAGCAGATCGAGCCGGAGAACCTGGAGGCGCTGAAGGAGGAGATCGCCCGCCGCTGGGGCGTGATCGACCTGCTGGATCTGATCAAGAACGTCGACCACGCCACGAAGTTCACCGGCGAGTTCACCTCGGTGGCCTCGCGCACAGTGACCGACGCGAAGGTGCTGCGCCGCCAGCTGCTGTTGTGCACCTTCGGGCTCGGCACGAACATGGGGATCAAACGGGTCGCCGACGGCACCGCGGCGATCGAGGGGATGGAGGCCGACACCGAGGCCGCGCTGCGCCGGACCCGCCGGCTGTTCGTCAACCGCGACAACTTGCGCGCCGCGATCCGCACGGTGGTCAACAAGACGCTGGAGGTGCGCGACGTCTCGCTGTGGGGGCCGGGCACGGCGTGCGCGTCGGACTCGCGCAAGTTCGGTTCCTGGTCGGCGAACTTCGTGACCGAGTGGCACCAGCGCTACGGCGGCGCCGGGATCATGGTGTATTGGCACGTCGAGCGCAAGAACGTGTGCATCTACAGCCAGGTGCGATCCACCACGGACTCCGAGGTGGCCTCGATGATCGAGGGCTTGCTCCGTCATCTGACCAGCGCGGAGATCGATCGCCAGTACACCGATACCCACGGAGCTTCAATCGTTGGCTTTGCGTTCTCGCACTTGCTGGACTTCAAGCTGCTGCCCCGGCTGAAGAACATCGGCTCGGCCCGTCTGTACAGGCCGGGCCTGACCGAAGGCGAAGCCTGGCCGCAGTTGGAGGGCGTCCTGTCGGGAAAGACCATCGACTGGGAATTGATCGCCAACCAGTACGACCAGATGATCAAGTACGCGACGGCGCTACGGCTGGGCACCGCCGAGGCCCATCAGATGCTGCGCCGCTTCACCCGCGGCGGCCCCAAGCACCCCACCTACCGGGCCATCGAAGAACTCGGCCGAGTGATCCGCACCGTCTTCATCTGCGACTACCTGGCTGAAGAGGAACTGCGCCGCGAAATCCACGAAGGCCTGAACGTAGTGGAGAACTGGAACTCGGCCAATAAAGACATCTTCTATGGTAAGGCCGGTGATCTGACCGGCGACGACCGCGAACACGTCGAGGTCTCCGCGCTGGCCCTGCACCTGGTCCAGGCCGCGATCGTCTACCTGAACACCAGGATGGTGCAGATCGTCCTCGCCGAGCCGAAGTGGCGAAAGAAGCTCACCGACGCCGACCGGCGCGCCCTGTCGGCTCTCTTCTGGTCCCATCTGAACCTGTACGGCAAGTTCGAGCTCGACATGAGCAAACAGCTCGACCTCGAGCCGGCGCCGGGCGCTGAGGGTCAACAGTCAGATGGTCCGCTCTGAGCAACGAACGATCTCGGGGGTGACCCCGGGCTCCGGCGTAGTGGATATTTGTCCGGTTTCTCGATCATGCGAGATCCAGGACGGCAGCCCGGAGGCGACGGTGACGACCTTGAGGGTGCGGCGTTCCTCACGCCCATGCCCGCGGTGCCTCATGCAGTCGTCCTCCGGTCTTGGTCAGCACCGGGTTAGGTTGGTCGGGTGAGGACCTATGAGGATCTGCCAGCGGAGCTGGTGACCGAGCGGCTGCAGATGCGGCGGTGGGTGCCGTCGGATGCCGAGGAGTACCGCGGGTTATGGCTTGAGCGGGATACACGAGTGCCGCCGGTACGGCAGATCGACGCCGAGGGACGCCCGACGGTCGAGGACATCCGCAGCTGGCTCCTCGACAATCCGCTGGCGGCGGATCCGGGGCTCGGGTTGCTGCCTATCGAGCTGCGAGACACCGGTGAGTTCATTGGGTATTGCGGATTGACTGTCGGCCAGGGATCTTTCGACGAACCTGAGATCGCGTACGAGCTGGCACAACGAGCTCACGGCCATGGTTACGCGACAGAAGCCGCCCGTGCGGTCATCGAAGCCGCGACTCGAACAGGACGTCGACGACTCTGGGCGACCGTGTGGGAGTGGAACGCACCCTCGTTCCGCGTCCTCGAGAAGCTCGGTTTCCACCGAAGCGACCGCATCACCGAGGACGCCGAACACGGCAACACGATCTGGATGACGCGCGTACTCGACCCGAGGTAGAGACGTGAGCACCGGCCGCGATCCACTCCCCGAAGAGCACCCTTATTAGGTGATCTTGCTAATGCGGTTGCTAACAACGGCCTCGAACAGCCGTGGACACTGGTAACCCGGGATCTTGGCGAACAGGCTGCTGGCCAGGGCCACAGCGACATGTCGGTTACCGCTTAGCTGTCCGTTTCGTAGCGTGACTGCTTCGGGCCATTCAAAGAGCTTGGAGAGGTGCCTGGGGGCGAGAACAACAGGCACGATCTTCGAGATCATGAGATAGGCCGCCTGTACACCAGCCGCATGCGCAAGGGCGTCAAACCCATCCCCATCGAGGAGTACCGCGGTATCGGCCAGCCCTGGAGACACCCCTGACGACGAAAGCCCCGATCCGCCGGAGCCTTCGCCGCCGCGAGACTGCGGTGGAAGATCCAACAGCACTCAAGGCTCTGAACTGGGAAGACGCTTGCTAGCGTTCAATTTCGACCGGACGACCCAAGACCCCTACCGGGTCCTACGCCCTGTCCAGGGTCTTCTTTGGCTGGCGGCGCACGGTGTCGCCCTTCAGGTGCCCGTACACCGTCGAGCGCGGCACCCCGAACAAGTCCGCGATCTGCTGGACGGTCTTGTCCCGCGTGTCGTACAGCTCCTGGGCGAGGGCGGCCTGGTCGGCGGTGAGCTTGGGCCGGCGTCCACCGACCCGGCCGCGGGCACGGGCGGAGGCCAGGCCGTCCATCGTGTTGGCCACGATCAGCTCGCGCTGCAGCTCGGCCAGGACCGACAGCATGCCGAACATTGCCCGGCCCTCCATCGTGTCGGTGTCGATGCCCTGCTCGATCACATGCAGTCCCACCCCGCGCATCCGCAGGTCCGCCCCAAGGGTGACCAAGTGCAGGACTGAGCGCGACAGCCGGTCCAGCCGGGTGACCTTCAGCGTGTCGCCCTCGCGCAGCAGCTTGAGAACCAGGTCGAGGCCGGGCCGGGAGGCCTTGGCGCCACTGGCCTTGTCCAAATGGATGTCATTGCGGTCGACGCCCGCGCGCAGCAGCGCGTCGATCTGATGGTCGGGGTTCTGGTCGGCGGTACTGATCCGCGCGTAGCCGAAGAGCACTGTCGAAATCTACTTCACGTACCGTTCACCGACATTGATTTTCGACACGAGTTATCGACAGCACTCACCTGCGATTCCGTGATCGACTCGGCGAGTGTCGAAAGACGGTCGTTATTCGACACTGGGGACCAACCTGGCAACCACAAAGAGTAGCGATGATTACACAGAGCTACTTTGCCCCTGGTGGCGGCGACCCGAGTGGAGGGCCGATGAGACCGAGCGGGTTCTGCCGCTTTGTCGGTCCCCTGTGACACGGTAGGCCGGCCATCCAAGATCGTATGACGGGAGACCGCATGGCCAGCTGGCGTGAAGTCGCCGAATCGGCACCGGAGTTCGCCGCCCGGGTTCGGAAGTCGTTCGAGTCGCACAAGCACAAGACCATCGCGACATTGCGCAAGGACGGTTCACCGCGAGTCAGCGGTATCGAGGCCTACATCGTCGACGAACTGTGGTTCGGATCGACGCCTGGCGCCTTGAAGGCCCGCGACCTGCAGCGCGACCCACGCTTTGCTCTGCACGGCCCTCCGGTTCTCCTCGGCGTCGACGATTCCGCCATCTCATCGGGCGACACGAAGTTGTCTGGGCACGCGGTCGAGGTCACGGACCGCGACCAGATCACACCGATGCCGGCCGCGCGCGGCTTCGGTCCCGACGCTTTCAGCGAGTCCCATTTCTTTAGGGCCGACATTCGAGAGGTCGTATTGACGCAGCTCGAGGGATCTGCCATGGTCATCGACCTTTGGCGCCCAGGCCGGGGACTCCACCGCCTCAGACGCGCATAGGCCGTGACCCAGCATCGCCGGTTCACCCGGTCATGCTGGCAGCGGCTGAGAGGTTTTCTTGTTTTCGGGGTTAAGTGATCTTGAATCCACCAGACGCCTTTACATTGTAGATTAATAAGCGGGGGACGATGATCCTCCGGCGAGCCGCCGCCCTCAGGGTCGCGTTTTCGCCGCCGACGTCCGCGAGGCTCCTCGTTCCCCGCCGCCCTACTCGGCGACCAGGTCCAGATCGGTGATCCGATGCCGGAAGAACTCCCCTTCCCGCCATCGACCTGTACCGAAGAGCCATCCCCCTCCCCCGCCCGGGAACGGTGACCCCGTCGAAGGCCACCCGACCGGTGACCTCACCCCGGAGGGTACGACCCCCAGGACCCCGAGGGCGGCCTCCGGGGAGGATCGGACCGGATTCCGGCGCCAGAGAGATGATCTTGACGACGATTCGGCGACGACGGTGCGGATCTTGCCGCCGCCCTGGCCTTTGCCGCGCCCACTCCGGTTCTCCCGCCGGCCCCGAGCGGAGGAAATTCCACCCCTCGGGAGCCTGCCTACGCCGTATCCACTCGTTTCTCGAGCACTACGGCCACTTCCTCCACCACCGACCTGCCGGCGTCCGCCGCAGCCAGCCTGATACCCCTAGAAAAGGGTGAATCCACCGTCCATCACCATCACCGAGCCCGTCATGAAGCTGGATGCCTGGCTGGCCAGAAAGACCACCGCCGGGCCGAGCTCCTCAGGCAGACCGTACCGCTTCATCGCGGCGGGCTCGACGCACCATTCGCGGTACTCCGGCTGGTCCACGGGGGACGCCTCGGTGAGGATGTAACCGGGGGCGAGCGCGTTGACCCGTATCCCGTGCGGTGCCCACTCGGCGGCCAAAGCCTTGGTCAGCTGGTGCACCGCCGCCTTGGAGGCCAGATACGCGGGCTGCCACCGGGGCCGGTTGACGATCATGGCCGACATGGAGCCGATGTTGACGATGCTCCCACCGCCCCGTGTGACCATCTGCGCGCCGACCGCTTTGCTGCAGTACCAGACCCCGTCCAGGTTGGTGGCCAGCACTTCGCGCCAGAGCTCGTCGGGGGTGTCCAGAGCCGACCGGCCGATACTGATGCCGGCGTTGTTGACCAGTACGTCGATCGGACCCAGTTGCCCGCTGACCAGCTCCACCATCCGATCGACCTGAACCGGATCGGTCACCTCAAGAGCGACCGGCAGTGCCGTGATCCCGGAGGCTTGAAGTTCACGAGCCGCTCGCTCGGCGGCCTCGAGGGTTCGGGCGGTCACCGCGACCGCCGCGCCCGCCTCGCCCAGCGCCTGGGCCAGGGCCCGGCCGATGCCGCGGCTGGCTCCGGTGACCACGGCGACCTTGCCCTGCAACGAAAATGAGTCCAAGACGGTCATGTTGTCTTCCTGTCGGTTGGCTGTCGTGCGGTCCAGTGCAGCGTCATCGAGAATTGCAACGGCGCTCCGGGCTCGACGATCTGATAGTGGTGGGTGTTCAAGCCGTTGACCGGTCCGGACAATGGTTCGACACAGATGGCGTCGGCTTTGGTTTCGCAGACGATCCAGTGACCGGCCGCGCTGGCGACGGTCAGGTCAAGGGTCGGCCAGCGAAGGACCGGTGAGCTTGCGACGGCGGTGAAGGAGTCGTCCCATGGCCGCGGGCCGGTGGAGGCGGACAGATGCTGCGGGATGCCGTCTTCATCGCAGACATAGCGCAGGCCGGGTTCAAAGCGGTAGGTGAGTTCCGGCCCGCCGTCGATCCTGCGCCTGAACCACGGGTGGAAACCGACGATCGCCGGCATGGTGCGGCGTTCGTTGGTCACCGTGGCGCGTACCGTCAGCGCGTCCGGCGTCAGCTCGAATTCCTGCCGCACGGCGCCGCCGAACGGCCATCGCCCGTCCAGTTCGATATCGATGGCCGCGGTGCCGTCGACGGTCCAGGGGCGGTCGAAGACGAGACCGTGCAGGGCATGCGGGGCGAGATTCGCCGGTACCGTCCACTCCCGCCCGGCGAACGTGAACCGGGCCCCTTCCAGCCGGCCGACGAACGGCGCCATCAGGAAGCTGCCGTGCATGATCTGGTCCAGGCCGGATGGGCCCGCGCCGCCGGCGCCCAGCAGCTCCGCGTCGCCGACTCGCAGGGACGTCAGGCGACCGCCGTCGGCGGGGTTCACCCGGATGGCGGCGTTCCCGGCGGTCAACTCGATCATTTGACGCTCCCCGCGGTCAGTCCTCCCACCAGATGCCGCTCGATGGTGATGAACAGCGCCACGACGGGTACTGTCGCGATCAGCGAGGCGACGAAGAGGTACTGGTAATTGGTCTGGTTGAGGCCGACCAGTTGCTGGATGCCGACCGGCAGGGTGACTCGGCCGTGGGTCGGGTCGTTGAAGACGGTCAGCGAGATGACGAACTCGTTCCACACCTGGATGAAGGTGAAGACCAGCGCGGTCACCAGACCCGGGCGCACCACCGGCAGCATGATGCGCAGCATCCGGCGCACCGGCCCGAGCCCCTCCATCATGGCCGCCTCCTCGATCGCGAGGTCGATGCCGGCGAACTGACCATTCATGATCCAGGTGACGAAGGCGAGGTTGAACGCCGCGTTGACCACGACGATCGCCCAGTACTGGTTGACCCCGTCAACGTAGATGACCTCCTGGTAGATGCCGACGACCAAGGCGACCGGGGCGAGGACCTGCGTGACCAGCACAAGGTTCAGGAAGGCCGTCCGGCCGGTGAATCGGTTGCGGGCGGTGTAGTACGCGGCCGGCACCGCGATCAACAGGACCAGCGCGGTCGAGGCGGCCGCGATGATCAGACTGTTGCGCAGCAGCGTGGTGAGCGGCAGCACATCCCACACGTTCGCCCAGTTGCTCCATTCCCAATGCCGTGGCAGGTAGGTGGCGGGCACCGCGTAGAGGTCGGCGCCGTCCTTGAACGAGGCCAGGAACATCACCGCGTACGGGGCCAGGAAGAACGCCGCGACGGCCAGCCCGACCAGCGGCAGCACCACCGGGCGCAGCCGCGGCCACACCCTCCGGTGCACCCGGTCGGACACCGCTACCGAAACGGGACCTGCCGGACGCCGTCGGCCCCATCGTTCGCTCAGCCGGTCGGTCAGTGCCGCCCAGGTGCGGCCCAGCCACGACTGCCGCTCCCGGGTTCCGTTGACCGCACGCAGGTACAGCAGTACCACGACGATGAGTATCAGGACGTTGAACACCGACAGCGCGGCTCCCTCGCCGGTGTTCAACTGCTGCCGAAAAGCGATCTTGTACGCCCAGGTAAGGGTGGTGTCCGAGAAGTTCCCCGGATTGCTCCCGGTGATGACCCAGATCACCGGGAACGAGTTGAAAACGTAGATGGTGACCAAGATTGTGGCGATCACCAGGGCCGGGCGGAGCAGTGGCAGGGTGATGTACCGGTATGTCTTCCACGGGCCGGCGCCGTCCAGCTTTCCGGCCTCGTACACTTGCGCATCGATCGCCTGCAACCCGGCCAGCAGCACATAAGTGGTGAACGGGATGGTCACCACGATGCCCACCCCGACCACCGACCAGAAGGCATACCGAGGGTCCTGGTACCAGCCGATCGGTGCGCTGATCACGCCGAGGTCCATCAGGAACCGGTTGACGATCCCGTTGCCGCCCTCGAGCATGTACCGCCACACCGTCGAGGTCATCACCAGCGAGGTCGCCCAGGGCACGATCAGCGCCCAGCGCACCAGGCGCCGCCCGAAGAACTGCTTGTTCAGCAGCTGTGCCAGGCCAAGTGCGACAACGATGGACACGCCGACCACGAGCAGCACCCACACCACCGTGTTGCTCAGAACGTTGACCAGCGCCGGTTCGTCGAACAGGCGGCGGTAGTTGGCCAACCCGGCGAACCCGTGGCTTACTCCGGTCTCATCGGTGAGCTGCAGCGATGTCCATACCATCCGCAGCGCGGGCAGCGTGATCACCGCGGCGATGAGCAGGACGCTCGGCGAGATCCAGGTCAGCGACCGCCATGTATGGTGCCGCATCCTCGGTGCCACCGCTCAGCCGCCGTTGCCCTGCGTGGCTGCGGTCTGAACCTGGTCCAGAACCGACTTGGTGTCCGCCCCCGGAGTCAGCGCGGTGCCGAGCTGCGCCTCAAGGGTGCCCTGCGCCTTCGGGAAGCCGGGGTCGGTCGACGGGTAGAACTTCGCGATCGGCAGCAGATCCAGATACGGCGCGAAATCGGGCTCGCTCTTCAGGGCGGCGGACGCCGTTTTGGTGGTCGGCAGGAAACCCTGGCTTGTCAGGAAGCGCACGTAGTTGTCGGTCTGGTAGAAGAAGTTCAGGAACTTCGACACGGCTTCGGTGTTGCCCGGGTTCTTGAACGACACCAGGTAGTCCTGCACCCCCAGGGTGAACGGCTTGGTGCCGTTGTTCACCGGGATGGGGGCGATGCCGTAGTTGACGGTGGAGTTCCACTGCTTGAACAGGCTGGGAGCGAAGCTGGCACCCATGATCATGCCCGTCTGGCCGTTGGCGAACGGCCGGAAGACCCCGTCGGTGCGGTTCGTCTGACCCGGGTTGGGCTGCGTCACCTTGTAGACGTTGGCGAGGCAGCTGAGGAAGTTCAGGCTCTCAACGTTCCGCTGGCTGTTGACGCTCCACTGGTTGTCCGACTTCCAGTCGCCGCCGTTGGACCACATCCACAGAGACCACTCGCCCTGGTTCTCCTCGCCGCCCAGAGGCAGACCGTACCCGGTGTACCCGGCCTCCTTGATCTTCTGTGCGGAGGCCACCAACTCGGCCCAGGTGGTCGGGGGCTGGCTGATCCCCGCCTTGGCGAAAATGTCCTTGTTGTAGAACAGTGCACGGGTGCTGGCGATCAGAGGCAGGCCGTACTGGCTGCCCTGGTAGTAGCTGTTCTCCTTGAACGACGGGATGAAGTCGTTCCCGACCGTCGGGGAGACCAGTGAGTCGATCGGCTGGAGCAGTCCGTTCGCGGCCCACCCGGAGAACTTGTTCTGGTTCAGGATGTCCGGATACTGCTTGGTCTGGATCATCGTGCTGACCTGCTGGTCGATGTTGTTCCAGTCGATGATCCGGATGTTGACCTTGTATCCCGGGTTGGCCGCCTCGAACTTGCCGGCAAGGTCCTTCCAGTACGCCTCGGTGGTCCCGGTGTAGGCCCCGCCGACGAAACTGATGGTCTTGCTACTCGCCGCGGCCTTGGACAGCCCGGTTTCGAGCGACGCCTGCTCGATGTGGAGGCTCTGGCCGCCTCCGCCCGGCTGCTTCAGCGACGTGCCGGCGCCGGCCGCCGCCCCGCTCGTGATCTTGTCGCAGCCGGCCTGGTCAAGGGTGGTCCCCGAGGCGGAGGAACCGCCCGCCGAACAACTTGTGGCCGCCAGCACCGTGCAGACGCTCATCAGCGAGAACAGCTGAGCCCTACGCCTTACTTTCATGTCACACCGTTTCCTGCTTGAAGCTCTACCTCGCCGGGGGTGGGTCAGAGTCGCGAGGTTAGTTAAGGGTAACTACATACCTAACGCTGTCAATAGGTTTCGGTCCGCAACATTAGAGGGTTTGTGCTCCAACACATCAGGTAGATCGCCCAAGTTGCGGATCCCCGCCGTTCGTGCTCGAATCGGTATGTCAGAGGCCCATACATACCCGGTGAGGACGGTGGGGCGGTGTGGCCACCTAGCGAGACACCCCGGCCCGGGCAGCCGACTGGGCGGCAGTCGACCGTCCTGATGACCTCGGTCAAGGCCGGGCGGGTCAATCAGGGCCGGGTATTGCAGGCGCTTCACGACTTCGGGCCGCTGTCCCGGGCCGACCTGGCCCGGTTGGCCGGGGTCAGCCGGGCCACCATCGGATCGATCGTGCAGCCCCTCCTTGAGGGCGGGCTGCTCGTGGAGGGCGAACCACAACGGGGCGCCACCCCCGGCGGCAAACCGGCCAGGCCGCTGTGGTTCGCTCCGGACAGCCCACCGCTGGCCGCGGTACACCTCGTGCCCGGCTGGGTGGAGGCCGCGCTGGTGAGCGCGGACGGCAGAATACTGGCCGCCGCCAGCGGGCGTTTCCAGGTCACCGCCCCTGCCGCCACGGTGGTCGACTGTGTGGTCGACCAGCTCAACACGGTCCTGGCGGGGAGCACGGCCCGGGCTCTCGGCGTGGGTATCGCGGTCGGTGGCATCGTCGAATCGACCAGTGGAACCATCGTCGCCTGCAACCTGATGCCGGAGCTTTCCGGGCTTCCGCTCGGGCCTCTGGTCTCCGAGCGGGTCGACCTGCCGGTCCACCTCGACCTGCATCCCCGGGCCCAGGCCGTAGGCGACCGCTGGTCCGGCCCCGGCCGAGGCGAACAGTCCTTCGCGTCCATCTACATCGGCGAGGCGATCGGCGCGGGCCTGTTCCTCAACGGTGCCATCCACTGCGGACCGGCCGGGGCCGGCGGCGAGATAGGGCACACCGTCGTCGATATCCGTGGACGAACCTGCCGATGCGGCCAGCGCGGCTGCTGGGAGACCATCGCCACGCGCGACTGGCTGCGCGAAGAGGCCGCCCGGCTACATCTACCGGCCGCGCAGGCGATGACCACGGCACTGCTGGCCGGCCTGTCGGCCGCCGGCAACGCCGACGCCGAGGAACTGTTCGAACAGTACGCCCGCAACCTCGCCCTCGGTGTGGTGAACCTGCAGCAGATCCTCGCCCCGGGCCTGTTCATCCTGCACGGCGACGTGATCGCCGGTGGTGAGGCGCTACGCGGCCGCGTTGAGCGGCAGGCACGCAGCTACCTTCCGACGCGATCCGCGGCCGAACCACAGATCACCTTCGGCTCTGCTCATGACCGCACCACCCTGCTCGGCGCAGCCGGCCTGGTGCTGTCCCAATCCTTCCCGCTCGTCGGCTGAGCCGACGCCCAGAGGAGGAGGACGACATGTCAGCGGTTGCGTGTCACAACGATCGCCGGCGCGACTCGTATATTAGGGAAAGATCACGTACAACCACGCCCGCCCTGGGCGCGCCGCATCGGGTGTTCCGTCTAGATCGGGAGGGACTGTAGCGTGCAATCGGAGTGGACACGCCCGGAGGCAACGGCCCCGCCGTCCCGTCCTCACTCGCCGCTGATCTCCCCGAACACGGTCAGCCAGGTGAATCGCGCCCGAGTACTGCAGGCGCTCTACGATGTCGGCCCGCTGTCCCGCGCCGACCTGGCCCGGCTCACCGAGGTCAGCCGGGCAACGATCGGCTCCATCGTGCAGCCGATGATCGACAGCGAGATGCTGGCCGAGGGCGATCCCCAGCCCAGCAGCGCGGTCGGCGGCAAACCGTCGCGCCCGCTGTGGTTCTCCCCCAACAGCCCACCCATCGCCGCCGTCCACCTGCTGCCCGGACACGTCGAGACCGCGCTCGTCAGCGCGGGTGGCACGATCCTGACCACGGCGAGACGCGAGTACCCGGCAGACACCCACGACGCCGACCTGGTCGTCGACGCGGTCACCGACGCGTTGGACGAGCTGTTCGCCCCGAACCGACCGGCCGCCCTCGGCGTGGGCATCGCGGTCGGCGGCATGGTCAACACCGACAGCGGCACCATCGTGCAGGTCAACCTGGCTCCCGGCCTGGCAGGCCTGCCGATCGGTCCGCTCATCGCCGACCGCACCCGCCTGCCCGTCTACGTCGACCTGCACCCGCGCGTCCAAGCTCTCGGTGACCGCTGGTTCGGGCAGGGACGCGGGTTATCCACCTTCGCCTCGCTCTACGCCGGAGAGGCACTCGGCGTAGGACTGGTGCTGAACGGTTCGGTACACCGCGGGCCGGGCGGCGCGGGTGGCGAGATCGGGCACAGCATCGTGCAGGTCGACGGCCTCCCCTGCCGCTGCGGTCAGCGCGGCTGCTGGGAGACCATCGCCACACACCGCTGGCTGCGCGATGAGGCGGCCCGGCTCAATCTGCCCTCGGCGCCCACATTGACGGTCGGGCCACTGACCCGCCTCGCCGCCAAGGGCCACCCCGGGGCGGCTCAGTTGTTCGACCGGTATGTCGACAATCTCGCCGTCGGCATCACGAACATCCAGCAGCTTCTCGCCCCCGGGCTGTTCATCCTGCACGGCGATGTGGTCGCGGGCGGCGAAGCGTTGCGCGGCAAGATCGAGTGGCGAGTACGTCAGCGCACCGCCGCCCATCCGGGCAGCCAGCCGCAGATCGCGTTCTCCGCCCTGCACGACGACTCCACCCTCCTCGGCGCCGCCGGACTTGTGCTCTCCCACTTCCTCCAGCTCACCCCCTGAGACGGCCTCCCGAGAGGAGGCGCAGGGCAGAAAACGTCCGCGATCCCTCCCGGTCCTGCGCCGTAAGAGATCGACCGAAAGGAGTCGGCCGGGTGTCGACCCTCTCCAGGCGCGTGGGCGCGGCCCGGGTCTCGGCACGCGGCAGGCGCCCGATCGCGGCGGGCACCGCGACCGGCGCGGTCGTCGCCAATGAGCTGCGCAGTACGGCGCCGGCGTATGGATCGTCACGTCCCGATCCCCCGGATCAGGGCTGTCTCACGGCTGACGGATCGTGGACCGATCACATCCCGCCGACATCGTCCGCAGGACCGCGGACACAGACGAGCGGCGAACAGCGCGGCGTCCTCGCCCGCCGGCCCGTCACTTCGCCTGGGCGAGCCAGACCGCGTCGGGACCGGCCGGGAACCGCAGCTGGCCGGTCGTGTCGTGCACCGCTCGCCACACCGTCTCGGCGACGTCGCTCTCCTTGGTGAACAGGTCCCGGCTCGTGACGTCGTCCATGACCTTCTTCACCCACGGTACGTAGGGCGCCGGAACCAGATCCTCCAGCGGCCCGCCGTTCGTCGCCCTGGCTGCGAAGTTCGTCGTCAGGCAGGCGCCCGGCTCGACCGTCTTCGCCCGCACGCCGAAGGGCGCGAGCTCGAGCGCGAGGGATGCGGTGAACCCCTCAACGGCCATCTTGCTCGCCTTGTAGACGGCCGAGAGCGGCATGTGCCCCAGCACCACGCTGGAGGTCACGTTGACCACCACACCGCTGCCGCGCTCACGGAACCGGGGAAGCACCGCCTGCGTCGTCGCCATGACGCCGAACGTGTTGGTCTCGAAAACCTCCCGCACCCGGGCCATGGGGGTGCCCTCGAACACACTCATCGACGGGACGCCCGCGTTGTTGACCAGCACGTCGATGGGCCCCACCGCCTCGAACACGCCGGCGATGCTCTCGGGCTCGGTCACGTCGAGCTCGACGATGCGGAGCCGGTCCGACTCGGGCAGGACGCCCGCACGCGGCGTCCGCATCGTGGCGATGACGTTCCACCCCTGCGAGTGGAAGTAGAGGGCGGTCTCCCGCCCGTATCCGGAGGAGGTGCCGGTGATCAGGACTGTCTCCATGCTGTGCCCCTTGCGATGCGATGGGATCCGCGGATGGACGGGGGTCTTCCCGCTCAGCGGAAGAAGCGGTGATCCCATTGAATCGCTCTGACCTGCGGAGACAGTAGAACTATCCTCGCTCCCTCTTGCACAATCCTCCTTTGTGGTCCACTCCTGCTCAGGGCAGGACGCCCGCGGGGGTGCGTACGGTGTCCCGCAGGCGGGCCGCGTCCCGGCTCGGGGGCGCGCCGAACTGACGGCGGTACTCGCGGCTGAACTGCGACGGGTTGTCGTAGCCGACGCGGTGGCCGACCCCGGTGACATCGCCCGGGTGGGTGGCGAGCAGCAGCCGGGCCTCCTGGAGCCGGATCTGTTTCTGGAACTGGATGGGGCTCATCGCGGTCACCGCCTGAAAGTTGCGGTAGAAGGCGGAGACGCTCATGCCGGACAGACGTGCCACGTCTTCGACCCGGAAGGGTTCCGCGTAGTGCTCGCGGATCCAGCGCACGGCCCGGGAGACATGGCTGAGGCCGCTGTCGGCGAGGCCGAGCTGGCGCACCGCCGCACCCTGCTCGCCGGTGATCAGGCGCCACAGGATCTCGCGTTTGACCAGCGGGACCAGTACGGCGCGGTCGCGGGGTTCGTCGAGCAGGCGCAGCAACCGGACCGCCGCGTCGAGCAGCGCGGGCGGGGCGTCGCTGACGGCGATCCCGGACGGCGCGCCTCCACCGGCGCGGGGGATGTCTCCGGGACCGGCCTGCAGCAGCAGTTCGGCGACGGCGGACGGTTCCAGCGTGAGACCGAGGCCGAGGGCCGGCTGCTCGGGTCCGGCCTGGGTGAACTGTCCGGTGACGGGCAGGTCGACGGATGCGACCAGGTACTGCCCGGCGCCGTACTCGTAGACCCGGTCGCCCAGCGCGAGGCGTTTGGCGCCCTGGGCGATGACCGCGAGCACCGTGCCGGACATGGAGGGGGCCGGCGGATCCAGCCTGTCGACCTTCGAGATCAGGACGCCGTCGATGGCGGTGGTCCAGTCAGGACGGGCGTGCCGGGCCAGCAGGGTGCGGAGCTCTTCGAGGTGCATGCGTCCATTGCAACACCGTTCCGGGCCACAGCTCCCACAACTGCGAGGATCATGCAAGTACGAGCGAGTATCGTTCTAACGTTTTCGCAGGTCACCTCGGTTGAATGGAATCACCTCACTCCACCGCCGAGAAGAAGGAATCCATGATCGCCGACTACGGGTTCAACGCCGTCCTGACCGCCAAGCCCGGAATGGGCGACCGGCTGGTCGCCCTGCTGCTGACCGGCCTGAACGAGGGCAGCCCCGGCGCGAGCGAACACTGCCTCGTCTACCTCGTCTCCCGTTCCGTGTCCGACCCCGACGTCGTCCACGTCACCGAGGGGTGGACCAGCGAGGAGGACCATCACCGGATCTTCGCCGGCGAGGCCGCCCAGGCCATCGTGGCGCAGATCGACGGACTTCTGGCCAAGGAGTCCGAGTACACCGACTACGTCCCGGTCCGCGGCAAGGCCGCCTTCTGAACCCCGGATCGATCCCCCGGCCTGCCGCCGCCGCGCCCGCCGAGACGCCCCCGCCCCCGCCCTCCTCCGACCGTCGGAACCACCCCCGCGAAAGGCAACTACCATGACCACGGCACGCCCCGGCCTGGACCCCGAACTTCGTGAACTGCTGGCCGACATGCCGCTGATGTCCCAGCTCAGCCCGGAAGTGCTCGCGCAACTGCGTCGGCTCCCCTCGACGCCTGTCGAGTCCCTGCTCGCACATCGGCAGGCCGACCGGCGCGAGATCACCGTTCCCGCCGAGGACGGCGCCCCGATTCCCCTGTCGATTTTCAGCCCCGCGAGCACCGATCGCACCACCGCCGCTCCCTGCGTCTACTGGATGCACGGCGGCGGGATGGTCATGGGCGATCGCTTCTCGCAGATCGACATCCCGCTGGAATGGCTCGACGAGTTCGGCGCGGTCGTGGTCTCGGTGGACTATCGGCTCGCCCCCGAGGCCACCGGCACCGCCCTCGTCGACGACTGCTACCAGGGACTGCTCTGGATCGCCGGACACTCCGAAGAGCTGGGCATCGACCCCGCCCGGATCGTCGTCGCGGGCGCCAGCGCCGGCGGCGGTCTCGCCGCCGGCGTCACCCTGCTGGCCCGCGACCTCGGCACCCCGGCGATCGCCGCGCAGATGCTGATCTGCCCCATGCTCGACCACCGCAACACGAGCACCTCCAGCCGCCAGTACTCCGGCGGGCCCGGCGTCTGGACCCGCGAGATGAACGAGTTCGGATGGCGTGCCGTCCTCGGCGACCTCACCGGCGACGAGGTGTCCGAGTACGTCTCGCCCGCGCTGGCCGACGACCTCTCGGGCCTGCCGACCACCTACATCGACACCGGCTCCGCCGAAGTCTTCCGCGACGAGGACACCGACTACGCCACCCGCATCTGGGCGGCCGGCGGCCAAGCCGAACTCCACGTCTGGGCGGGCGGCTTCCACGGGTTCGACGCCCTGTACCCGCAGGCACACATCTCGGCCACAGCCCGCCGAACCCGCACCGACTGGCTCGCCCGGCTCCTGCTCCCGAACTGACACCGTCCCCCGCTCGTGGGCCGGCCGGTGTCCGAACTTCGCCGGTCTCGCTCGCGGACTCGGACGACGCAGGCGGCACCGTCGCCGCGGGTGACCGGCTGGGCCCGGCGGCCGTTCCGGTAGCGGGCGGAGACCGCCGGCCCGTCCAGCTTGGGTTCCACGCCCCAGGCCGTGACCGGATGCCCGAATTCCACAAGCTGAAACTGTCGGTGCCGAGCGACATGATGGGATCATGACCGACACGCCCCCCAGCACTTTCCTTGCTGATCAGACCGCCTATGCCGAAGCCGTTCAGCTCGCTCTGGACGCCGCTGCGGCCTACTACCGCGACGGCACGTCCACGCTGGACGACGACGCCTACGACCGGCTGGTTCGGGGCATCCAGGCATACGAGACCGAGCACCCCGACGAGGTGCTGCCGACCTCGCCAACGGGCAAGGTGGCCGGTGGCGCGGTGGTCGGCGACGTGCCGCACACGGTGCCCATGCTGAGTCTGGGGAACGTTTTCGGTTCCGAGCAGCTGGTCGACTGGGCCGCGTCGCTGGAGCGCAGGCTGGGCCGCCCGGTCACGGCATGGAGCGTGGAGCCGAAACTCGACGGGCTGGCGATCGCCGCGCGTTACCGTGGCGGGCGGCTGGCGCAGCTGGTCACCCGGGGTGACGGTGTCGCGGGTGAGGATGTGAGCCACGCGATCGGCACCGTCGTGGGGCTGCCCGCCAGGCTGGCCGAGCCGGTCACGGTGGAACTGCGCGGTGAGGTGATGATGACCACGTCGCAGTTCGAAGAGGCGTGCGCCAAGCGCCAGGCCCATGACGGCACCACGTTCGCCAGCCCGCGCAGTGCCGCCGCCGGCACGCTGCGCGCCCAGGACCGGCCGTATGTGTGCGAGCTGACGTTCTTCGGCTACGGCGCGCTGCCTCACCCCGACGACACCTCCGAGCCGGCCGTACGACTGCGCGAGCTGCCGCACAGCGAGGTCATGGCGTGGGTCGCCGCCCAGGGCGTGCAGACTCCCGCCGTCACCGACGTCGGCGGGATCGTCGCCTCCACCCTGGAGCAGATCCAGGAGCGGGTCGAGCAGATCGCCACGGTGCGGCCGGAGCTGCCGTTCGGCATCGACGGTATCGTGATCAAGTGTGATCTCGCCGCCGACCAGGCGCAGGCCGGCTTCAGCTCGCGCGCTCCCCGGTGGGCGATCGCCTACAAGCTGCCCGCCACCGAGAAGATCACCAAGCTGGTCGGCGTCGAGTGGAACACCGGCCGCACCGGGATCATCGCCCCGCGCGCGGTGCTGGAGCCGGTCGAGCTCGACGGGTCCATCGTCACCTACGCCACCTTGCACAACGCCTCCGACATGGCGCGTCGTGGCTTGATGCTCGGCGACAGCGTCGTCGTCTACAAGGCCGGCGACGTGATCCCCCGGGTCGAGGCGCCCGTCGTGCACCTGCGCACCGGCGCCGAGCAGCCGATCCCTGTCCCGCAGGTCTGCCCGAACTGCGGCGATGCGATCGACGCCTCCCAGGAGCGGTGGCGGTGCGTGCGCGGGCGTGCCTGCCGGGCGATCGCCTCCATCGGCTACGCCGCCGGCCGCGACCAGCTCGACATCGAAGGGCTGGCCGAAAGCCGCATCCAGCAGATGCTGGACGCCGGGCTGATCGCCGACTTCGCCGACCTGTTCTCCCTGACCCGCGAGCAGGTGCTGGGCCTGGAACGGATGGGCGAGACCAGCACCGACAACCTGCTGGCCGCCATCGAACGGGCCAAGGAGCAGCCGCTCAGCAGGGTCTTCTGCGCGCTGGGCGTGCGCGGTACCGGCCGTTCCATGAGCCGCCGCATCGCCCGGCACTTCGGCAGCATGGACGCCATCCGTACGGCCGACGCCGAGGCGATCCAGGCGGTGGAGGGCATCGGTCCGGAGAAGGCACCCGTCGTGGTGGCCGAGCTGGTCGAGCTCGCCGACCTCATCGAAAAGCTGGTGGCGGCCGGGGTCACCATGACCGAGCCAGGCTGGACACCACCCGCCGGCCCCGATGCCGAGACGGACCCGGAGGCGGGTGACACGTCCGAGCTGCCGCTGGCCGGGATGACGGTCGTGGTGACCGGCTCCATGACCGGCAAGCTGGAGGCACTGTCGCGCAACCAGATGAACGAGCTGATCGAACGCGCCGGAGGCAGATCCTCCTCCGGCGTCTCGGCGAAGACGTCGCTGCTGGTGGCCGGGGAGAAGGCCGGTTCCAAACGGGCCAAGGCCGAAGGCCTGGGGGTGCGGATCGCCTCCCCCGAGGAGTTCGCCGCCCTGATCAGCGCGTTCCTGTAAGCAAGAGGACGGCGCCCTCAGTCCCGTTCCATGACTCCCAACCTCACCACCGCGGGTTCGTGGACCGGGCCCGACCGGCAAGAAGAAGGCATGGACTTCGGCATTGTGCGCGGCGGCATCGATGAGACCGTTCAGCCCATAGACGCCACGGTGTTCGAGACCGGCGAGTCCGTGGTTCGCCTGGACGTCGACGGGCACATTCACAGGTAGACGGCAGCGGCGGCCGTGGCCACAAAGGCTCACAGCGGCAGCAGCCAGCCGAGCATCACCGCCGCCGTCGCGACCACCGCGGCGGGCGCGTGCAGGACGAGCGGACCGAGGTCCGCCGCTGCAAGGGCCTGGACATCCTCGCCGAGTGCAGGATGCGCGTCCTCGCCGGCGACACACCGTCCTCCAGCAAACTTCCGCAGACACTTACCGCTTAACCTGCAGAAACAGGATCACGCGGAGATCAACTCATACACCGCTCCGCTGGACGCGACCGTGACGACCACACTCTGGAGTCGGGAATGAAAGCCATCCGTTTCGCTCGGCATGGGGAGCCGGCCGAGGTTCTTACCGTCGAGGATCTGCCCATCCCCGAGCCCGGTGAAGGGCAGGTGAGGGTCCGCATCCTACAGACGCCGGTGAATCCGTCCGATCTCCTGTATGTACGGGGACACTACGCGGGTGTCCAAGCACATTTCCCGGCGCCGACCGGATTCGAAGGCGTCGGCGTTGTTGAAGCTCTCGGGCCGGGGGTGAAAGAGGTAACCGAAGGGCAACGGGTATCGGTCGTCAACGGCCAAGGCGGCAACTGGGCCGAATACGCTGTCGTCCCCGCCGGTGACCTGTTCCTCGCGCCCGACGAGATCCCCGATGACCAAGTGGCCTCCTTCGTCATCAATCCGGCCTCCGCCATTCTCATGGTCCGCCATGTTCTGGCGGTCCCCGAAGGGGAGTGGCTGCTCCAGTCCGCAGCCGGGTCCGAGCTCGGACGCATGGTCATCAGACTGGCCAAGCGGGATGGCATACGTACCGTGAACGTCGTCCGCAGACGCGAATCCGCGGAAGAACTGGAGCGACTCGGCGCTGATGTGGTGCTCGTCACCGCCGACGGGCCGATCGACGAACAAGTACGCAAAGTCGTCGACCCGGCGGGCGTCAAATACGCCATTGACCCTGTGGTGGGAGAAACCGGCACGCAGATCTTCAAGTCACTCCACGAAGACGGACGCATGCTGGTCTACGGCTCTCTCACGGGCGAGCCGATCCGCGTCGGTGACGACCCGCGTTTCATCCTGGCCGGTCGCCGAATCCTGGAGGTCTACTGGCTGGGATACTGGCTGCCAAGGCTCACGGAAGCGCAGCGAAAGCAGCTGGGCCAGGACATCACAGACCTTATGCGTGAGGGAATCGTGGAAACCTCTCCCGGGCGCAAATACTCTCTCGACGAGATCGACGAGGCTGTCGTTCAGGCGGAGCAGAAGGGCAGGCGGGGAAAGGTGTTCCTTGTCCCCGGAAACAAGTAGTGGGCGATCGTCGAACGCGGCGTTGGCATCCTCGCTCACGAGGGCCTGGAGGCGCTCGCCGGATCACATGCCGACCGACGACGAGCACGTGCTCCGCGCGATCCATATCGCGGTCAGCAAATCGCCCGCATGACCGACACCGGTCACGGCGGCAAGCGCGACGCCGACTTCCGCCGCGTCCTCGAAACACACGCTCCGAACCGCTGCCGCGAGCCACTCGGGCATGAAGATCACGATCTACGACTGGAGTACCAGGGCCTGCCTGGAGGCGGCCGGAGTCGAATGCGACTGCTCGTGCCTGGGCGCCCACCACGGCCAGGACTCCGACGGCTGGTTCGACCGAACCGGAGACGTGGTGGTGGCCGACCCGTTCGGCGGCGAGGTCTTTTTCACCGACGGTGAGTCCGCCTGGGTGCGGCACGACGGGGTCGATGCGCAGCTGGTGCCCACTTCCGCCACCCAGTTGGCAGACGTCAACCTGGACCCGCCGTTCCCGAGCGCGCCCGGATTCCGGGCCGTGGACCTGCCGGCCCACGCCGAGTTCGTCGAGCGGTTCCGGCCGCGGGTCGTGTCTACGACGTTGGCGCTGGCCTGGGTCGCGGCCGGCAAACGCGCCGCGTACGTCACCGATGGCGGTGACCTGTCCGGGAGCGTGCATTTCGCCGCCGGCATCGCTGTGTGCCGGGCCGCCGGCTGTGTGGTCACCGGGATCGACGGTGCCCCGATCGGGCAGGCAGGCCACGGGCTTGTGGTGGCCGCCGACGCCGAGACCCACGGGCTGCTGATGTCGATGATCCGCAGCTGAAACCAGTGCTGTGACCGTATCTCGCCGGGCTGGGTCAGGCTGCGGTCTTGAGCGGTCGTTCACCCCGGCGGACGCTTTTCTCGCTGCGGATGCGGGCACGTTCCTTGCCTTCGGCGGCCAGGATGTCGCGGTGCCGCGTGTTGGCGCTGCACCAGCACAGGTAGGCGTGCAGGGCCCGGGTCTGGAAGGTGCTCGACCTGAGTGAAAACGGCCTGAGCTAGGTACCCGAAACGGCCTGAGTCAGGTACCCGACTCGTTGGGAAACCTCATCGCCCTCACCGAGCTCAACCTGAGCGAGAACTACCTGAGCGCCGTGCCCGATCCGCTGAGAAACCTCATCGCCCTCACCAGACTCAACCTGTCCATGCTCGGGGTGCAGGCGCCGGAGTTCTTTCCCACGCTCGAACTGACGACATTGCCCGAATGGCTGGGCAACCTCACCAACCTCCCCGAACTCCACCTGGTCGGCAACCAGCTCCCCCCTGCCCGAAACACTGGGCGACCTCACCGGCCTCACCGAACTCGAATTGCGGGCAACCGGCTGACCGCCCTGCCCGAAACGCTGGGAGACCTTGTCAGGCTCACCCATCTCGGCCTGGCGAACAACCGGCTGACCACCGTTCCCGAGTCGCTCGGCGGCCTCCCCGCCCTCACCTGGGTCGACCTGTACGGTAACCCGTTGGTCGCCCTGCCCGAATGGCGGAGGGAAATCCACCTCCGCACCGGAATCGACGCCGACGACCGCTGAGCGGCCGCTCCGGGGCCCGGGGTTGAGGAGGACCGCGCCCGGCTCCTCATGTCGTACGACATCGTGGCCGACGACGACCACGGCGGCATCGGCGCCCGCGGGGCGACATCGGCCACGGCGCCGCCGCGCCGCAGCGCCGCGTCGTCCGGCGTCCGGCGCCGCGTCGTCCGGCGTTCGGTGTTCGGTGTTCGGTGTTCGGTGAGGAGACGGTGCCGGGTAGCTGCGTCCGGGACCTCCGTGAGCACGGTTGTGCCCTATCGGGAGTCGCGGACGTGGACCTGCTCCCCGTTTTCGACCATGTTGTAGAGGGGACGCGCGTTGTGGAGCGGAAGGCGGATGCATCCATGGGACGCGGGGCGCCGCGGGACAAGTTCGGAGCCGTGGAAGCCGATGCCGTCGTTGAAGTAGACGGTGTAGAACTGGTCGCCCAGGGGCCCGCTGGTCCATCCTGACGTCCGCCACCAGGCACGGAAGTCACCGGTGGGTGTGACGGCGACCCCGCAGCGGCCGTTCTTGCAGTACGGCTTGCCGGTGCCGGTCGAGATGTGCGAGACGAGCACGGGCCGGTCGTCCCGCCACGCCGTGAGCAGCTGGCGGTGTAGGTCGATCTCCACCCTTGAGGGTTCTCCTGAGCGCACCAGTGGCCTGATCCGCGCCGGGTGGGAGAGCGCCTGCCAGGTCGCCGGGTCGACCCGGTCGACGGGGGGCAGCCCGTTCGCCTTCTGGAAGGCCCATACGGCCATGCGCAGGGCGGAGCCGTACTCGTCGCCGGAGCCTCCGGGGTTGAACCCCAGCCGGTCGAGGCGGTTGCCGACCTTCTGGACCAGGGGCCCTCTGTCGCCGAGGTGGAGGGTGGGCGTCTGCAGCGGCACGGGGACATCCCCGGCCGGGGGGGTGCCTGCCGGGCCGGGGGTGGAATGCCCGGCCCGGTACGGAGACGCGATGCCGGTACGGGTGAGGTCCAACGGCAGGCACGACGTCAGCGCGAGAACCATGCCGGCGATCAGGAGGCACTTGATGTTTCTTCGCATTTTCCGCTCATCTACTCGGGAAATCAATTAGAAGGAATGCGAGTGCTTGCGGCTCTGCACGACTGAACGCACCAAGCCGACGGCTTCCCTGGCGCAGCCCCAGGAAAAGCTGAACCCGGCGCCGCCGTGCGCGAAATTGTAGACAACCTGATCCTCGTCATCCCATTCCAGGCAGACGTTCTCCTGACGGAATGGCCGCAACCCGGCCCTGACCGGCTCTTTGGGGTCTATTTCGGCGTTTCGCAGTGCGGGCATGAACGCCAGGCAGCGCTCATACATCTCCCGTACGGGTCCGTGGTTCTCCAGGTCGATGCCGGTGTCCCACTTGTCCCTCTCCGCCAGCCCGCCGAGGACGAGGAGCTCCGGATTGCGCGGCACGATGAAAACGATGTCCTGGCTGTCCTCGCCCTCGACGTGGGAGACACAGTGGGCCTCATCGATCCGGGGACCGTGGATCCCGCCGTTGCGAACACGCACGAGCGCGCCGCGCAGCGGATACATGCTGACGCCGCGGAGCCGGGCGGTACCGAGTCCGGCGCAGCAGACGATCACCTCGGCGCCGAACCGATCGAGGAGATCGGCTCTGCAGTCGGCCAGCAGCCCGTCGATCCGATATCGCTCGACCCGTACCCCGTGGATTTTGACCTGCCGCATCAGCCACTCCATGTACTGATCGGTGTCGATCATGGGCGCCATGTGGGAGTAGGCGTCGACCACGCCGTAGCCCGGACTGACACCGTTGCGTTCGGCGAGCGACCGGTCGCGGACGAAGCCGCGCACCTTCCCCGCGAGCTCCCGCATCTTGTGCAGATCGGACGGGTTCTCCTCGATGGGACACCGGAAATAGAAGTTGGACCTGCGCATGGCCACTCCGGGAACCCCGGCCCGGGCCAGCTTCTCGAACATCTCGTACGAGGTCATGCACCAGTCCTTGGAGCGGGCCAGTGAGACCTGGTCGTGGTGGTAACCGCACACCGCGGGCGGCCACTCCCACAGCGCGCCCGCGACGACCGAGACGATGTCCGGTGCGAACCTTTCGGCGACCACCGTGACGCGGAACCCCTCCCTGGCCAGACACAGCGCGGTCGTCAATCCACTCACGCCGGCCCCGACGACGAGCACCTTCCCTGAATCCCCACGCACCTTGGAACGCCTTCTCTCTTGATTCAACCGGTTTGATCGCTTTTTGGCACGACTGACCGTGAGAGGCTGTCGCGACGAACAGCGAAACCTGTCCAGGGTAAAGCCGGGAACCGATGAATTCCGGAGTGGAGAGGGGTTTGGAAGGTAAGAAAAACAACCGCAGCCGAAGGAAAGCCATTACCAGTCGAGGAAACAAACCCGATCAAAGCTCGCAGGATACGGCCGGATCGTCTCCACGCCGCGAAGGAGCAGACGCGCACAAGCTCGCGCTCACCGCCGCCGAATGAGCCGAAAACATTACGGCGAACCGGTCTCGATTCCGGTTTTGGGCGGCCTCCGCGAAATAGACCACAAGGCATGAAACGAGGATCTTTGTCGCCTCCGCCGCGTGGGGCGCAGCGCTCCGCCCGCCCGGCCTCAGCCTCAGCCTCAGAAGCGCACGGATTCATCCCGGGTGACCGTGGCGACGGCGAGGACCGCGTCGATGAGCGCGCCCTCGACGCTGCCCGGCGCAGGGGGCGGGAGCTGCGTTTCGGCCAGGGTGAAGCCGACTGCGGCGCTCTGGTCGGGACGCACGTCCGGCACGCTGTCAGCGGTGTGGGTGACGGCCAGTGAGCAGTAGTCCTGGCCGAGCATGCGCCGCAGGTGCAGGCCCACGGGCAGCACGGTGAACGCGCCGCCGAACTCCAGTGCCGTCTTCCGGATGTGGTTGTTGTGCGCCGCGACCACGATCCGTGTGCCGGGTTCGGCGTGCTCCAAGTGCCAGCGCACCGATTCGGCCAGGTAGATCTCGCGTACCGGCAGATCCGCGGTCATGCCCCGGCCGGACGGCAGCGCGTTCTGCTCCGCGGGGTCGAGGCGGGCCCAGGCGGGTGCCGCCGCGGCGCCGGAGCCGGAGCCCTGGAGGAACCCGTCGCCGATCTCCAGTGAGGCTTCGAGCAGGGGGAGCGTGTCGGGATCGACCTCGTGCAGGTAGTCGGCCACAGGTCACCGTCGTCGCCTTCGCCTTGGAGCCATCGGTCGAGCGGGAAGGCTTCGCTGAAGCCGGACTCGAAGGCGAAGACGGTGAACCCGCAACGCTCGGCGAGGAAGCGGAGGACACGCTGACGGGCTCGGGAGAACTCCTCGACGAAGTGGGCGTTCTCGCCGACGGCGACGACGTGGGCTCCGCCGACGATGTCCCGGAGGACTTCAAGGTCATCGAGAGGCTGGTGCGGGTCAAGGGTGCCGAGGGTGCCGAGGGTGCCGAGGGTGCCGAGGGTGCCGAGGATGGTGGCGTGCTCGCGGAACCAGTCGGCGAGCACGTTCACGGGAAGAGAAGACTGGTCGGTCGTGGGGTGAATTCCTTTCACAGCCGGTCGAGAAAGTCGCGGACGGCGGCGGCGAAGCCGTCCGGGTCGTCGTCGTGGGCCCAGTGGCCACAGCCGGGCAGCTCCCGCAGTACGGTGTTCGGCCGTCGCTCGGCCATCTGTCTGACCATCGTGGCGGGCAGGATGAGGCTGTCCGCGCCGTGCAGGAGAAGGGCGGGGCAGCTCGAACCGAGCCAGTCGGGCCACCAGTCGCCGACCAGTGCCTGCTGGGAGTTCATCATGTCGGCGTGGTCGAACAGGAAGCCCCAGCCGTCGGGGTGCTCGACGGCGCTCTCCAAGAAGTAGCTCGCGTCGGGGATGCCGTGGGCCTCGACCTGCCTGCGCAGCTCACCAAGGGTGACGGTACGGCGGGGCCAGCCCCGCACGTCCAGGACGGGGTGAGAGATCTCCGGTTGCCGGTTGTAGGCGCCGCCCTCCTCGACGATCAGGGCGCGGACCAGGTCCGGGTGCCGGGCGGCGAGCTGGTAGGCGGTGACCCCGCCCATCGAGTGGCCGAGCGCGACCACCGGGCCGAAGCCGAGGTGGCGCACGAACGCGGCGGCGTCGGCGACGTAGGCGTCCCGGCTGAAGTCGCCGTCGGTGTCGCTGTGGCCGTGACCGCGCTGCTCCAGCGAGATCACCCGGTAGGCGGGGGCGAGGGCGGCGGCCAGTGGGGCGAACATCCTGGCCCGGCCGAAATGCCCGATCACGGCCAGCACCGGGATGCCGTCGCCGCCGAGGTCCACGTAGGCCAGCCGCCGCCCGTTGACGAGCGCGTACCTCTCGGCGGGGCCTGCCGCGGTGGTTGTCATCGCCGTTCCTCCTTGGGGTCGTGGTGATGCGGATCTGTCAGGAAGAGAGCTGTGAGGGCCGACGCGGCCAAGGCCGGTCCGGCGGCGATGAGCGTGGCGTCGGCGAAGCCGTCCAGGAAGGCGTCGCGGGCCAGTGCCGCGAGCCGCTCTCCGTCCTGCCCGCCGCCCCGGACGGTCGGCCGGCGCGCCCAGGGCGACGCACAGGGCGACAAGATCGGCCAGCGGTGAGGGAGGACGGCGGGCGGGGGCAGGACAACCTCCGGAGGAGAGCGGGCGCGGCGGAGCGAGTTAGCGTAACAGTCGTTGCGCTAATATGCACAACGACTGTTACGTGAATAGGATGTGCGGCGGATGAGACCCGACCCGGAGGGAGCCGTCACATGGCCAGGCCCCGTGACCCGCGGCGCCGCGCCGAGTTGCTCGACGCGATCATCGATCACCTGACCGCCCATGGCGTCGCCGGGCTCTCATTGCGCCCGCTGGCTCAGGCCCTCGGACAGAGCACGTCGGTGCTCACCCACCACTTCGCCACCAAGGACGACCTCATCGCCGCCGTGCTCGAGCATCTGGACCGGCGGCAGCGCGACCGGTTGCAGGCCCTGCCCGGCTGGGAGGAGGGGCGCAGCCTGGGTGCCGTCATCCGGGCCTCGTGGGAGTGGCATCTGACCGACGACCACCTACCGCTGATCCGGCTGCTCCACGAGATCGAGGGCCTGGCCGCGGCCGGCCGGCTCACCGGGGCGTACGTCCCCACGATGCTCGGCGACCGCGCGGAGTTCGTGGCGGAGGCGCTACGCGCCCACGGCGTCCCGGACGACGTCGCCCGCGTCAACGCCACGCTGCTCAACGCCGCCTACGCCGGCCTGCAACTCGACTACCTGACCACCGGTGACAAGGAACGCGTCGAGGCCGCCCTCGACCGGCTTGTCGAACTCGCCGACGCCTGGACCCGCCGCCCCTGAAACACACGTGCCGGCCAGATCGGCGGCGGCCAGTGGGCGGGCAACCGATCGACGATCTTCTTGCCTGCCCAGGCGCCCGCGGCGCCGGCCGGAGAAGAGGGCAGGGAGTCGTCTCAGCGAGTGAAGGGGATCGCTCGTACAAGCGGGCCGCCGGGGTTGGGCCGGTACGGGTTGAGATCATGATGTCGCGGATTCGCCTGCGGAGAGCCCGCTGACGCCGGTGGATTCCTCACCCGCTATCTCGTGCCCGCCGGCAGCCCGACCGGCCGGGGGAAGCGTGCGACGAACCGTGCTCCGCAAGAGCTGTCTTCGATCGTGAGGGTGCCGCCATGGGCTTCGGCGATCTGCCGGGCGATGGCCAGGCCCAGGCCGCTGCCGCCGGAGTCCTTGGCGCGGGCGTCCTGCAGGCGAGTGAAGCGCTGGAAGATGAGTTCCCGCTGCTCGGGCGGCACCCCGCTTCCGTCGTCGTGGATCTCCAGTACCGCCACGTCGCCCCGGTGCTCGACGGTCACCGTGACGCTGGTGCGGGCGTGGCGTTCGGCGTTGTCCAGGAGGTTGTGCAGCAGCCGTTCCAGGCCGATCCGTTCGCCGTGGACCATCACGCCGCTGCTGAACCTCCTGACCACTCTGACCCTGCCTTGCTGACGGTCGTGCTGCCGATGATCCAGCTCGCCGTCCACCAGGACGGCTAGGTTGAGCAGGTCGTACTGACCGATGGTGCCCGCGTCAAGCCGGGAGAGCTCCAGCAGGTTGGTCACCAGGTCCTGCAGCCTCTCGACGGACTCCAGCAGTTTGCCGCCGGTTTCCCCCCAGTCGGTCTCCTCCGGCTCGATGAGCGCCTCCTCGATCTCGGTACGCATTGCCGCGAGCGGGTTGCGCAGGTCGTGGGAGGTGTCCGAGGCGAACCTCAGCTGCTGCTGGATCGCCGCCTGAACCCGTTCCAACGTCTGGTTGGTGCTCTGCGCAAGCTCCTTGAACTCGTCGTCATGACTCGGCAGTGGAACCCGCTCGCTCAGATTGGAAGGCCGGATCGTGGCGAGTTTCCCGCTGATGGCGCACACCGGCTTGAGGGTCTTGCTCATCATCCAGTACGTCCCGAGCGCGGTGGCCGCGACCAGCAGAAGCGAACCGCCGATGAGTCCGGCCAGGACGGCCGCGCTTCCGTAGAGCGGAGGCCGGGGAGCGCCCATCAGCAGCAGCAGGGTGGCGAAAGTACAGACCAGCGCCATGACGGCGCTCGCCACGATGGTCATGCGGGTTTTGACGGAGCAGTGATGCCATGCGCTCAAGGTGATCACCCCAGCGGCGCCCTGGGTGCGGCTGCGGACGAGATACCGGTTCAAACAGCCGATGAAGTTCCCCCTATTCCCATATGGCCCAACATCGGTGACTCAAGGTGACGAGTCATACCCCCCCGACACCCGCTCCTCCTTGAGGACGAGCACTTGTGCCCACAGAGTCCGAGGACGTCTCTCGCCGGTGCCGGCCGGTACAGCCGGGCCGAGCCGACGTCCTTCAGCCGGAGTACGGGGTGAAGGTGAGGTGTCTCCTCGCGTCAGCTCCGGCGGGAGGCCCAGACCCGTCGCAGCAGGCGTACCCACGGTGACCAGCGCGCGGGACGACGGCTCAGCCGGCCGGTCGCGGCGCGCTCGGCGTTGTCGAAGAGGTCATGTATCAGCGCCTCGTGCAGCCAGCGGATCGCCAGCGGCCACAGAATCCGCATCCGCCCCCGGACGGTGCAGGTGATCGTGTGGGTAAGGCGGCAGTGATCCGGACCCTGCGCGGTGATGAGAAACTCGTGGTGACCGTCGAGTCCCGTCGCCTGGTCGAAGAGGAAACGGGCGCGGCGGCCGGGCTCGTACTCGCAGACGCTGTAGCGGATCGGGCCGTGACCGCCGCGCGAACCGGGAGTCAGTCCCGCGTCGAGGACGAGCGGCGGCCAGGCCGGGACGGGCCAGAGGCGGTCGTCGGCGGTGGCCGCCCGGTCCAGGAGCGCACCGAGCCTGCCCGCCGGCGCGTCGATCAGTCGTTGCTGGATGTTCCTCATGCCACTCCCGTCCCCCGGCGATCATTGGAACCGTACTGCGACGGACGGCGAGGCCCTGAACCAGGTGGCGGCGGAAGCGCGGGGCTTGACCGGCGGCAAGCGTCGGCCACCTGGAATCTCTGCCCCCTTGACCGCATTACCGTATGACGGTGTGAGGCCTGCCACCTTGCCCGGCCGGCCCTGAAACGCATGGGAGGACCCTTGGCCAGTGACACCTCCGCCAAACTGGCGGTGCTGATCGACGCCGACAACGCTTCACCTGCGGCCGTCGAAGGCCTGCTGGCCGAGGTCGCCAAGTACGGCACCGCCCACGTCAAGCGTGCCTACGGTGACTGGACCGGCACCAGCCTGCGCGGCTGGAAGGAACAGCTGCTGGCCCAGTCGATCCAGCCCGTCCAGCAGTTCGCCCACACCACCGGCAAGAACGCCACCGACGCGGCCATGATCATCGATGCCATGGACCTGTTGTACTCCGGCCGCTTCGACGGATTCTGCCTGGTCTCCAGCGACAGCGACTTCACCCGCCTGGCGGCACGCATCCGCGAGTCCGGCCTGACCGTGTACGGCTTCGGGGAACGTAAGACGCCCAAGCCCTTCGTCGTGGCCTGCGACAAGTTCATCTACATCGAAAACCTCACCCTCATCGCCCCCGTGCCGGCCTCCTCCACCGCTCCCGCC
This sequence comes from Streptosporangium sp. NPDC051022, assembly GCF_040683035.1. Taxonomy (NCBI): domain Bacteria; kingdom Bacillati; phylum Actinomycetota; class Actinomycetes; order Streptosporangiales; family Streptosporangiaceae; genus Streptosporangium; species Streptosporangium sp. NPDC051022. Next base: position 37,837 of record NZ_JBFBCF010000046.1, on the reverse strand, counting down.
CTCCCCATCGGCCTGCGAACCCCGGCCGCCAGGCTGAAAGGCGACACCGCGCTGGTGAACCTGCTGCGCAACGCGGTCGAGGCCAACTCCGACGACGACGGCTGGGCGCGCCTGACCAACGTGGGACAGGTCATCACCAAACAACAGCCCGACTTCGACGCACGCAACTACGGCTACACCAAGCTCAGCGACCTCATGGCCGCCACCAACCTGTTCGACCTGGACCGTCGTGTCCCCGGCGACGGGAAACCCGCAGTGGTCTATGCCCGGGACAAGCGGCGTCCCGGGTAACCCCCCTCGGGGTGATCCTGCCGACCATCGAGCAGGGCACCCGGCGACCAGCGCGGTGGATCAGCGCACCGGTACGGCCTGAGGCCCGGGCCGGACCTCCGCAGGTCCCCGCTCGGGACTTTCGGCATCGATCACATCCGTCACCGAGTGAAACCGATCGATGTCATTGAGCACCGCCGTATCGAACGGCGTCGTCGTCCCCTCCGCCTTGTGACCCCGCACAGGCCGGCACCGCGTCCGGCTCACCACCGCCACCGCCGCCGCTGTTATCACGTTCGATGTACGTCGGAGGCGGACGATCACCGGCGCGGTCCTTGACGACGGCCACCGGACAGCCCGCACGATGAAGCACCTCCTGGCTCACCGAGCCGGGCACCCGTTCACCGAGACGGGCCGGTCCCCGGGATCCGACGACCATCAGCCGGGCCCGCTCACCGTAGGGCAGCAGTGCCGGAAGCGGCGGTCCGTCGAGCGCGCTGACCGTGACGACCGTCCCCGGGCGGCTCCGGGGCAGCCTGTTCACGGTCTCGGTGATCCATCGCTCGACCTCCGCCGTACGCCGGAAGGAGGCGTCCGCCTTCGCGTGAACGACGTGCACCGCCAGCCGATGGATCCGGGCGTGACCGAGCGCGAACCTCAGTGCTGCCAGGGAGGAGGCCGACCCGTCGACTCCCACCACGACCTCCCCGAGGCGATCCCGCACCGCAGGATCGGGCCGCCGCGGTACGGCCAGCACCGGGCAGAGCGCGTGGGCGGTGACATGGGCGCTCACCGAGCCGAGCAGCGACCCGGCGATCCCGCCCGTGCCCCGGCCGCCCACCACCAGCATCTCCGCCGCCCTGCTGACCGAGGCCAGTTCGGGGCCGGGGGTACCGCGAAGCAGGATCGCCCGTACGGCCCGGCCCGGCAGCAGCCGCTCGGCCAGCTGTACCCCGTCGATCAGGGTGTGGCCCGCGAGCCCGCGTTCCCCGGCCGGGACCGTGGTCCCACGGCCGGCGCGAGGGCCGTCCCAGACGTGGCAGACGGTCAGCTCCACCCGCCGCGCCCGGCACTCCCCCGCCGCCCATTCGACCGCGGTGCGGCTGTGCGGCGATCCGTCGAACGCGACGACTATCTCCCGTCTCATCCGCGCCTCCGTTCAGCGCCGGGGACGGCACGCCCGGAGACCGGGCGGGCGAAGGTCCGGCGGAGGGAGGACGGACGGGCGGACCGGGTGGCCGGTCATCTCACCGTGACGGGAGGAAGCACCGGCTCCAGGCGGAACACGCCCGTCATCAGTTCCGGCCTCTCCCCGCGCTCGGGGAGGCGACCGGCCACGGCCCGCAGTACGTCGGTCACGGTCACGATCCCGACCAGCCTCGCCGACTCCCCCAGCACCGGAATCGCGTCGACACCGGCACCGAGCATGGCGTCCGCGGCGTCGGCCAGACGCGTCTGCAGGGTGGTGTGCGGGCAACGACGCCCGGCCACCAGCTCGCACACACGGACCTGTGACTGCTCGATCGGTCCGCCGGACCACCGGGCGGTGAGGTCCTCACGGGTCAGCACTCCCCGCAGCCGGCCGGCCGCGTCGACCACCGGCAGGTGGTGCACGTCGGCGCGGCGCATGATCTCCCAGGCCAGCAGGGGAGACTCCTCGGGGGCGACCGCGACCAGGGTCCGGCTCATCACGTGGGCCACGGTGAGGTCTCGCACGTCGGTCATGCTCGCCCTCCGGACCGCACCGCGTCGTCCGCGGCCCACTCCACCGCCGGTGAGGAAGGCGGGCCGCCGGTGCCCGCCACATGTGCTGTCATGTCGTCCTCCTCGATTCTCTTCCTCCATCCGACCGTCTCCCGGGCCCGTCCCGCAGCGGCCGAAGGGCCCGACCGACAGGGACTTCCGGCCCTCCTGCCCGTACCATTCCCACGATGGAACGGAGAACATGGCGGCCGGGAAGGGCCGGGCAGCTCCGCGATCGCCTTCACTTTCTTGCTGGGAGATTTCGATGACCGAACGCATGACGGCCCCGGGCGACCTGGGCCGCCGGGTGACCAGGCGGCGTGAGGACCTGGGACTGACCCGTGACCAGCTGGCCGGCCGGGCCGGGCTCGACGCGCTGTACCTGGCGTATCTGGAGGAGAACCCCGCCTCCCCGCCGGTCGAGACCGTGCGCAGACTGGCCGTCGCCCTGGACACCGGCGTCGAGGAACTGCTCGGCGGGACGGTGGACCTGCCGCCCGGCCGGGGCCGTCCCGCCGCGCGGCCAAGCCTGGAGAAACTCGACCCCGCCGAGTGCCTGCGGCTGATCTCTCCCGGTGGCGTGGGCAGGGTGGCCTTCAACGAGCCGGAGGGGCCGGTGGTCCTGCCGGTCAACTACGCGGTGCACGAGGGGGCGGTGGTCTTCCGCACCGCCTTCGGCGGCCCGCTCGACGAGCGCCTGCGCACCGGTGTCCAGGGGGTCGAGTTCAAGGTCGCCTTCGAGGTCGACCGGATCGACGACGCCAGCCGCGAGGGGTGGAGCGTGCTCATCCGGGGCGGCGCCCACCACGTCGCGACCGAGGACGAACAGGCGGAGGCGCGCTCGTCCGGCGTCCAGCCGTGGGCGGGCGGCGAGCGCGAGCTGTACGTCACGATCCTCCCCACGGAGATCAGCGGCAGGCGCATCCAGCACACCCTGTGACACCCCGCGAGGACGCGCGGCCGGTCGTTCCGGCCCGCGTCCTGTCGGCGAGCACCGGCTCACCCGTTCACGGTGGTTTCCCGGTGCTCCCCGGACCCGTGCTCCCCGGCGGGACACCGCCCTGTCCGGCCCGGCCGGGCGCGGCCGTCTCCTCCCTCGGGGCCGCGGGATTCTCAGAGGTGCAGCGGTGAGATCCGCTCCACGTCGTCGTGGTCGCAGGTGACGTCGACCTCCAGGTCGACGACCCCCTCTACCCGGCGTCCGGCCTGGACGAGTTCGGTGATCTGTGAGCGCCTGGCCAGCCGTCCTCCGATATGGACCACACCGGCGTCCACCGTGATCGTCAGTGCCCGCGGGTCCAGCCCCAGGCCCGCGACGGCCGCCGCCACGTCCGCCAGGATGTCGGCCGCCGACCTGCTGAAGACCTTCAGCAGGTCGGTCTGGTGCACGGTCCCGGCGATCTTTCCGCTGGCGGCGTCGATCACCGGGAGCTGCTTGATCCGGTTGGCGTGCATCAGCCGGGCGGCCTCCCGTACCGAGGTCTGCCGGGTGACGGTCAGCGCCGGCCTGGTCATGATCTGTCCCGCGGTCGTCCCTCCGGCCCTGTTCCGTTCCCGGTACCGCCCGCCGTCATCGAGGGCGCCCGTGCCGGGAGGGGGAACGATCTCCTTCAGCAGCAGATCGTCCTCGGAGACCACGCCGATCGGGCGTCCCTCGAGGTCGATCACCGCGACGGCCCCCACCTTGAAGCGGCGCATGGTCGCCACCAGTTCGGCGAACGTCGCCTCCGGCCGGACCGCGATGGCCACCACTCCCATGACATCCTTCACCTGCAGCGCCATGGCCCGTCCCTGCCTTCCTGCCCGTGCTGGTGTTTCCGCTCAGCCTTCCGAGACATCCGATCCCGCTGTGGCGTCCGGGCCGGGAGCCGCGTCCCCGTCTTCCCGTTCTTCCCTCAGGGCGGGAACGACGGCGACCGGGCCGGCCCCGTACCGGAGGACCGCCTTGGTGACCGAGCCGAACCCTCCGTCTCGGAGTCGTCGTAGCCGACGACGATGTCACGGGTGCGGGGCATCGTCGTCACCTCCGTCTCCATGTTCGGCACCGGCATGGTGAAGACGGCAGGGCGGAAGGTCCCATCGGCGTGGGACCTTCCGCCCCTGTCGGCCACCTTTCTGACCTGCGTCAGAACGTCATCGGCCGTGGGGCCTCCGGCCCCGCGCGGCGGAACGCGGGGACGCCGTGCCCGTCACCGGTCACGTGAGGGGCGGAAAATCACGAACTCGCCCGGTACGGGGTGTAGTCGAAGTTCTCGAAGTAGGCGGTGAGCAGGGGGATGATCTCGTCCTGCCCCGCGAAGGCCAGCTCGCGGGCCGCGATCCGTTCTTCCCAGTGGACCGCGGTGCTCCAGATCAGCTGGTCCGTCCGCCATCTGCGGGATTCCTCCGGGGGGACGAACTCCACCAGGCACAGCCACACCTGTTTGGGGACGAAGAGGAGCTCGCCGTTCTCCGGCAGGACCAGCCAGCGGTGCTTCTGGTAACCCGGATAGCGGGCCGTGAGCGGGCCGACGTCGACGTCGAAGGTGCATTCGATCCAGGCCGAGGGGACCTCCACGTAACCGCGCCGGGCGATCCTGCTCAGTTCCCGGCACACCGCGATCGGGTCGCGGACGTCCTCCAGCGTCTGGCCGCAGTAGGCGAAGTCGAATGCCTTGTCGGGGAACGGCCAGGGGGTCCGGCAGATGTCCAGCCGGTGCCAGGTCCCCTCGGTGTACCGCTCCGCGCCCTCCCCCAGCCGGCCGCCCCCGGCCCGCGACTCGTAGGGCATCAGATCGATGACGTGGTCGGCCCGGTTGAGCGGCTTCCACCATCCACCGACGTCGACGACCAGGTCCTCCGGACCGATACGGCCCAGCGCGGCGGCCAGATTGTCCGGATGCGGATCGGGAAACCGTGTCAGCTCCATATATGCCCAATGGTAGATCGCGCCGCGAAAAGCCGCCATGGATGCCGCCGTGGATATCTCCGACGGGCATCGCCGGAGCCGAGGGCGGCGATCGGATTCCGGCCGTGCTCCCTTATCGGGTAAATCACCGTGATGTCCGCGCCCGCTCCGGCCCCGAATTCCAGCGGCGTCCATCGGCTTCGCCGTTCTCATTCCGGGCCGGAGAGGACGCGCCAGCACTCGGCGAGCGAATGGGCCGCCTGTTCCCAGCTCGGCAGCGACGCCGCGGCGGTCCGCGCCCTGTCCTCGTGCAGGGAACGCAGCTCCGCGCGGTCGAGCAGGTCGGCGACGGCGCCCGCGAAGGAGTCGGCGTCGTCCCGGACGACGAACGCCCGGCGGGTGGGTTCGTCGAACCCCTGCGCGCCGACGGAGGTGGTCACGACGCACTTCCCGGCGGCGAGCGCCTCCAGGACCTTGATCTTTATGCCGCCCCCGATCCGGAGCGGGCAGAGCACGAGCTTCGCCGTGGCCAGCCAGGCCGCCAGGTCGTCCACCCAGCCGGGCAGGGTGATGCGCGGGTCCCGGTCGCGATGCGCGAGAAGCCAGCCGGGCGGATCGGCACCGACGATCGCGAGGGTCGCGCGGGGATGGCGCTCGACGACGCGGGGGAAGATGTGCGACACCAGCAGCCGGGCTCCGTCGAGGCTGGGCGGATAACCGAAGTTGGCGACGAACAGCAGGTCCGGCGACGGCAGGCCCCCGGCCGGCCGGGGTGCCGGCAGGTGGTCGGCGCCGCTGGGCAGCATGTGGACGGACACCCGCGGGGCGCGCCGCCGCATGATGGCCGCATCCTCGCCGCTCAGCGCACCGACCAGGCGTACCTGCCGCCAGGCGTTGAGTTCGGCGCGCTCGGTGAGCGAGACGTGCGCGAGCCGGCGGTACCTCGGCAGGCCCCCGCCCGCGGCGTCGGCGTGCTGGCGCAGCAGGGTCGACTCGACGTTGTGCTCGACCAGGAGCGCGCCGGCGCGGGCCCGCGCGGGGACCAAGGGCATCAGGTAGTGGCCCTCGACGTGCACTATCGGCGCGTGCGGCGGCGTCAGCCGGTGCCGCAGGTAGCGGCGGGCGGGCGCCGAGGAGTGCTGCCGCACCAGCGGGCTGCGGAAGGGGTGGTCCGCCGGTTCGGCGGCGAACAGCCGTACCCTCAGGCCGGCGCGTTCGGCCTCCGCGATTCCGGCCCGGTCGGTATGGGGGACCTTCGACACCGCGACCACCTCGATGTCGTACCGCGGGGCGAGCCGGACGAGCAGCTCGGCCTCGCGGCGGCGGCCACCGCTGAGGATCGGCCACGGTAGATGATGCGTGAGGAACAGAACTGTGTCGCGACTCATGCACGCCTCGCCGGTATCGCGAAACTGTCATACGCATTAAAATCGTACGTAGCGGATTATGTGTTAGCGAGACCGGCAGTTTCTGGCCACCACGTGTTGATACGAGGAATTATGCGTGCCGCGAAGGAAACGGCTACCGGAATTCGCACGTCCCCCGACGCGCCACCCCTGTCGTGACGGCCGTGACGGCCGTGACGACGGTGTCCGCCGTCCTGCTCGGTGTGACCGCGTCGATCGTGACGATCGGATCGCTGTTCAAACTGCGCGCGCTGTCACGGGCGGTGCTCCGCGACAGACGTGATCCGGAGCGTCCCCGCGACCTCGGGGCCCGGCACTCGTTCTCACTGCTCGTGCCCGCCCACGATGAGGCGGCCGTGCTCGCCGGCACGCTGGAACGGCTGGCCGGCGCCGATCACCCCGCGGTCCAGGTGATCGCCGTCGTCGACCCGGCGGATCGGGCGACGTCGGCCGCGGCGCGGTCGGCGGCGCGCTCGCACCCCGATCGCGTCACGGTGTTTCCCGAGCCTCCCGGAACCATGCGCAAACCCGCCGCGCTGAACGCCGCCCTGCCCGGCTGCGCGCACGAGATCGTGGGGGTCTTCGACGCCGACGGGCAGGTGCATCCCGGGCTGCTGCGGATCGTCGACGCCCTGTTCACCGAGCACGAGCTGGACGCGCTCCAGGTGGGCATCCAGCCCGCGGCGGCCGACCCCGCCTGGTACCAGCTGCACAACATGGTGGAGTTCCGCTGGATGTTCCTGAACGGCGCCACTGCCCGCCCCGACCCCCGGCGCGTCGTCCGGCTCAGCGGCAACTCCGTGTTCCTCCGCGCCGGCACGCTTCGCCGGATCGGCGGATGGAATCCGGACCACCTGGCCGAGGACTGCGAGCTCAGCCTGCGGCTCGCCCGCGACCGGGCGCGGACCATGGTCTGGTATGACGCGGCCTTCGCCACGATCGAGGAGATCCCCGGCAGCCTCGGCGCGTTCGTCCGGCAACGGTCGCGGTGGAACCAGGGGTTCGCCCAGGTGCTCCGTGACGGCGGGTGGAGGCCGTTGCCCTGGTGGCAGCGGCTGGAGTGCCTCCGGTTCCTGCTGGAGGCCCCGGCGCGGGCGCTCGCCGCGGGGAGCCTTCTCGTCGCGCTGCCGCTGGCGCCGGCCGCTCCGGCCGCGCTGCCCGTTCTTCTGGCGCCCCTGGCCCTCGGCGCGGTCAACACCGGCCTGCTGACGGTCCTGCTCGCCCGGCTGCCCGGGCGGTTCGGCGTCGCCGTACGCCCGGGAGCGTACGTGTCGTTGTGGGCGGGCGCGCCCGCCTTCCAGGCGGTGCTCTGCTGGGCCGCGGTCAGGGCGCTGATCCGGATGTTCCGCTCCGCGTCGGACTGGGAGAAGACACCGCACACGGCGTCGGTGCCGTAGCGGCGGACCGATGGGTCACCGCGCGGGCCCGCCGGGCGCGGCGCCGAACTCGTCCAGAAACGCCTCGACCTCCGGGACGCGGTGGCTGCCGATGGCGGCCAGCTCCTCCAGACTGCGCAGCGCGGCGGTGTGCGCCTCCGCTCCGCGGCCGACGGCCAGGAGGGCTCGGGCCAGCCCGAAGCGCGCGGTACCCGCGATCTCCACGACGTCGTTCGCCTCGGCGAGAAGCAACGCGTTCTCGTACCGCCGGCGGGCGGCTTCCGCCTCCCCCGCCGCCAGCTCGACCTCGCCGAGATCACGCTCGATCATCGCCCGCATCGTCGCGCCGCCCTCCGGCCCCTCCACCCGCATCGCCTCGTGGAGGCCGGCCCGCGCGGCGGCCGGATCGCCCTGGGCGCTGTTCACCAGCGCCAGCGCCTGGAGAGCTCCCACGATCGTGTCCGCGGCACCGACCACGCGGGCCGTCTCCAGACTCTCGGTGAGGTAGCCGGCCGCGGCCGGCAGGTCTCCCCGCTGCCGGGCCAGGTGGCCCAGCTCCTTCAGGGTCTGGCTGACCTTCTCCAGCCGTCCCTCGCGGCGGACGAACGCCAGCGCCTCGCGCAGCGCCTGGTCGGCGAGGTCGAGATGCCCGCTCTCGCGCCGGGCCCAGCCGATGTTCAGCAGCAGCGAGGCCTGCTCGTGATGGCCTAGCCCGCGCGCGGTGCCCAGCGCCCGGTCGAGATAGGGCAGCGCCTCCTGATAGTGCCCGCGGATCGCGTGCAACCAGCCGATGCCGTGCAGGGCGTCGATCTCACTGGAGCGCAGGTGCAGTGTCTCGGCGTAGCCCAGGCACTCGCGGAACTCCGCCTCGGCCTCGGTGTATCGGCCGCCGATGGCGTTCGTCCAGCCCAGGAACTGCAGGAGGTCGGCGACCACGGCCAGGTCACCGGCGCTTCTGGCCAGCTCCAGCCCGGCGTACAGGTGGGTGCGGGCCGACTCGTGCTCCGCCTTGAAGCGCCGTAACCAGCCCAGCCCCTGACGCGCCCTGGCCTCCAGCAGCCGCAGCCGTCCCTCACCGGCCGACCTCCGGGCTCGCTGGAAGTACTCCTCGCCCTCCTCGGTACGGCCCTGCAGCGCCACGCACCAGCCGAGCCGCAGCAACGCGTCGGCCGCGAGCTCGGTGCCGGCGTCCCGCCCGGCCAGCTCGACACCGGCCCGCGCGGCGGACTCCGCCTCGGCCAGCTCGCCGAGCTTCTCCAGAACCGTGGACAGGCGGTGGAACAGGCGGGCCCGCACACCGTCGTCCTGGGGACCGGCCAGGGCGACGCGGAGCTGCTCGGCGGCCAGCGCGTACAGGCCGAGCCGGTTGAAGAGCGGAAAGCCGCCCTCGACCAGGCGGAGGACCAGCTCGTGATCGGAGATCCCGCCCGCGTACCTGGTCGCCTCGGCGATGTCGGTGACGTCCTGGATCAGCGGATCCTCGCCCTCCTCCGCACCGTCGCCGTCGCCGTCCCCGTCCCCGTCCCCGTCCGCGGCCTCGGCGAGCAGCCCCGCGTAGAACTCGGCGAACCGCCGTTCCGCCTGCGGTGCCTCGGCCCGCTGCCGGAGGTGGTCGTTGACGGTCTGGTGCATGGTGAGACGGCCGGCCGCCGTGAGTTCCACCAGGCTGGAGCCGATCAGTGTGTCGAGTTCGGCCTCCGAGGCGAGGGCCACCGCGTGGGCCGCGTCCATCCGGAACGTGTTCGGTTTCGGGGTGAACGTCGCGAGCGCCCGCAGTTTGTCCCGCAGGGCCGGGTCGAGGTTGGTGTAGCTCAGGTCGATGACCGCGGGCAGCGAGATCGAGGCGCCGGCGCGGCCCGGCGACCGGTCGAGCGGCCCGGAGTCCTCTTCGAGGCGGAAGCGCCGCTCGGCGTCCTTGAGCCGGCGCAGGGTGTGCGCCAGCCTGCCACGGGGCTGGACCACCTCGGCAACCGCCAGGTATCTGCCGATCAGGATCAGCGCCAGAGGCAGCCCGCCGACCAGCCGGACGAGTTCCTCGGCCGTGGCCGGATCCTCGGCGCACGCGTCGGGTGCCAGGTCGCGCAGCAGGGACAGTCCGTCCGTCATGGTCAGCTCCGGAATGCGTGTCGCCGACCGGCCGGCGAACCGGACGGCGACCTCGGCGAGCCGGGTGGTCAGCAGATGAGCGCAGTTGGGACCGCCGAGCTTCACCGCGAGCGCGTCACCGACGCTCCAGGCGTCGTCGATGACGATGAGCATGCGCCGGACGCCGATCGCGGAGTGGATGGCGGCCACCCAGTCGTCCACCCCGGAGAGGTTCGACAGCTGGCCCGCCTCGATGCCGAGCGCGACGGCCACCCGGCTCAGCTGCGCGGGCAGATTCGGGCGCGGCCCGAGGCCGACCCACAGGACACCGTCGGCGAAGTGGCCGATGATCTCGGGGTCGTTGGCCAGGGCCACCGCCAGCGCGGTCTTGCCGACGCCGGGCAGCCCGTTGAACGCGTGCAGTGCCAGGGAACGGCCGGTGAGCAGCGCGGTCTTGAACGTCACCAGCAGCCCGTCACGCCCGACGACGCCCTGGGGCGGCAGCGAAGGCGCCATGAACGGGACGATCCGCTCACCGGCCTCGAAGATCATGGTCACGGTGTTGTTGTCGCCGTACACCACACCGTAGACGGGCTGGTGGAAATGCGTCTGCTGCTCCCGGGCCGATCCCTCGCCGGTCATGCGCGCTCGTCGTCCGTCCGGCCGGCCGCGCCGAAGCGCATCTGGACCTGGTTGTGGTTGCCCGAGACCACCCCCTGCACCTCGGCGTTGAACTGGGTGTTGAACACCGTCGGCTGGGAGCCCTGCGCCTGCGCCCGCTCCAGCAGCAGCGCCGCGGCCTGGAGCAGCTCGCGGTCGGCGCCGGCCCCGACGGCGGTCAGCTCGGAGCTGAGCGCCTCGGTCCAGGGCTCGGGGTTCTCCTCGAACCGGTCCAGTGCCACGGTCGCGCCGGCCCGCTCGTCCAGCCGCGCCCGCACCATGGCCTTGAGTCCTTCGTAGGCGTCGCTCACGGCCTGGGTGACCGTGTTACCGGCGCCCGCCGCGGCGCCGGCCACCAAAGCTGCGACAATCATCGATACCGGGTCCATGGCTCTCCACAGATGCTCATGAAACGCTCGTGCCATCGTGGCATTCGGCGGCTGATCAGACCAGCCCGATATTCAAGACGCGGATCCCGGGGAGCGGGTTGTCATGGACGTCCGGCCGCGGCGATCAGACGACTTCGGAGGGCGTGACGGGTACCCGTACTCGGGCACGGCCCAGCCACGTGTCGATCGCCCACGCCCCCGGGCCGACGACCGCGATCAGCAGGAAGGACCACGCGTAGAGAACGGCCGGCTCGCCGCCGTTGGCCAGTGGCCACAGCGCCGACGGCTGGTGGACGACGAAGTAGGCGTAGGCCATCTCACCCGAGCAGACCAGCGCCGCGATCCGCGCCACGAGGCCGAGAAGGACCAGGGTTCCCCCGACGAGTTCGATGACACCGGCGAACCAGTCCGGCCAGGCACCGATGCGGACCGCCTCGCTGCCGAACACGCCGAAGAGCTTGGCCGCGCCGTGGCAGGCGAAGAGCAGCCCGACGACGACGCGGAACAGGAACAGGATGTACGGCCTGGCCGGCTCGACAAACCTCACGCTGGTTCTCCTCTGCTGCCGTGCCCGCCCCCGGACTGCGGGCGCGGGGCGGATCGGGAAGCGGCGGCGGCTCCGGCAGGCGGTTCCCAGGCCGAAGGACGGCGGGCGGCAACCGGTGCCGGTGTGACGTCAAGGAACGCGCCACCGACTCCGAACAGCTTTATTCTCGCAGGTCAGAGCTGTTTTCCGGGAAGGGACAGCAGCGGGTCACTTCGGAACGGCGCCCGGAGCCGCGCTCAGGATCGCGGCGACGCGGAGAGGATCCGCTCGGCCCGGCCGCCGTACCGGGCGGACCACACGCCGAGCAGGACCAGCGTGGCGATCAGCAGCATCGGCGACAGGATCATCATGACGTCCATCGGCAGCAGGTAGACGAGCGGGACGCGGACGGCCGACTCGGCCAGCAGCGCCGCGGCCCACGTCAGGGTCATCACCACGTACACCCTCCGGAAGGCGGGCTGGGCCGCGTGAAGGGCGTCCCATCGGGCGGCGGTGGCCTCGTCCTCGGCGCCGAAGCGCTTGGCGATCCCGAAAGCCGCCGGACGCCCCGCCAGGCAGGTGCCGACCAGGACGAGGGCGAGGACCGCCGTGGTGATCGACTTGACGACCATCAGGAACCGGTGGTCACCGGTGAGGAAGGACAGGATCAGGCCGAGTGCGAAGACCAGGCCCGTGCACGCGGCGAAGCCGTCCAGCCTGCGTTCCTTGAGCGCCACCTGGCCGACGCGCAGCACGCCCACGCAGGTCGCGGCCAGCAGCGCGGTGTGCTCGGCGACCTGTAACCAGCGCAGCAGGTAGTAGGCCGCGATCGAGGGAAGCACGTCCCACAGCAGCACGGGCAGCATCTTCTTCATTGGAGGGTCCTCTCCAGCCAGTCACCGATGCGGGCCATGGCCAGGCGCTGCGCGCCCGACTGGCAGTGGGCGTCGGCGCCCTCGGCCTCGGTGAACTCGATGAACGTCTTGTCGCAGGTCAGATGGGCGTACAGGGCCTCGGGCTGGCCCTTGAAGCTGAAGTCCTCCGGCGCGGAGCAGACGAGGACCGGGCAGGCGATCCGTTCGGCGACGCCGTCGCGCAGGTGATAGCCGAGCATCGCGGTCAGATAGCCGCTCGGTGAGGTGCCCGTCACCCAGGTGCCGTGGGTGACGGCCCAGCGGGTGACCGCGTCCTGCGCCATCAGGCCGCGGACGATCTCCTCGGCCTCGGGCAGGGCCAGGGCCCGCCTGGTCGCCTCCCTGTCGCCGCCGAACCTCTCCGCGATGACGGCGCCCATGTCGTAGACGCCGTCGAAGGCGACGACCGCCTTGATCCTGGGCTCGAACGCGGCCGCGCGCGGCGCCAGCAGGCCCCCCATGCTGGCCCCGAGCAGCGCCACCCGGTCCGCCTCCACGTACGGCCCGGCCCGCAGCCAGTCGAGCACCGGGCCCACCACGTGCTCCCAGTCGGGCCGGAACAGCAGGCCCCTGCGCATCGCCCCCGGCTGTCCGGGACCGTCGAAGACCAGCACGTTGAAGCCGCGTTCGTGCAGCGCGGCGGCGGCGAAGAAGTGCATCTCCTCGGCGCTGCCGTCGAAGCCGTTGTGCATGACGACCGTGGCGTCACGGGTGCCCCGGTAGAGGTAGCCGGGCAGCGTGGTGCCCTCGTAGGGGATCTCGACCGGCTCGATACCACGGATTTCGGCGAATTTCCGGAAAGAGGCGACCTGGCGCGCGTAGGCGGCGTCGATGCGCGGGTCCGACGGATCACCGTGCAGGAAGAACTCGGCCGAGCGGTAGTAGTTGGAGGCCCGCAGGAAGCCGTCGCCCGCGCTGACGAGGTGTCCGGCCGCGAGCGAGCGCTCGGCCTCGGCCGCCACCCGGTCCGCCGTGGCCAGCCACTCGTCGTGCCAGCTGCCGTAGTCGCCCTCGACGATGCGCTGTGCGGTCATGACGACCTCGCCGAAGTCGGCGCCGCCGTACGCGATGTGACCGAACGAGCGCAGCGTCTCGTACCAGAACGTGGGGTCCTTCTCGAAGATGAACGGGCGCATCCACCGACTCCTTAATGCGAGTTATTTCGCTTCAAGGTAGCGCAGGGCGGACACTTAAAGCAATAGGCTTCGCGTTAAGGTGGGTCCATGCAACCTGTACAGAGGCCGGGCGGCCGCAGCGCGAGAGTCCGCACCGCCGTGCACGAGGCGGTGCTCGACCTGCTGCGTGAGGACGGGTGGGACGACCTGAACATCGCCCTGGTGGCCGAGCGGTCCGGCGTGCACCAGGCCACGATCTACCGGCGCTGGGGCACCCTCAACGGGCTGATCGACGACGTGGTGCACGAACGGCTCTCACAGGGATCGCCCGTGCCCGACACCGGCACGCTCCGCGGCGACCTCGAGGCGTACGCGCTGCGACTCGCCGACGACGTCGCGGGACCGATGGCCTCCCTGTATCTGCGCGCGGCCATGCTCGGCTCACGCGGCCCCGAGGGCGAGACCTACATGCTGAACCGTGCCGTGCAGCTGCAGGCCATGCTCGACAGGGCGGCGGCGCGCGGAGAGCGGCCGCCCACGCTGCTGGAGCTGCTGGAGGTGGTCATCGCCCCCCTCTACTACCACGCGGTCTTCTTCAACCGCCCGGTGGGCCCCGACCACGCCAGATCCCTCGTCGACAGGCTTCTCGCCCTGTGCGGATCGTCCCCCTGACCCGCGAGACGTCAGGCGGAACGGATCGCTGTCGTAGCGGCAGCACGGCCACAGGGTGCACCGGCTGCTCCAGGACGCCCGGCCCGGCCGTGATCACCGGGCCGCTTTCTCGATCTCCTCGCGGATGATCCCCATCTGCGTGAGCGCGTCGGCGTTGACGAGGCCGGTCATGGCGGCCACGTCCGGCGCGGCGTCCGGGCGCATCCGGAAGTCCTGGATCCAGCGCATCCGGGTACGGCCGCCGGGCTCCTCGGAGTAGATCCACTCGACGCCCACGTACTCGAGGGGACCCGGCTCGACCCGGCGCGAGGTGACCCGGAGCGCCTCCCGGTCGGAGGTGTGCTCCGAGATCCAGCTCCACACCTGCCCGTGCTCGTCGGGATGCGTGGTGAGCCGGAACCGCACGGTGTCGCCGTCGCGCCCGAGGATCCGCACGGAGGCGTACTCGGCGAACAGTCCGGGCCAGGACTCCACGTCGTTGGTCATGTCCCAGACCAGGTCGAGTGGCGCGTCGATGACGACGGAGGTGTCGGTGCGGCCGACGAGCGCGCTCACGCGGCCCGCTCCCGCCCGGCGGCAGAGGCGCGGCCGTCCGCCCCCGCGACGACCGTGGCCACGAACAACCGTTTGACGAACATGAACAGGTTCCCGAGCCCTTCCCTGTGACGCGTCCGGCACTTCTCTCCCGCGCGGCGTGACTCTCTCCCTCGCGGCGCGACGCGACGACCCCGTGCGGGGCCTCCCCCGAGGCCGTGCCGCCGCCCGCCCGGCAGGCGGGTGACCCCCCGGACCGGCACGGGCCGCGTTCCGGCGAGTGCCGCGGGCTCACCTGGCGGCTTCCGCATCCCCGCGTGCGCCGCCACACCGTCATGCCGTGCCTCTTCGCCGATCCGCTTTCCCAGAAGTATGCGGACCGGCGACCGGGAAGTCGTTGACGTTCTCCGCACGGTTGTTGCCGATTTCCGCAATGTTCCGCGGCGGGCCCGGCGGCATACCGATGCGACCGGCAGATCGCCGACGTCGAGGCGTTCCTCTCCCAGGACGGTGACGGGGACGGCCGTCCTGGCCGGTGAGCGACGATCACCGGCGGAGCGTATGAAGCGACTCGGAACGCGACACGTGATAGGGGTGGGGAATGCTTCCTGAACCAGGCCAGGTCCTGCATTTTTCGGAAGACCCGACGATCACCTGCTTCGTTCCTCATGTCGCCGCCACCGCGCGGCAGCCGGAGGCCTACGTCTGGGCCGTCGACCGCACCTGCGCTCCGAGTTACTGGTTCCCCCGCGACTGCCCGCGCGCGATGGCGTGGGCCGCTCCCGCGACGTCGGCGGCCGACCGGGACCGCGTCCTGGGTCCCGGCGGCGGCGATCGTGTCCACGCCATCGAATACGACTGGATCGACAGGTTTCTCACCGTCCGGCTGTTCGCCTACCGGCTTCCCTCGTCCCTTTTCACCCCCGTCGGCGAACCGACCCCGCACGCGGTCGTCGCCACCGAACCGGTCAGGCCCCTCGGGCCGCCCGAACCGGTCGGCGATCTTCTGCGACTGCACCGCGACGCGGGCATCCAGCTCCGCGTGTTCGACAACCTCTGGAGGTTCTGGGACGCCGTGACCACGAGCACGCTCGAGTTCAGCGGAATCCGCCTGCGCAACGCCCATCCGCGCCCGGAGACGGCGAGTCCCCGCCTGTGACGCCCGTGTGGGAGGCGGCGGCCCGGAGGGGCGGGATCGAGAAAGGCACCGGCACCCCGCGCCGTCCGGACCGCGCATCCGCTTTCGCGAGACTCAGATCCTCTCGCCGTGGGAGAGGTACCCGACGTAATCGCGGAGATGCCGGGCGGTGAGGGTGGTACCGGTCTCGACGAGCTCGGCGGGGGTGCCGGCGAAGACGACCCGGCCGCCGTCGTGGCCCGCTCCCGGGCCGAGGTCGACGATCCAGTCCGCGTGGGCCATCACGGCCTGGTGGTGCTCGATGACGATGACCGTGTTGCCGTCGTCGACGAGACGGTCGAGCAGCGCGAGCAACTGGTCCACATCGGCGAGGTGCAGGCCCGTGGCCGGCTCGTCCAGGACGTAGGTCGTGCCGTTTCTCGCCATGTGGATGGCGAGCTTGAGGCGCTGCCGTTCACCGCCGGACAGCGTGGTGAGCGGCTGGCCGAGGCCGAGGTAGCCGAGCCCCACCGCCGCGAGGCGGTCGAGGATCACCCGGGCCTGACCGCCGGTGAAGAACTCCCGCGCCTCGGCCACCGGCATGCCGAGGACCTCGCTGATGTTCCTGCCGCGCAGCCGGTACAGCAGCACCTCCGGCTTGAACCGCTTTCCCTCGCACTCCTCGCACACCGACGCCACCTCGGCCATCATGGCGAGGTCGGTGTAGGTCAGGCCGATGCCCTTGCAGGTGGGGCAGGCGCCCTCGGAGTTGGCGCTGAACAGGCCGGGCTTGACCCCGTTGGCCTTGGCGAACGCCGCCCGGATCGGGTCGAGCAGCCCGGTGTAGGTGGCCGGGTTGCTCCGCCGGGAGCCGCGGATCGGCGACTGGTCGGCGACGACCACGCCGTCCCGCCCGGCGACGTAGCCGTGGATCAGGGAACTCTTGCCGGACCCGGCGACGCCGGTGACGACGGTGAGCACGCCGAGAGGGATGTCGACGCTCACGTCCCGCAGGTTGTGCAGGCGGGCGCCCTCGATCGGCAGCTGCCCGGTGGGCTTGCGCACCTCCTCGCGCAGCCCCACCCGGTGGTTGAGGTAGCGGCCGGTCAGCGTGCCGGACCCGCGCAGCCCTGCCAGATCCCCGGTGAAGCAGATCCGGCCGCCCGCCGTACCGGCGCCGGGGCCGAGGTCGACCACGTGGTCGGCGATCCCGATCGTCTCCGGCTTGTGCTCCACGACGAGCACCGTGTTGCCCTTGTCGCGCAGCCGCAGCAGCAGGTCGTTCATCCGCTGGATGTCGTGCGGGTGCAGCCCTGCCGTGGGCTCGTCGAAGACGTAGGTGACGTCGGTCAGGCTCGAATTGAGGTGCCGGACCATCTTCACGCGCTGGGCCTCACCGCCGGACAGCGTGGAGGACTCCCGGTCGAGGCTCAGGTAGCCGAGGCCGATCCCGGTCAGCGAGTCCAGTGTCTCGCCCAGGGTCTCCAGCACCGGCCCGACGGCGGGATTCCCGACGTTCCGGACGAACTCCGCCAGGTCGCTGATCTGCATGGCCGAGCACTGCACGATGGTGTGACCGTCGATCACGCAGGAGCGGGCGGCCTCGTTCAGCCGGGATCCCTCACAGGCGGGGCAGCCCGTGAGCCTGACCGCCCGGTCGGCGAACGCGCGCGCCTGGGGCTGCATCGACTCCCGGTCCTTGGCGAGATACAGGCGCCGTACCTTGGTGACGAGTCCCTCGTAGGTGAAGTTGTTCGACCCGACCCTGATTTTGGTGGCGGGCTTGTGGAGGAAGTCCTCCCACTGGCCGGGGGTGTAGTCCCTGAGCCTGAGGCCGGGGTCGAAGAGGCCGGAGTGCGCCATCAGCTGCCAGTGCCAGGTGTCCACCCCGAACCCGGGGACGGTGATCGCCCCCTCGTTCAGCGACAGCTCCGTGTCGACCAGCCGGCCGACGTCGATCTCGGAGACCTTGCCGAGTCCCTCGCACTCCGGGCACATCCCCTCGGCCCTGTTGAAGCTGAAGGCGAAGGGCGGGCCGACGTACGGGGTGCCGATCCGGCTGAACATGATGCGCAGCATGGTGTGGGCGTCGGTGACGGTGCCCACGGTGGAACGGGAGTTGGCGCCCATCCGCTCCTGGTCGACGATGATCGCCGCGCTCAGGTTCCGCAGCGAGTCGACGTCGGGGCGGCCGAGGCTCGGCATGAAGTTCTGGACGAACGCCGTGTAGGTCTCGTTGATCAGCCGCCGCGACTCGGCGGCGATCGTGTCGAAAACGAGTGAGGACTTTCCCGAGCCGGAGACCCCGGTGAACACGGTGAGCCGCCGTTTGGGGATGTCCAGGGAGACCCCGGTCAGGTTGTTCTCCCTGGCGCCACGGACCTGTATGAGGTCGTGGTCGTCCGCGACGGCGCGAGCCGGTCCGCGGAGGTCGTCGTGCCGGATGCCGCTTTCCTGGTGGCTGAAGACCACGAAAACCCTTTCATCCTCGATTGATGGTTCGTGCGGTGGGGGGACAGACGGCCGGGAGCGCTCGTGCCGGCCGCCGTACGGTTGCTCTGTGCCGGGCGGCCACCTTCGAACCGGGATCGCGCCGCGCCGGTGGAGCGGGAAAGTCCGCGCGACCCACCGCGGCCACGCGGGGAACGTCGCCGACGTTCACGCCTTCAAGTGTCTCATTGAAGTTCCAGTGAAGACTTTTCCTCATCTATGGCGACATCCGCCGACGACATGTGCCGATAACCTTCAAGTCAACGGGGAAGGTTGTCGCGGAAGGGCGAGCGATGGACCGCGAGGGGGAGGGGCTGCGCCCCATCGATCTGGCACGGCTGGCGGGCGTGTCCACCCAGCAGATCCGCAACTACGCCGACGCCGGCGTCCTGCCCCCGGTTCCGCGGACTCCCGCCGGTTACCGCAGGTTCGACGCCGGGCACCGCCGGGCCCTGGTCACCTACCGGGCTCTGGAGAGGGGCTACGGCTGGGACACCGCCCGGGCGGTCATGCGGGCCGTTCACGCCGGGGACCTTCCGCTGGCGCTCGCACTCGTGGACGCCGCCCACGCCGCGCTGCACGGACAGCGGCTCTCCCTGCGTGCGGCGGGCGAGGCGCTCGAGGCGGTCGCGGTGCAGCCCCCGGACGCCTCGGCCGCGCCGCGGCCGGGCATGCGCATCGGGGAGGTGGCCGCCTATCTCGGCGTACGCGCGTCCGCCCTGCGCGTGTGGGAGTCGATCGGCCTGCTGGCCCCCGGGCGCGATCCGGGCACCGGGTACCGCCGCTTCGGCCCGTCCGACCTCCGGGACGCACGGATGATCCACATGCTCCGGCAGGGCCGCTATCCCCTCCCCCAGATCCGGCTCATCCTCGAGGGCCTGCGCCGGACGGGAAGCAGCGACGCGCTTCGCATGGCCATCGCACAGCGTCAGGCGGAACTGACACGGCGGGCGACGGCGATGCTCGAGGGCTCCAGCCACCTGCATCACTACACGACGGGCGGAGAGCCGGGTCTCGTTCCACGCCACGGCGGCGCCTCAGCGGCTAGCCTGGGGGCATGAACGACGCCGAGGTCATCGTGATCACCGATGAGCAGCGCGCCCGGATGAAGGCCAGGCTGCGCGAGTTGTTCGGCGAACCGCCGCAGGAGATGCTCGCCCTCGCCGCGCACCGTGAGGAGCAGTTCGCGCAGGCCCGCGCCACCGCCCGGTGACGACCGTCATCGGCCGGGTGCTCGACAGCGGCGCCCTGGTGGACTTCGCGACCCAGCGCACCCGATACATGGAAGCCGTCGTGTGGATGCACGACCAGCACGTCGGCTCCCTCGTCGTCCCGGCGCCCGCTCTGGCCGCGGCCACCGCCCAGCTTCCCGGCCGGGCCCTCTCGGTCCTGAACGTCCTGCTCGGCCTGGAGGTCACCGTCATCGTTCCCCTCACCCGGGAGAAGGCCGCCGCCCTCGCCGTCACGCTGCGGGCGGCCGGTGTCTCCGCCGCCGAGGCGGTCACCGCGGCCAGCGTCGTTCACGAGGCGCGTGTTCGCCGCGTCCCGATCGTCACCGACCGTCCCTTCCCGATCCGGGCACTCCATCCCGAGGCCGAGATCGACCCCCTCCCCTGAACGGAGCGGGCCCCGCGCCGGGGCGGGCGGGGGACCTCACGGTGACGACGTTCACCCTCACGTTCACCCCCACAGTCACCCCCACGGTACGGCGGCCGCCCGCCGCGCCTCCTGGGCCTGGGTGATCCGCATGACGACCAGGGCGGCCAGCACGGTGGCGGCGAACACCGGGATCGCGAAGTAGATCTCCGTCCTGACGGCCAGCAGTTCGGAGCCGAGGTCGTCACCCCGGGCCGCCCTGTAGAAGAAGCCGGCGCCCCAGAACGCGATCAGCCACGTCAGCCACCACGCCCACACCAGCCCCGAATGCCGGGCGCCTTCCAGCGCGGTGGGATGGCGCGGGTTCAACGGCGGATCCTGCGGGGTGGAGGTCACCCAGATGTCGTCGACGACCTGCTTGGGAAGCCACAGACTGGCAATCGGGATAATCCACCCGAAAATCAGCAGTGACTTACTTCTGCGGTGCGCGATCGGCGTGATGGCCTCGGCGTTCGACCGCGCCCGGTACAACCAGACGACGAACACGACACCGGTGAGAACATAGGCGGCCGTATCCACCACCCCGCAAAGCGCGTACCAGGAGTCGTTGGTCTCCACCGCGCTTATGTCGACGGAGTCCGGAGAATCGATGAGGCCGGAGACCAGGGACAGACGCTCGAAGGTCACCACGAGCGAGAACACGTCGACCAGCGCGCCGACGCCCAGCGTGACCACGACCGCGATCGCCAGGGCGCGGATCGGCCGTACGGGCCTGGCAGGGGGGTGAAAAGGGGGATCGTAGGGAGAAACAGGGGGATACACCATCGTCCTTCGCGTGGTCGCATCAATGGGCGGACAGTATTTCGGCATTTCACCTCCGCCGCCAAGGGAATATCGCGGCCCCCTCCGCCCGGCCACGTTCACCCGCCGCGGAAGGCGTCTCGTAACCGCCCGGCTTCCCCGTGCCGGGCGCCCGCCCGCGCCCGGCGTCAATGACCGGACCGGCCAGTTAATGACCGGACCGGCCAGTTCCGGACAATTCTCATGCAATTCCCAGATGTGCCGGATAAACCGGTGGTCATGAACGATTCCGCTCCGAGATCGGGACCTGCCGGGAGCCCGGTGGTGCTCGTCGTCGACGACGAACCCAATATCCGCGAGTTACTCCGCGACGCACTGCGGCTGAGCGGGTTTCTCGTGCGAACCGCCGCCACGGGGAAACAGGCGCTGGAGTGCGTCGCCGAGGACCGGCCCGACATCATCCTGCTGGATGTGATGCTGCCCGACCTCGACGGGTTCACGGTGGCGCGGAGTCTGCGCCCCGCCGGCGGCGGCCCGCCGGTGGTGTTCCTCACCGCGCGGGACACGGTCGCCGACCGGATCGCCGGGCTGACCGCGGGCGGCGACGACTACATCACCAAGCCCTTCAGCCTGGAGGAGGTGGTCCTGAGGATCCGGGCCATCCTGCGCCGCGTCGGCACCCGGGAGAAGACGGCCGACGGGCTGCTGCGCTGTGCCGACCTGGAGCTGGACGAGGAGGCCCACACGGTACGGCGGGCCGGACGGCACATCCACCTGTCGCCCCGGGAGTTCGGCCTGCTGCGCTATCTGATGATCAACGCCGACCGGGTCGTGAGCAAGACACAGATCCTCGACCGGGTGTGGAACCACGACTTCGGCGGCGACAGCCGGATCGTGGAGTCCTACATCAGCTACCTGCGCCGCAAGATCGACCTGGAGGGGCCGCCGCTGATCCACACGTTGCGCGGCGTGGGCTACTGCCTGCGGGGCCCCCACCGCAACCGGCGGGACCGGGCCCGGTGAGGACGGTGGCCCGGCCCTGGCCGCTACGGCGCCGGCTGCTGGTGGCGCTGCTCGGGCTGTCGGCGGCCGCGGTGGCGGTGTTCGCCGCCTCCGGTGTGCTGCTGCTGGAGCGGTCGCTGCTGTCACGCGTGGACGCGCAGCTCACCGAGATCTCCGTGTCCCTGAGAAAGGGCCCCCCTCCCACGCCGCCACCGCCGCCGGTCTGCAGGGACGATGTGGAACTGCCGGTGCAGTTCCACATCGCCTTCTACGACCCGTCCGCGGTCCCGCTGCACCGTGGACCGGCCTGCTCCGCGGACGGGCCCGCCGTTCCCGCCGCGGTGATCTCCTCGGTTCCGGCCGGCCCCATCACGGTGCTCTCCCGGGCGGGGACGAGCCAGTGGCGCACGCTGGTGGTGGGCCTGCCGGACGGCGGCAGGGCGGCGGTGTCGATGTCGCTGGAGTCCAACGAGACCACCGTCCACCAGATGCTGCTCATCGAGGTGGTGGCGGGGACGCTGGTGCTGGCGCTGCTCGGCGCGGTGGCGCTCGTGGTGGTACGGCTGGGGCTGCGCCCGCTGACCCGGATGGAGCGCACCGCCACCGCGATAGCGGCCGGGGAGACCCACCGGCGGGTCGCCGACAGCGATCCTCGAACCGAGATCGGCCGTCTGGGGCGCGCGCTCAACGTCATGCTCGAACGGCTGAGCGAGGCGCTGCGTCAACGAGAACGGTCCGAGCAGCGGCTGCGCCGCTTCCTGGCCGACGCCTCCCACGAGCTGCGCACGCCGCTCACCTCCATCCGCGGGTTCGCGGAGCTGTACCGGCACGGCGGGGCCGAGCGGGATCCGGCCGTGGCGCGCATCCTGCGCCGCATCGAGGGCGAGGCCGAGCGGATGGGGGTGCTGGTGGAGGATCTCCTGCTGCTGGCCCACCTGGACCGGGAGCGCGCGCTGGATCTGAGCGAGGTGGACCTGCACGTCATCGCCGGCGACGTGGTGCACGACGCGCGGGCCCGCGACCAGGAACGGGCCATCGAGCTGATCTTCGGCGAGGGGCCGGTACGCGTGGTGGGAGACGAGCACCGCCTCCACCAGATAATCGCCAACCTGGTCGGCAACGCCGTGGCCCACACGCGCCCGCGGGTCGCCGTACGGGTGACGGTCGGCGAGCTCGCCGCGACCGGCCCGCCGGCGCCCGGCGTCGTCTACGCGGGCACCGCGACGGCCACGGCGGGCACGGCGGGCACGGCCGCGTTCGTCGAGGTCCACGACGACGGGCCGGGCATCGAGGCCGAGCACCTTCCCCATGTCTTCGACCGTTTCTACCGGGCCGACAGCGCCCGCTCGCGTGACAGCGGCGGCACCGGCCTGGGCCTGGCCATCGCGGCCGCCCTGGTGGAGGCCCACGACGGCAGGATCGAGGTGCGCAGCCGGGCGGGCCACGGCACGACCTTCCGCGTCGTCCTTCCCCTGTCCGGTCCCGCGGGTGCCTGACCTCCCGTCCGGCCCCGCGGGCGCGTGTCCGGCGTGTCCGCGCTAACGGCGGCATTCGTACAGGACGGAGGCGCCGCCGAACGGCATCCTGTCCGAGGGCGCGGGCCGCTCGGCGCCGCCGTACCGGGTGGCCGGGACGACGTCACAGTTACGGCCGATCCAGGCCCGGCGCTCGGTGGCCGCGGCGCCGCCGAAGGGTCCCGCGCCGGGTCCGGGCATCCCGCTCCCGCCGGGCGTCCCGTTTTCGGGGGGCGTCCCGTTTTCGGGGGGCGTCCCGTTTTCGGGGGGCGTCTCGTTCCCGCCGGGCATTCCGTTCCCGGGGGGCGTCCCGTTCCCCGCGGGGGGTGCGTCGCCGGAGGGCCCCGCCTCCGGTGTCCCGCCGGCGGCCAGGACGAAGCGCAGCTCACCGCCGCGGACCCACCGGTCGAGCTGTTCCACGGACGGCGCCGGGTCCGCGCCCATGAACCCGCCCATGCCGATCACCGTCTCGCCGGAGTGGATGAGGTAGGCGGAGGCGGCCATCGCCCCGCCGTCGACGGCGAGCTTGATGCGCGCGCCGCCGGAGTGCGCGACGGCGTAGTCCAGGATTCCGCGCTGCCCGGCGGTCAGTCCGTCTCCGTGGGCCCACGGCGGGGCTCCGGCGGAGGCGAAGGGCATGGGCGCGGACGGGCCCGCGGTGGGGAAGGTCCCGTTGCCCGCGCCCGCGAGGACGCTCGCGCCCGACCACACCGCCGGGGCGAGCAGCAGGGGGACCAGGGCCGCGACCGGCACGAGACCGCCCGGCCCCGCCGTACGGCCGGCCCGGACGGTGAGAAGGACGGCGACGGCCACGACGGCGGCGGCGAGCACGGCGTAGCGCAGCCAGCCGTGCCACGACATGTCACGGGAGATGAGAACCCACGCCCAGGCCGCGGTACCGGCGACCGCCGCCGGGAGCGCCAGGGCCCGCAGCCGGCCGGCCTCGCGGTGCCGGCGCACCAGCCACACGGTTCCCGCACCGGTCAGGGCGGCGACGGCGGGAGCGAGCATGGCGGTGTAGTAGGGGTGGAAGATGCCCGCGGCGAAGCTGAAGACCACGCCGTTGACGAGCAGCCAGCCGCCCCACAGCACCCAGCCGGCGCGCCGCTCGGGCTCGGCCGGTACGCCGCGCCCGCGGGCGCGCACGGCGAGCACCACGGCGGCCGCGAGGATCAGCAGGGCGAGCGGGAGCAGCCAGCCGACCTGACCGCCGACCGAGTCGCCGAACATGCGCGCGACACCCGGCGGATCGCCGAACGGGTTCCCCACGCCGCCGCCCGGCCTCGGGAATCCCTCTGGGAGACCCCCCGGACCGCCTCGGGCGAGGTCGGCGATCCCGGGCGGCGGCTGCGGCACTCCCCCGGGACCGCCCGGTCCCCCAGGGGCGCCCGGACCGCCGGGACCGCCGGGACGCGGAAACCCTCCCGGACCGCCCTGCCCGAGGACACGCCCCAGGCCGTTGTAGCCGATCACCAGATCCCGGGCGGTCCCGTCGGCGCTCCCCCCGATGTACGGCCGGCCGCCGGGCCACAGGTCCGCCAGCGCCACCCACCACAGCGAGGAGACCAGCAGGACGACGGCCGCGGCTCCCAGGTCCGTCAGCCGCCGCCACAGGCCCGCCCCGGTGCCGGCCAGGTAGGCCGCCAGGAAGGCGGGCAGGCAGACCCAGGCGGCGAGCATCTTGGTGGTGAATCCGCAGCCGACGAGGAACGCCGTCAGCAGCAGCCAGCCGGTGGCCTCGCGGGCGGCGGCGCCCGCCCGTACCGCCCTGGTGAGGGTGTAGGCGGCGGCGACCGTCAGCAGCACCAGCAGCGTGTCGGGGTTGTTGTCCCGGTTGATCATCACGGTGACCGGGGTGAGGGCCAGGACGAGCGCGGCGACCAGTGCGGCCTCCTCTCCGGCCCACCGGCGTACCGCGCGGTGCAGCAGGAACACCGTCGCGACGCCCTCCACCGCCTGGGGCAGCAGCAGCGCCCAGCCGTGGTAGCCGAAGATCCAGGTGGAGACCACCTGGGGCCACAGGGCCATCGGGGGTTTGTCGACGGTGACGACACCGGCCGGGTCGAAGGAGCCGAACAGGAGGTTCACCGGGCTCGCCGACATGGATCTGACGGCCGCGCTGTAGTAGGTGTTGCCCCACCCGGTGGCGGCCCAGCCGTACAGCAGGGCCGCCAGCAGGCAGATCGCGGCGAGCGCGTGGCCCCGCCACCGCCACGGGCGGGCGCCGGGCTCGCCGGCCGTCGTCGTGGCGGCGGAAAGTGAGGTGGTCATCGTTCTCCAGAGGGGGCAGGGGGGTTGCGGCCGAACACCCAGCCGCGCAGCAGCAGGAAACGGCCCACCGTGCCGACGACACAGGAGCCGACCAGCACCGCGAGCTCCGCCGGGCGCGGCGGGTCCTCGACGAGGGCGTGCAGGGTCATGAGCGCGCCGGAGGTCAGCGCGTAGTACAGGCCGAAGACGACCAGTCCCGGCAGGTGGACGCCCACCGTCGAGGTGCGGGGCGCGGCGAAGGTGAAGCGCCGGTTGGCCTCGGTGTTGAGAACCGTGGTGATCGTCAGCGCGACCAGGTTGGCCGCCGGCACCGGCAGCCAGATCCGCAGCAGCGCGTACAGCCCGAGGTGGGCCAGGGTGGACAGCACGCCGATGGCGCAGAACGACAGCACCTGCCACAGCAGGCCGCCGCCGTCCCGGGCCAGGACGGCGTCGGGGTGGATCGCCCGCGGGCCGGGCCGCCGGGGCAGGCCGGGCACGCGGGCGGTCCCCGAGGCCTTCGCGCGGGCCACCCTGACCAGCCCCCTGAGGTCGTCGAGGGCGGTCCGCACGACCTGGACCCGGCTGTCGACGTCCTCCACCCAGTCGACGGGGATCTCGTGCACCCGCAGGCCGTTGTGGTCGGCCAGGAGCAGCAGCTCGGTGTCGAAGAACCAGGAGTCGTCCTCGACCCGGTCCAGCATCGGGCGGACCACCGCCGTCCGGGCGGCCTTGAACCCGCACTGCGCGTCGCTGAACCCCACCCCGTGGGTGCGTCTGACCAGCGCGTTGTAGCAGCGGGAGACGATCTCCCTGCGGGGGCCGCGCACCGTGCGCGCCCCCCGCGCGAGCCGGGAGCCGATGGCCAGGTCGGAGTGGCCGTTGACCAGCGGGGCGACGAGCGGGAGCAGCGCGTCGAGCCCGGTGGACAGGTCGACGTCCATGTAGGCCACGACGTCGGCCCGGCTCCGTGTCCACGCCGTGCGCAGCGCCAGGCCCCGGCCCTTGCGGTCCAGACGCAGGAGCCGGACGTTGGGGAAGCGCCCGGCCAGGTCCGCCGCGACCGCGCCCGTGCCGTCGGTGCTGGCGTTGTCGACCACGGTGATGGTCCAGGCGAAGGGGAAAAACCTCTCCAGATAGTCGTGCAGGACGGTGATGCAGCCGGCCAGGGCGCGTTCCTCGTTGTAGACCGGCACCACGATCTCCACCGTCGCGGTCCGCCCGGCGGGGACCCGCGCATCCTCGTCGGCCGTCGTGGCACTGTTCACCCGCGTCACCACCTCCAATACCGTCAAATCCGTCGACTCAGGTAT
Organism: Streptosporangium sp. NPDC051022; assembly: GCF_040683035.1. Taxonomy (NCBI): domain Bacteria; kingdom Bacillati; phylum Actinomycetota; class Actinomycetes; order Streptosporangiales; family Streptosporangiaceae; genus Streptosporangium; species Streptosporangium sp. NPDC051022. The sequence goes on along the minus strand of NZ_JBFBCF010000046.1, from coordinate 11,177 downwards.
GGCGGGTGATTGTGTGAGAAAGCTGGGAATCCCCAGTTTCGCCAGGCGAGCGCGCACCGGCCGGCCGCCCGCGCCACCATGTTTGACATGGGATATCGACTCGGTGTCGACGTTCCCAGCTAACTCCCAGTCAGGGCGCGTAGAACCCACGCTATGAAAGAGCCCGCGCCCGCCAGGGTGCTGATCGTCGACGACGAGCCCAACATCCGCGAGCTGCTGTCGAGCGCCCTGCGCATGAGCGGTTTCGAGGTGTCCGTGGCCGCCTGCGGCATCGAGGCGATGGAGGGCGCCGGCCGCGACCGCCCCGACATCGTGATCCTCGACGTGATGCTGCCCGACCTGGACGGTTTCACCGTGGCGCGACGGCTGCGGGCCCTTCACGACGGCCTGCCGGTGCTCTTCCTGACCGCCCGCGACGCCGTCACCGACCGCATCGCGGGCCTGACCGCGGGCGGTGACGACTACGTCACCAAACCCTTCAGCCTGGAGGAGGTCATCCTGCGGCTCCGGGCCATCCTGCGGCGCAGCCGCCCGCCCGCCGACCTCTCCGCGGACGGCGTCCTGCGCTACGCGGATCTGGAACTCGACGAGAAGGCGCACACGGTGCGCCGGGCCGAGCGGACCGTGCACCTGTCGCCCACCGAGTTCAACCTGCTGCGCTATCTGATGGTCAACGCCGAACGTGTGGTGAGCAAGACGCAGATCCTGGACCGGGTGTGGAACTACGGCTTCGGCGGCGACAGCCGGATCGTCGAGTCCTACATCAGCTACCTGCGCCGCAAGATCGACGCCGAGGGGCCCGCGCTGATCCACACCCTGCGCGGCGTGGGCTACTCCCTGCGGCTGCACCCGGCCGCCGGGGCGACGTCCCGGGACGGCTCCCCACTCCCCCGCCGAGGCGTCGCCCCGCACGGCGGAGAAAAGAGGGGACGACGCCCGAGCTGACCGGGTCGCGCCCGGAGTCCGGGAAGACCACCCGGCACCGGCGTCGAGATCAGCCGGTACGGCCCGCCGCCTGCGTGCCCCGGGTGCTGGCCCGGCTCGCCGAGCGCCGCCCCGGCGTCGGCGTCGAGGTCCGTACCTCGGCCGGCCGGGACGAACTGCTCGCCGAGGTGAGCGCCGGGCGGCTGGAGGCGGCGCTGGTGCTCGACACCGGGGACGCCCTCGGCGATCTCGGTTTCCCGCCGCCCCCGCTCCGCTGACCTTTCTCGACCTCGATCCGGTTCCGCTCGTCCTGGTCGCGATGCCCGGCCACAGGCTGGACGGCCGCCCCGGCCTGGAGGCGGGCGACCTGATCGGCGAACGGCTGCTGGTCAACGCGCCGAGCTGTTCCTTCCGGATGGCCGCGGACCGGTTCCTCGGCCCCGGGCCGGAACGGGTCCTGGCGGGCGGGGTCGCGGTGATGCGGGCGTGGGCGGAACAGGGCCTGGGCGTCTGCCTGCTTCCCGGGTTCGCGGTCTCCACCGCTCTGCGGTCCGGCACGCTCACCGAACTCGACTTCGCCGTCCCGGACCTCCGGCTGCGTCTGGTCTGGCGCGCCGACCGGGAAGACCTTCCCGGGCTGCGCGACGTCCTCTACGCCGCCAGCGCCTGACGGCCCGGCGGCGCGGACCGGCAGGTCCCGGCCTCGATCGGGGGGCGGCACCGTCGCGTGCGATGATTGCCCCACCATGCCCGCCACCATGCCCGCCACCCTGCCCGTGACCTTGCCCGCCACCATGCCCTTCCGTCTCGCCCGGGCCGCCGCCTTCGCCACGGCCTGCCTGGGGCTGAGCGTGATGGCGCATGTCCTGGCAGGAGGAACGGTCTCGGCGCCGAGCGCGGCCGGGGCGCTGGCGCTCGCGTTCACGGCGGCCCTCGCCGTGTCGGGGCGCGAACGCACGCCGGCGGCGATCCTGCCGCTCCTGACCGGGTTGCAGGCCGGGCTGCACGTGCTGTTCTCCCTGGCGCACGCCGCGTCCCCGGCACAGGGCGCCGGGCACGCCCACTCCGGCCTGCTGCCGGGCCTGGGCATGCTGATCATGCACGGCTGGGCGGTGGGCCTGACCTCCCTGTGGCTGGCGCGCGGCGAGGCGGCGCTGTGGGCGCTGCTGCGGCGGCTCGGCGCGCGGCTGTACCGCGTGCTCATCGTGTACACGGCTCCGCCGTACACCTCTCTCCTCTCACCGGGCCCGATCGAGCCGAAGCCGCTCCGCTCGGCCGTACTGCGCCACGCCGTAAGCCGGCGCGGCCCTCCCCCGGCTGTCACCGCCACCTCCGGCTGACCGCCCAAGGTCGCCCGGAGGCGTTGCCTCGTTCCCAGCCCGCGGGCGATCTCCCGATCCGTCGGCGCGGGCCCGCGCCGGCGCGGCCATCCGACCGCCCGGCGGACCGAATCAGCGTGACAGTTCCGGCTGCCCGCCGGCATGGCCACACCAAGGCGGCACTCGGCCGCGGCCTGCCGGCTCCGCCGGAGGAAAGGCTTCACCGTGTTCTCTCGCCGTATCGTCCCCGCCGCGATCCTGACCGCGGCCGTCACGGCACTGTGCGGATGCGGCGCCCAGAGCGCCTCCGCACCGGCCCCCGCATCTCCCACATCGTCCCCCGCGGCGGCCGTCGCCACCGCTCCCGCATCGGCCGCCGCGTCCCCTCAGGCTGTCCCGTCGGCCACCGGAGCGGCGCTGACGATCGTCGACCCGTGGGTGAAGACCGCCAAGAAGGGCATGAGCGCCGCCTTCGGCACCCTGGTCAACGACACCGGCACCGACGTGACCGTCGTCTCCGCCTCCTCACCGCTGTCGCCGAAGGTCGAACTGCACGAGGTGGTCGACTCCGGAGACAAGATGATCATGCGCCCCAAGAAGGGCGGGTTCGTCGTCCCCGCTCACGGCACGTACCCGCTCCAGCCCGGCGGCGACCACCTCATGCTCATGGGCGTCACCGAAGAGGTGATGCCCGGCGCGCAGATCCCCTTCGCCCTCGCCCTTGAGGGCGGCGGGAAACTGGAGTTCACCGCGGTCGGCAAGGATTTCGCCGGCGGCAGGGAGGACTACCAGCCCGGTATGGACATGGGCAAGGAGCAGGGCTGATGCGTCAACCCCGGCTGACCCGCAGAGGCCTGCTCACCGGGGGCGCCGTCACGGCGGCCGGCGCCCTGGCGGCCCGCGCCCTCCCACCGTCCTCCTCTCCCTCTTCCGCCTCGTCTCCCGCCCGGGAGCCGGGCGCGCCCTCCGCCCCCGGTCCGGCGATCGAGCCGTTCCACGGTGTCCACCAGGCCGGAATCGCCACCCCGCCGCAGGCCCACGCCGTGTTCGCCGGTCTGGACCTGCTGCCGGGCACCGGACGCGAGGCGATCGTCCGGATGATGCGCCTGCTCACCGACGACGCCCGCCGCCTGACCGAGGGCAGGGCCGCGCTGGCCGACACCGAGCCCGAACTGGCCGTGCATCCCGCCCGGCTGACCGTCACCTTCGGCTTCGGTCCGGGCCTGTTCGCCGCGGCCGGGGTCGAGGAGCTGCGGCCGGAGTCGGTGGCCCCGCTGCCCCCGTTCGTCGTCGACAGGCTGGAGCGGCGGTGGACCGGCGCGGACCTGCTGCTGCAGATCTGCGCCGACGACGCCGTCACCCTCGCCCACGCCCTGCGCATGACGATCAAGGACGCCCGTTCCTTCACCCGGGTGCGCTGGACCCAGCGCGGGTTCCGGCGCGGCTCCCAGACCGCCCCTCCCGGCACGACCCAGCGCAACCTCATGGGCCAGCTCGACGGCACCGTCAACCCCGTCCCGGGCACCCCCGACTTCGACCGGGCCGTGTGGACCGGCGACGGCCCCCGGTGGCTGCACGGCGGTACCACCCTGGTACTGCGCCGCATCCGCACACAGCTGGACAAGTGGGACGCCGCCGACCGGACGGCCAGGGAGTTCAGCGTCGGCCGCCGCCTGGACACCGGCGCCCCGCTGACCGGGCTGCGCGAGCACGACGAGCCCGACTTCGACAGGCTCAACACGCTCGGCTTTCCGGTCATCTCCGAGTACGCGCACATCCGCCGGGCCCACGTGAAGGACCCCGGCATGCGGATCCTGCGCCGCGTCTACAACTACGACGAAGGGATCACCCCCGAAGGACACGCCGACTCCGGGCTGCTGTTCGCCTCCTACCAGGCCGACGTCGCCCGGCAGTTCATCCCCGTCCAGCGGAGACTGGCCGAGGCCGACCTGCTGAACGAGTGGACGACCCCCATCGGGTCGGCCGTGTTCGCCGTTCCCCCCGGCTGCTCGGCCGACGGCTGGATCGGCGAGACGCTCCTCGGCTGACCGGGGTCGTCACCGAAGCGCGTCCGGTCTTCCACGGGGGCACCGGCCGGCGGGCAGGCGTCACGGCGCCTCTCGGCCCCGGGCAGGCGGCGGTAGAGGCAGGGGGGCACAATGACGACCATGACCGGTTCTCCTCCCTGGCCGCGAAGACGTGTGCCCGCCCCCGCCGGGACCGACCCCGCTCCGGTGCGGGGCGGGGTGATGCCCACCGGCATCCTCGACTGGGGGCATCCGCGCGTGGGCGCCTTCGTCGAGCGGGTGACCGCCCGGGCCCCCGAGGATCCGCTCGCCCTGCTGAGGGTCGCCCACGGCCACATCGCGCGGGCGATCCGCCCGGTCTACTCGCTCGAGGAACGGCGGGCGGTCTCGGAGATCCTGCGGCGGGAGCGCGGGTCGTGCAGCCAGCGCCTGGCGGTGCTGGAGGCGGTCGCCCGGGCACGCGGGATTCCCACCCGGGTGCGCGGCCTGCTGGTCGACGGTTCCTTCTGGCATCCGCGGTTCCCGCGTCTTCACCGTCTCGTGCCGGACCAGGTCGTGCTCGCGTGGCCGGAGTTCCGGACGGCGGACGGCTGGGTCCAGGTGTCCGAGCTGTTCGGCGACCTGCCCGAGCTGAGCCGGACGCCCGGCGGCGCCTTCACCAACACCGGCCGGGAGACGCTGTTCGAGGCCCTGTCGCGCACGGCCGTCGACTGGGACGGGGTGACCGGTGCGCCCAGGGCGTGCTCGGCGTGCTCGGCGTGTGATCTGTCGGCGAGGGTCCTGGCGGATCTGGGGCACCACGACTCCAGGGACGCGCTGTTCGCCGAGCACGGTCAGACGCTGTGCCGGGCCGCGAGGATCCTGGGAGAACCCGTCATGGGCCGATGGAGCGCGGGCGCTTCGTCCCCGACGGGGTGACGGACCCGGCGGCGACCGGTCACGGGAACGGCCGCCCGCGCCGGGACCGGGCGCCGTGACCAGACCCGGGCCCGGCGGACGGCCAGTGGGATGACGGTGAGATGACGGTGGGGTGACGGTGGGATCCGGCGGTCTCCGAGATGGCCTGCCGCATCGAACGCCCTGGTCTTGGGGCCTTTCGGCCCTGCCATATTCGGCCATATGGGGGGAGACTGGCAGTGAGCGGTGGAACTCGCAAGGGGGCTGCTGATGATCACCCGGGTACGGCTGCGCGGCCGCCACACGACAGGTAAGGCGAAGCCCGGACCGTCGAACGAACCCCCGCCCCCCTCTGCCCCTCCCCCCTCTCCGGGCTGGCGGAGCTGGCTGCTGCCGATCGGCATGCTGGTCATCGCGGCGTGGCTGCTGGTGCCGCTCGTCCTCGGCGGGACCGCGACCCGGTCCTACTCCTACAGCGACTTCACGGCCAAGGTGGACGCCGGACAGGTCAAGACCGTCACGATCGACGAGCAGGGCGCGGTGACCGGCACCCTGAGCGACGGCACCAGGTTCACCAGCCAGATCCCGACGGCACCCAACGCCGCCCAGCTGGAGAGCCGGCTGCACGCCAAGCACGTGCAGACCACCGCCACCCAGGCGGGAGGCTCCTGGACCTCCCTCCTCATCGGCCTGCTGCCGCTGGTACTGCTGATGGGCCTGTTCCTCTGGACGGGACGGAAGGCGCAGCAGTCCCTGGCCGGCGGCATCGGCGGCTTCGGCAGGTCACGAGCGAAGATCATCGAGGCGGAGCGGCCGACCACCCGGTTCGGGGACGTCGCCGGCTACGACGGGGTCAAGCAGGAGATCAGCGAGATGGTCGACTTCCTGCGCGCCCCCGAGCGGTACACGGCGGCGGGCGCCAAACCTCCCCGCGGTGTGATCATGGTCGGTCCTCCCGGCACGGGCAAGACGCTCATCGCCAGGGCGGTGGCCGGTGAGGCGGCCGTGCCGTTCCTGTCGGTCACCGGATCGGGGTTCGTGGAGATGTTCGTCGGCGTGGGCGCCTCACGGGTGCGCGACCTGTTCGACGAGGCGCGCAAACGCGCCCCCTCGATCATCTTCATCGACGAGATCGACGCGATCGGCGGCCGCCGCGGCTCCGGGACGATCACCGGCGGCAACGACGAGCGCGAGCAGACGCTCAACCAGCTGCTGGCCGAGATGGACGGCTTCGACCAGGGCAGCGGCATCGTGGTCCTGGCCGCGACCAACAGGCCCGAGGCCCTCGATCCGGCCCTGCTGCGGCCGGGCCGTTTCGACCGGCAGGTCACCGTGCCGCTGCCCAACCAGATCGAGCGCGCGGCGATCCTGGCCGTGCACGCGGCGGGAAAACACCTGACCCCGGACGCCGATCTCGGGGTGATCGCCCGCGCCACCCCGGGATTCTCCGGCGCCGACCTGGCCAACCTGGTCAACGAGGCCGCGATCAACGCGGTCAGGGCGGACCGCACGACCATCGACGCCCACGATCTCGACGCCGCCCGCGACCGGGTGCTGCTCGGCCGCCGGGACACCTCCAACGCCCTGCTCCCCCAGGAACGCCACGCGGTGGCCGTGCACGAGTCCGGTCACGCCCTGCTGGCCGCGCTGTGCGAGCACGCCGACCCGGTCGCCAAGGTGACCATCCTGCCGGCCGGCCTGACCCTCGGCGTGACCGAGCAGCTGCCCGAAGCCGAGCGGCACCTCTACAGCGAGAGCTACCTGGCCGACCTGCTGGCCGTACGGCTCGGCGGCCGGGCCGCCGAACTGGTCGTCTTCGGCGAGGGCTCCACCGGCGCCGCCAACGACCTGGCGGGCGCCACCCAGATCGCCACCCGCATGGTGCGCGACTTCGGCCTGTCGGCTGAGCTCGGCCCGGTCGGCTACTCCTCGGCCAGTCCCCAGTATCTCGGCGAGGAACTCGACGACCTGCGGCGCAAGCCGTACTCGGAGCGGACTCAGCGGATCATCGACGAGGAGGTGGGCCGCCTGCTCGGCGAGGCCGAGAAGCGCGCGGTCGGCCTGCTGCGCGCCCACCGCGGCGCCCTCGACCGGCTCTCGGCGATCCTGCTCGAACAGGAGACCGTCGGCGGCGAGGTCGTCGGCGGCGTGCTGCGCGAGGAGCGGATGACGGTACCCCGCCTGGACGCCACCGCCTGACGGGCACGCCGGTACGCCGGGGCCCTCTCGGGATCCTCCCTCCCCTCCGTCACCACCTGTTCTGCCCGGTCCCCTCCGTCACCACCTGTTCTGCCCGGCGGGCCCGGCGAACTGGGCGATGTCCTGCGAGGTGGTGGCGAGCAGCTTGTCGGCCAGATCCGCCAGCGCGCGGGCGACCGCGAGCTCGTCACCGATCTCGGGCACCGGACGGTCGATCGGGTTGCGGCGCGAGTGGCCGAAACCGGTCAGGTGGTGAATGTCCTTGACGTTCAGGAACACCCGGGCGAAGGTGTCGTCGCCCTCTTCGGTGATGTCGACCTGTATGTTCCACTGCTTGGCTTCCATGGTCGGAACCTCCAGTTCAACGAACGGCCACCGGCACGGGCCAGTCGTCTTCCGTGCCGGTCACCGGCCGGTGTCACGATCTCGGCGGCCTCAAGGTCCTGCGGAAGGTCCTGCGATCGGCACGCCCCCCGGCGAGATATGTGCTCTTTTCTGGATTTTCCCTCTCTTTTGCCCCATCGCTGGGCAAGGCTCAGGCACAGAGGCGGGAGATCCCCGGCGGCGGGGGCTTCGGCCGTCGCGTGAGACGACCGCGGGGCCCGGGGAAAACAGGCGGGGCGAGAATTTCACTCTACTCGTCCGCCCGGAGACGGAACGGGCCGCCCAGCGCCTTCGCCAGGAGCCGGGGGGCCTCGACCAGCGAAGGGCCGTACCACGTCAGATGACGGCCGCTGACGAGGGCCACGTCGACGCCGGGGAAGCTCTCCGGCCCGTCGCCGGCGGTGAAACGGTACGGCTCGTCCGGCAGCACCACCAGGTCGGGCCCGCCCTCCAGGAGCCGGTCGGCCGGGATCCTCGGATAACGCTCGGGGTGCTCACGGTAGAGGTTGTCCACCCCCAGCCTGGCCAGTACGTCACCGGCGAAGGTGTCACGGCCGACGACCATCCAGGGGCGCCGCCACACGGGAATGACGGCGCGCCTTCGGCGGGCGGGGGCGGGCGTCGCCCACGCCCGCGCCGCGTCCTCCAGCCAGGCGGGACGGGGCAGCCCGCACGCCACGGTGAGCACGCGCTCCAGGGAGACCAGCGCCTCGTCCACCGTACGGATGACGGTCGTCCAGACCGGGACGCCCGCCTCCCGCAGTTCCCGCAGGTCGCTCTCCCGGTTCTCCTCGAAGTTGGCCAGCACGACGTCGGGCCGCAGCGAGCCGATCCGGCCGAGGTCGGGGTTCTTGGTCCCGCGGACCCTCGTGACGGCCAGGTCCGCCGGACGGTCGCACCAGTCCGTGGCGCCCACGAGAAGCTCCCGCCCGGTGGCCGCGACGGCCTCGGTCAGGGACGGGACGAGAGAGACCACGCGGCGCACCCGCCCGGGAAGCCGCACGGCGAGGCCGAGGTCGTCTTTCTCCATGCGGTCACCGTACGCCCGCCACCCTCATGTCACACACCAGACCCAGGGTGATGTCGAACGCATAAAGGGATCTTGCCGACTATTCGGAACTCAAAGACATTGCGGATGTTTCTCTAGTTTCTCGGGAGGCTCCGCGTGCCACGATTACGAGCAGTCCTCATCGCCCTGGCGGTGACCGCGACGGGCATCACCCCCGCCCATGCGTCGTCCCCCACCCCCTCCATCACCGTCGAGAACGGAAGGACCCAGCCGGTCTTCTCCTACACCGACGCCATCCGCGAACACGTCTACGTCGAATCGAGCACCGACAGCGACGCCGACGGAAAACCCGACCAGATCCGCGTCGACATCATCAGGCCCAGAGAGTCGGGCCCCGCCCTCAAGGTGCCCGTCATCATCGACGAAAGCCCTTACTACGACAACGCGGGCCGCGGCAACGAATCCGAGCGGAAAACCTACGACGCCGCCGGAAACCCCCTGAAGTTCCCCCTCTTCTACGACAACTACTTCGTACCGCGCGGCTACGCCGTCCTCAACGTCGACATGAACGGCACCACCAAATCCGACGGCTGCCCCGACACCGGCGGCCGCTCCGACGTCCTCGGCGGAAAAGCCGTCATCGACTGGCTCAACGGCCGCGCCACCGCCCGCCGCGCCGACGGCACCCCCGTCAACGCCGACTGGACCACCGGCAAGACCGCGATGATCGGCAAGTCCTACGACGGCACCCTCGCCAACGCCGTCGCCGCCACCGGCGTCCAGGGACTCGAGACCATCGTCCCGATCTCCGCCATCAGCTCCTGGTACAGATATCAGCGCTCCAACGGCGTGATCTACAGCTACGACTACATGTCGTGGCTCGCCAACTACGTCGACACCGACCCCGACGCCAAATGCGCCGCCGTACGGGCCGACATGGACGCCAGGGACGGCGACGACACCGGCGACTACAACCCCTTCTGGGCCGAACGCGACTACCTCGACGGCCTGCTCACCAACGTCTCCAAAATGCACGCCAGCGTCTTCGCCGTCCACACCGTCAACGACCTCAACGTCAAACCCGACAACTTCAGCAAGTGGTGGCAGGCACTGGCCAGGAACAACATCCCCCGCAAAATCTGGGTCGGGCAGTACCAGCACGTCGACCCGTTCGACTTCGAAGGACGCCGCGACCTCTGGGTCGACACCCTCCAGCAGTGGTTCGACCACTGGCTGCTCGGCGTGAACAACACCGTCATGCGGCAACCCCGCGCCGACGTGCAGACCAGCACCAACCGCTGGATCACCCAGTCCGACTGGCCCGCCCCCCACACCCTGAAGGTCTCCCTTCACCCCGCCTCCGACGGCTCCCTAGGCCTCACCCCCGCCAGAAGAGGACAGACGGCGACCTTCACCGACACCCGCCAGACCGAGGACGCCATGGCCGCCGACATCGGCACGGCCGTCCCGGCGAGAGCGGCCTTCACCACCGGCCCGCTGCCGCTGGACCTCCGGCTGTCCGGCACACCCGTCATCGACCTGCGCCTGGCACTCGACAGACCCACCTCGAACCTGACCGCGCTCCTCGTCGACTACGGCCAGGACACCCGCATCGACTGGCGACGCGGCCAGGGCATAACCACCCTCACCGAGGAGAGCTGCCACGGCGAGAGCACGGCGGCCGACGACGCCTGCTACAGGAAGGTCGCCGTCAACCTCGCCGACCGTCCCCTGGAGATCGTCGCCCGCGGCTGGATCGACGTGCAGAACCGCGACTCGCTCAGCCGCCCCTCCCCCCTGCCGCCGGGCACCTACGGCAGGGTTCGCTGGGAGACCCTGCCGCAGGACTACATCTTCAAGAAGGGCCACCGGCTGGCCCTCGTCATCGCCGGCACCGACGCCACCTACAGCGGCGAGGCGGCCACCGGCGCGAACGTCACCCTCGACCTGGCCAGAAGCACGGTGCAGCTCCCCCTGGTGCTCACCGCCCTCGGCGGCGGTGACGTGCCGCGGGACAAGACCAGATGGCGCGGCCCCGCGCGGGTGACCCTGCCGGTACCGGAGAACACGTTCTTCTGATCCGCCCGGGAGCACGGGGCCGCCTCCGGCCGGTCCCGTGCTCCCCTCGGCGACGCCGGAAGATCTCCGGCCCCGCGAGCGGAACCTCACCCCTGTCACGCGGTGTGGAGCGCGGCCGCCGACTTCGTCCACCGCGTGAACCGGTAGACGGCACGGACCCGCGGGCCGCGCGGACCGGTGACGGGCGACCGCCGTCCCCGCGGCGGCCGGCGCCCCGGAACAGCGCCTTGGAACGGTGCCCTAGTAGGGCTTGGTTAGGTGGGGACAGATTGGGCGTGTCTGGGTAACGCGCGGCGGCAGGTGGGGCAGATCCCGGCCCAGCAGGCCAGGATCAGCTGT